>NZ_JBWXGD010000001.1:0-431023 GCF_059900875.1 Lactobacillus sp. XV13L | reverse complement strand
GAGAGCATCTGCCTTACAAGCAGGAGGTCATAGGTTCGAGCCCTATATCCTCCATAACCCGGAAGAGAATGAAGGTTACTTCATTCTTTTTGTTTTTGAAAAATATAATGAGCATATTGACGCAACCAAGAAATTTTATTTTTTGGCAAATAATTGTTGCAATTTGTTATTCATCAGGTATACTATTGAATGTGCTTTTGATTTGCTAACACGACCCGTTGGTCAAGTGGTTAAGACATCGCCCTTTCACGGCGGTAACATGGGTTCAAATCCCGTACGGGTCACTTTGGAGGATTAGCTCAGCTGGGAGAGCATCTGCCTTACAAGCAGGAGGTCATAGGTTCGAGCCCTATATCCTCCATAACCCGGAAGAGAATGAAGGTTACTTCATTCTTTTTGTTTTTGAAAAATATAATGAGCATATTGACGCAACCAAGAAATTTTATTTTTTGGCAAATAATTGTTGCAATTTGTTATTCATCAGGTATACTATTGAATGTGCTTTTGATTTGCTAACACGACCCGTTGGTCAAGTGGTTAAGACATCGCCCTTTCACGGCGGTAACATGGGTTCAAATCCCGTACGGGTCACTTTGGAGGATTAGCTCAGCTGGGAGAGCATCTGCCTTACAAGCAGGAGGTCATAGGTTCGAGCCCTATATCCTCCATCGTTCTAAGACTACCGGATTACGGTAGTCTTTTTTTATAAAAAGAACGAATAAATTTCTTAATCGGTTTAAGTCCTGAGAGGATCCACTAGTGGAGATGCCTGGTAACCGAATAGCAATTGTCTATAGAGGGGGACTATTATGGAAAAACGTTTATTTACTTCAGAGTCGGTGTCTGAGGGTCATCCGGATAAAATAGCTGACCAAATTTCTGATGCGATTTTAGATGCAATTATTGCCCGGGATCCGACTGCTCACGTAGCCTGCGAGACAATCGTAACTACGGGTCTGGTCTATGTTTTTGGTGAGATTTCGACCAGTGCCTACGTCAATATCCAGCAGATTGTGCGTAACACAGTCTTGCGGATTGGTTATGACAAGCCGGAGCTTGGCTTTGATGGCAATAACTGTGCCGTCTTGATCGATATTGACGAACAGTCGCCTGATATTGCAGACGGAGTCGACAATTCGCTTGAAGTCCGTGAAAAGGCGACAAAGACGGATCAACTGGATCAAATTGGGGCAGGTGACCAGGGGCTGATGTTTGGCTTTGCCATCAAGGAAACGCCGGAATTAATGCCGCTGCCGATTTCGCTGGCCCACCGCCTAATGCGGCAGGTAGCAAAATTGCGCAAGGAGGGCACGCTGTCGTGGCTGCGTCCCGATGCTAAGGCCCAGGTGACCGTTGAATACGGTGACGATAACAGACCAAAGCGCGTTGATACCGTGCTGATTTCAACTCAAACAACCGCACAAGTACCTAACGATGAAATTCGGCAGGCAATGATTGATTTAGCGGTTAAGAAGGTTATCCCATCTCAGTACCTGGATGCTGAGACGAAGTATTTAATCAATCCTTCTGGGCGCTTTGTTATTGGTGGGCCCAAAGGGGATGCCGGTCTTACCGGTCGCAAGATTATCGTTGACACGTACGGGGGTTATGCCCGTCACGGTGGTGGCGCCTTTTCGGGTAAGGATCCGACTAAGGTCGATCGCAGTGCCAGTTATGCGGCTCGCTACGTGGCCAAGAATATCGTGGCGGCCGGTTTAGCATACCGCTGCGAAGTTCAGCTCGCTTACGCAATCGGCGTTGCTAACCCGGTATCAATCATGATTGATACCACAAAGACGGGAACGGTCAGCGATGAGTTGTTAACACGCGCAGTCCGTCACGTCTTCGACCTGCGTCCAGCAGGCATTATCAAGATGCTTGACCTGCGCCGCCCGATTTATGAACAGACAGCAGCATACGGTCACTTTGGTCGGACCGACATTGATTTGCCCTGGGAGCAGACCGATCAGGTTCAGGCGCTTTTGGATTTTATCAAGAAAAACAAGTAATTTGGGGGAGCGGTAATTTTGAAAAAAACGAATGTGGCGGTAGTGACGGTTGCAATCTTCATGACAACGTTTATGACGGCAATTGAAGGGACAATCGTTTCAACGGCGATGCCGACGATTGTTTCAGACCTCAACGGCCTGGAAATCATGAATTGGGTTGTTTCAATCTTTTTGTTTATGACCGCTGTTTCGACCCCGCTATACGGGAAGTTAGCCGATAGCATTGGCCGCAAGCCGGTGTTCTTGTTCGGCATTGTCCTGTTTGTCATCGGTTCGGCTCTTTGCGGACAAGCCAACAACATGGTTGAATTAATCCTCTTTCGGGTCATTCAGGGCCTCGGGTCCGGTGCGGTGCAGCCGGTGGCGATGACCATCATTGCCGACATGTATCCGCTGCATAAGCGCGCCAAGATGCTGGGACTAAACTCCGGCTTTTGGGGTGTTGCGTCAGTTATTGCGCCGCTGCTCGGGGGCTTCATTGTTCAGCAGCTGTCCTGGCACTGGGTCTTCTACATCAACGTTCCGATTGGTCTAATTGCCCTGGCTTTGGTCATGGTATTCCTAAACGAGCCTAAGACCAAGAAGAAGGCCAAGTTGGACGTTAAGGGGACATTTTGGCTGGTTGTTTTACTCTTGACCCTGATGTTCACCCTGCAGGAGCTGAGCACGCTCAGTCCGCTCATTCTGCTCGTTCTAGCTGCAGTCGTAGTCGTCAGTGCAGTCATCTTCTATCACGAAGAAAAGCGCGCAGAGGACCCGATAATGCCGTTGTCGATGCTCAAGGGCAGAGAGTTCCTTGCGCTTAACATGATTACCCTGCTGATTGCCGGTGTAGTCATCGGTTTTGAATTTTATATTCCCACGTGGATGCAGGGGATCAAGGGAACGTCAGCCACTTTGGCCGGCTTTGCGGTCACGCCGAGCTCGGTCATGTGGGTGGTCGGTTCCTTCCTCATCGGCGGGATGCTGAGCCGCTGGGGCGTGCGCAGAACCTTTAACGGCATGCTCACCCTGCTTTTGGCCGCGGACTGCATGCTCCTCGTCGTGCCGCTCCACACGCCGTTCTGGGTCTTCTGCATCATTGCAGCGATGAATGGTATTGCATTTGGTTCCATCCTGACCGCCTCGCAGGTGCGTTCCCAGGTTTTGGTTTCGACCGCTAACATCGGTGTTGCAACGTCCTTTAACACGCTGATGCGCTACCTGGGGCAGACGATGATGGTCTCGATTTACGGCATTACCTTCAACACGGTTGTTGCAAGTCAGTTAGCCGGGCATCCGAATTTGACCCAAGGCATGATGAATAAAATTGTTTCGGCGGCGAAGGCCCAAGAATTAGCTGCTAACTTGATTCCGCAGCTGCGGCAAGTTCTATTCAGTGCATTGAAGGGCGTTTACGTGGTCTCCCTTGTAGCAATCCTTATTTCGTTTGTTTTCAATTTTACGTATAAAAAACGGCAATAAAAATATCTTAAATAAAAAGGATCCGCTGATGTGATAGCACACCGGCGGATTCTTTTTGGTAAATTTAGGGTGGCAGTTTTTTCTAATTGATTGGCGGGCACAACAGCCTGCAAATATAATTGGGTCAGGATGTGGCCATTAATGCATGGACACAGAAATTTGTGCTATATTGAAACAGGAGAGTAGAAAGAGGCAGCTGCGATGGAGCAAATCAAAAAAATATTAAGTGGTGAAATAAAAACGTCGGCGACGATTGTACCTGAGGAATTGCGGCAGAATTACGTCCCGCATGGTTTTAAAGGCGGACAAAATAACATCAAGGCCCTGTTTGTCGTGGGCGAACCGCGCAAGTACAGCCTGACTTATGACCTGGTCAATACGGCGATGCAGCACCTGGAACAAAACGGCTGGATGGTCGAGCTGCGTGACCTCTATGACCTTAATTTCGACCCGGTTTTACACCCTGCTGAATTTTATTACGTCAAGGATGGATTGGGGCAGGCGCCTGCATACCTGGCCCAGGAGCAGGCATTGGTGCGGCAAGCAGACGTCGTGGTTTTTGCTTATCCCAACTGGCACGATGGACCGATCAGCATTGTGAAGGGCTACATCGAAAAAGTCTTTGCGGCGGGTTTTGCTTACAAGGACGGCCCCAACGGACCGGCAGGCCTACTGGCCGGCAAGCATCTTTACACGATTATGAATTGCGGCTATTTGGGCGGGGGCCAGGGCTATGTAGGCGATGGCTGCGGCCAAAACGATCAATTGTGGGACCAGTACATGAAGGCCTTTAAGGTCTTCGACGATGATACGGCCCAATTTTGGGGGATGAATAACGCTGGGCGCTTTGTCAATGACCGCCGCCCGCAAAATTTTGCGTCTGGCTACCAGGAGCAGCTAACTAGCCTGCGTGCGATCCTAAAGGAACACATAAAGCGTGATTTGCTGGATGTGGTTAAACCCGGTTGAAATTGCAGCCAGAAAACACGAATGAGCTGCAGCAAAAAAGATTGCGTCTTCATAAGTTGAAAACTGCAATCTTTTTGGTTTTTAATATGACCTATTTAGAACCGTTCTTCGAAGTAGAAGTGGTGCAAAAAGGAATAGCCGATGAGCACGAAGGTGATGCCTCCTAAAAGCCCGCCGACCACGTCGGACGGGTAGTGGACGTGGCTGAAGACGCGCGTGTATGCAATCAGCAGCGGGAAGCAGGCCCAGATGATGCAGAGTACCGTTTTGGCTGCTCGGTTTTTAATTATCAAAATGGTTAGGACAATCAAAACACCGAAAAGTGCGGCGCTGCCGACCGAGTGGCCCGAGGGGAAACTGTAGCCATCCGCACGTACCAGGTGGTGGACCGGTGGGCGGTGGCGTTCAATCGCATGCTTAAGAATCCAGTTGTAGCCGTTGGCCGCAATCATCGTGCCCGCCGTGAAGAGCGCGTAGGCATACTTCCTGAAGATGACCAGGATGACGACCAGAATGATGGTCTCAAGCACAATCACGCTGGTGTTGCCCAGGTTGGTAAACGTGGTGGCAAACTTAACGGCCGCCGGATTGTTGTTGCAGATGACCCCGATCAGGGTGTGGTCAAACTGGTGAATGAACCGACTACCGCTGGCAACGAGGACGGCCCAGACCGCATATAGCACCACAAAAATGGCCGCCGGGATGATTGTGTCTTTTTTTTCTTCGTGTGTCGTATACAAATAACTTTCTCCCTTTGTTTTTTTTAGCATTTGTGGTAAATTATAGTCATTATCGGTCAAAAAATAAAGGTCGGGAATTAGTAGCAATTTTATTTTTCCAAAGAGAGGAGCCGGTGGGTGCGAGGCTTGAAGGATGGATTGTGAACTGAGCCCGGTTAGTTATCTAGCGTTTGCTATCCGCGTTAAGGGGCGTTAAGAGTCACGCGTGCAGCGTGAAACTTAGGTGGTACCGCGATTATTCGTCCTATGAAGAATTTCATAGGGCTTTTTTTATGAGGTGAATAAGAATGTACAATCACAAGGTGGTCGAACAGAAGTGGCAAAAGTATTGGGACCAAAACCAAACATTCAAAACGGGCACTGACCCGAAGAAGAAAAATTATTACGTGCTGGACATGTTTCCGTTTCCGTCGGGCAAGGGTCTGCACGTGGGGCACCCAGAAGGCTACACCGCAACGGATATCGTGGCGCGCATGAAGCGCAGCCAGGGTTACAACGTTCTGCACCCGATGGGCTGGGATGCCTTTGGCCTGCCGACGGAGCAGTATGCGCTGCAGACCGGCCAGGATCCGGCTGTTGTTACCAAGGCCAACATTGCCAACTTTAAGCGTCAACTCAACAAGCTGGGCTTTTCCTACGACTGGGACCGGGAATTGTCAACCGCAGATCCGCGGTTCTATAAGTGGACCCAGTGGACCTTCGAGCAGATGTACAAGCATGGTCTCGCCTACGAGGCGGAGGTCCCGGTCAACTGGTCGCCTGACCTCGGAACTGTTGTTGCTAATGAGGACATTGTTGATGGCAAGACGGAAAGGGGCGGCTACCCCATCTACCGGCGCAACATGAAGCAATGGGTGCTGCGCATTACCAAGTATGCTGACCGCCTGCTTGCCGGCCTGGACAAGCTCGACTGGCCGGAAAATATCAAGGAAATGCAGCGCAACTGGATTGGACGCTCGGTCGGGGCGCAGGTGACCTTCAAGGTCAAGGATGCTGGTGAAACATTTGATGTCTTTACCACACGGCCTGACACCCTGTTCGGTGCCACTTATGCGGTTCTGGCCCCGGAAAACAAGCTGGTCCAGAAGATTACGACGGATGCACGCCGCGGCGACGTCAACAAGTACATTAAGCAGATTGAGTCCAAATCTGACCTAGAGCGGACCGACCTGAACAAGACCAAGACCGGCGTCTTTACCGGTGCGTACGCAATTAACCCGGTTAATGACCAGGCGATTCCAATTTGGATTTCCGACTACGTTTTGGCCAGCTATGGTACCGGGGCGGTCATGGCGGTTCCAGCACACGACACGCGCGACTACGAGTTTGCCCAAAAGTTTAATTTGCCCATCAGAGCGGTCATCGCGGGCGGCGATGTTTCTAAGGAGGCCTATACGGGTGATGGCGTCCACGTTGATTCCGCCTTTTTAAACGGATTAAGGGTCGAAGAGGCTAAGCAGAAGATGGTGGAGTGGCTTGAAGACCACCACGTGGGTCAGAAAAAGGTCAACTACAAGCTGCGCGACTGGGACTTCAGCAGGCAGCGCTACTGGGGCGAACCGATACCGGTTGTTCACTGGGAAGACGGCGAGACCACGCTGGTTCCGGAGGACGAATTGCCACTCGTTCTGCCGCACGCAACGGACATCAAGCCGTCGGGCACGCCGGAAAGCCCGCTGGTCAACCTTAAGGATTGGGTCAACGTGGTTGACAAAAACGGCCGCAAGGGCAAGCGCGAGACCAACACGATGCCTAACTGGGCCGGTTCTTCATGGTACTTCCTGCGCTACATCGACCCGCATAATGATCATAAATTGGCAGACCTAGACAAGCTCAAGCAGTGGCTGCCCGTTGACCTGTATATCGGCGGGGCCGAGCATGCCGTCCGCCACCTGCTGTATGCGCGCTTTTGGAACATGGTGCTCTACGACTTGGGTGTTGTGCCTAACGAAGAGCCGTTCCAGCGTCTGTACAACCAAGGCCTGATTCTGAAGGGCCACGAAAAGATGTCTAAGTCGAAGGGCAACGTGGTTAACCCGGACGACGTGATTGATGAGTACGGTGCTGACAGTCTGCGCATGTACGAGATGTTCATGGGCCCGCTTGATGCCTCGATTGACTGGGACGATAATGGCCCGGCGTCGACAAAGAAATTCTTGGACCGCATCTGGCGTTTGTTTGTCAATGACCTTGACCTCAAGGCGATTCCACAGGCCAATATTGTCGATGAAAATGACGGCACGCTGGACAAGGTTTATAACGAGACGGTCAAGAAGGTTACCGAAGACTTTGATGCGCTGCACTTTAACACGGCAATCTCACAATTGATGGTCTTTGTCAATGCGGCCCAAAAGGCTAAGACCATTCCGCGGATATACGCAGAGGGGTTCATTACCATGATTGCGCCGATAGCGCCCCACATGATGGAGGAAATCTGGCAGATTTTCGGTCACGATGAATCAGTGACGTTTGCAAAGTGGCCAAGTTATGATCCGGAAAAACTGGTTGAAGCAACGGTTGAAATGATGGTCCAGGTTAACGGCAAACTGCGTGGCAGCTTTACCGCACCGAAGGATGAAAATAAGGAAGAACTGGAGAAAAAGGCCCTGGCTATTTCACACGTTCAGAAGTTTTTGGCCGACAAGGAAGTCAAAAAGGTAATCGTTGTGCCAAACAAGATTGTCAATATTGTTGCCAAATAAACTTAATTTTTCCTAAAGCGGATAATATATTTATTGTTAATTACTATTTTTGCTTCAAAATAAGATAGTTAGTACATTAGATTTAGGGAATATTAATGAAAGAAAACAAGTTGACAAAGCAAAATACGCAGGATACCTTCATCACGGGCAGCGCGTGGATGACTTTTGGCTCCATTACCTCGCGCATTTTGGGTGCACTGTACATTATCCCGTGGTTCTACTGGATGGCGCCCTACAGCAACATTGCGAATGCACTGACTGCCAGGAGCTATAATATTTACAGTATCTTTATTTTGATTTCAACTGCGGGGATTCCGGGCGCGGTGGCCAAGCAGGTTGCCAAGTACAATGCGCTGAATGAATACGGTGTTGGCCGCAAGCTGTTTCGGCGCGGTCTCATCCTAATGGTTCTGCTGGGCATCGTTTCGGCGGCCGTCATGTACTTTGCGTCGCCTTTTCTGGCGTCAAACGGTTCACGCAGCGACCCGAGGCAGGTCGCCGTTATGCGCAGCCTATCGTATGCTATTTTGATTATTCCCATGCTGAGCATCATGCGGGGCTACTTCCAGGGCTATGCGGACATGATGCCTTCGGCTTTGTCGCAGTTTGTGGAGCAGCTGGCCCGCGTTTTGTGGATGCTCTTAACGGCATACGTCATCATGCAGGTGCAGCACGGCAACTTTGTCGACGCGGTCGTTCAGTCGAACCTGGCGGCGGCAATTGGTGCGGTATTTGGGATTGCGATCCTGGGCTGGTTTTTATTCTCGAAGCGGCAGAATTTAAATCAGTTAGTCGCAGAATCGGACAACCAGATTCAGGTCTCAACCGCGGCCCTGTTTAAAGAAATTATTGCGCAGGCCATCCCCTTTATCATCATCGATGCGGGCATCCAGTTGTTCTACCTGGTGGACCAATACACCTTTCACCCCATGATTGCCAGCGTCATGAGCGCCAGCTACAACACGATTGAGACGTGGTACGCGCTGTTTGCGCTGAATGCCAACAAGCTGATCATGATCATCGTGTCTCTTGCCAGCGCGATGGCGGTGACGGCAATTCCGCTCTTGTCTGCAGCGCACGCCAAGCACGACTTTCGCGCGATTTCCGCGCAGGTCGGCAACACGCTGGACCTGTTTTTGTTCGTCATGATCCCGGCAGCATTTGGCATGGCGGCAATCGCCACGCCCGTTTACACAATCTTTTACGGTTATGACCAATTGGGAGCCAACGTGTTGTACTTATCCTCGTTTACTGCGATAACGCTGGGACTGTTCACGGTTTTAATGGCAATTCTGCAGGGCTTGTCCGAAAACGGGTTAGCAATCAAGTACCTGATTTTGGGCCTGGCGTTCAAGTTGCTTGCGCAGTACCCCATGATTTACGTGTTTAAGGTTTTTGGACCGCTTGTTGCGACCAACCTGGGCATGCTGGCCATCATTTTCCTGGCGATCAAGCACCTTGAAGTAACCTACGACTTTAATAAGAATCGAACGAGCCGCCGTTTTGTCGGCATCACGGCTTTCTCGCTTGTCATGTTTGTAAGTGTTATTGGCCTTGAAAAAGCACTGGGGCTGGTCTTAGATCCAACCAATCGCTGGCAGGCACTTGTTATCGTCGTATTAGCGGTTGGTGCTGGCACGCTGATTTATGGCTTTGCCGCAATTAAGTCCAACCTGGCCCAGAAAATTTTGGGTGATAAGATTGTTCCTGTTTTGCGCAAGCTGCACATTAAGGCATAAAAAAAGCATTATTACTTTAATTGAGTAATAATGCTTTTTGCTTGCAAAAGCGGCCAGTTTGCCTTTTTGCACTGCCCCTGCCAAGGAACTATATTGTAGCACGGTGCGTGGTCCTACACAATCAGGGCCTATGGAATTCACCACTGGGAGTATCATCGCGGCTGCCTTGCTCTGGCATCACGATTGCCGCAACGATGTAGACGAACAAGCCAAAACCGGTGGAGAATATTAAGAAGCCGCCACCGATGCGGGTCCAGGCCTTGTCCCAGCCAAAATATTCGGCAATACCGCCGAAAACGCCCGCTAAAACTTTATCCCGTGACTTAGTCAAACGCCTTTGCATGATGATTCCCCCCATGGATATTAAATGAATTTACTAAAAAAGCCAACCTTTGTGGGTTGGCTTTTTGTATTGATGCCCCGAAAAAGATTCGAACTTTCACTTAGTTGCCTAAACAGCGACCTGAACGCTGCGCGTCTGCCAATTCCGCCATCGGGGCTTAATATTTTCAGTACAGTAATAATAATACCAAAAATTTGGTAAAATGAAAGCATAAAACGCAAAAAAACTGAAAAATATTTTTGAAAGGGGTTTTAGCGCATTGAAGGCAAAAATTAAAAAACTGGTTCTGGCTCTTATTATGGGGCTCTTGCTGCTTCCGGTCCAGGTCAGTGCTGCGCAGGGGCTGCCTGATGATTATCACAGGGACCGGTTGGATCTGGACGTCAAGTCGGCAATCGCCGTTGACAGCAAGACCGGCCAGCTCCTGTACGGGAAAAATATTAACGCGTCCCTGCCGATCGCATCAATGACTAAGCTGGTGACCGTCTACCTCACGCTCAAGGCGGTCGATGAAGGCAAAATTGGCTGGGAAACCCGGATATATCCGACGCCCCAGATTGTTGCTATCGCTTCGAACCGGGAATTTTCCAATGTGCCACTGAAACTGGAACACTCTTATACGGTCAGGCAGCTCTACCAGGCAACTTTAATCGAGTCCGCTAACGGTGCCGCCATGATGCTCGCACAGGCCGTGAGCGGCTCGCAGGTGGGCTTTGTGCGGCAAATGCGCGCGCAGCTGGAAAAATGGGGCATCAATGACGCACAGATTTATACCAGCTGCGGATTGCCGAACAAGAGCGTCGGCACGGACTCGTATCCGGGCGTCAGCGGCAACGCCGAAAATAAGATGTCTGCCAAGGATATGGCCATTGTCGGCCAGCACTTGATCAACGCCTACCCGGAGGTAATCAAGACGACGGCGATTGCCCGCCTTGATTTTGATGATCAAAAGGCTAAGACACCCATGACCAACTTTAACTGGATGCTGAAGGGGCTGTCGCAGTACCACCCGGATATGGGCGTAGACGGTCTTAAAACGGGGACTACCGATGCGGCCGGTGCCTGTTTCATTGGCACGGCCAAGCATGATGGCGCCCGCTTAATCACGGTGGTCATGGGTGCAGAGCACCTGGGCGGCAGCGATCCTGCCCGCTTTGAGCAGACCGCTCGGCTCCTCAGCTACGTTTATAAAAATTACCGCCCGGTTATTTTTAAGGCCAATGAAGTAATCATGGGCAACACGCGCATGAGCGTTCATAACGGCCAGGAGCGGCAGGTCAATATTGGCATGAAGGAAAATAGCGAAGTGTGGGCGCCTGCAGGCAATCAGCGGCTTAGAGTGGGTCTGACTGCGGACAGGGTTGACGCTCCGGTCAAGAGCGGACAGACCGTTAATTCTTACTATTTCGAAGTGGGCAATTCTAAGCTAATCTCGCTGCACAGCCCCGAGGGACTGCTTTTGCCTGCTAAGGCACTGCAGTCGACGCCGCGGGTTAACTTCCTTATTCGCTTTTGGCGCTGGCTTTTTGGAGGATAAAATGGCAGAAATTCCGTGCGACATATTATCAAGGGTCATAAAAAAACGGCAGAGCAACACGCATAAGGGCAATTACGGCAGGGTCCTGTTAATTGGCGGCAGCGAGAACTACGGCGGTGCAATCATTATGGCGGCCGAGGGCGCGTTGAATAGCGGTGCCGGACTGGTTGCCGTGGCGACGCACTCGCTCAACGTCCAGGCTTTGCATGCACGTGACCCCGAAGTCATGTACATTGACTGGCACGATCGCAATCTTGCGCAGATAATCAAAAAAATGGACGTTGTTGTCTGCGGTCCTGGTCTTGGAATGAGCGCGTTTGCGCATAAGGTTATGACCATGCTCTGCCGTGAACTAACGACCAGTCAGACGCTGGTCGCGGATGCCAGTGCGCTCGATTTGATGGCGCAGGATCACAATCTGACGCCAGTAAAAGCCGGTCGCGTGATTCTTACGCCGCACCAGATGGAGTGGCAGCGGCTCAGTCAGATTAAGATACCGTTTCAAACGGATAGTGCAAATGCGGCGGCCCTGGCCGCGCTTTTCCCGGGTCAAAACGCCACCTTGGTTCTGAAGTCCAACCATACTCACGTTTATGACGGGCAGGGAGCGGTTAGTGTTAATCCGTTGGGCAATCCCGGCATGGCCATCGGTGGCATGGGCGATACGCTGGCCGGCATCATCGGCGGCTTCGTGGCACAATTTGATAGCAGCCTGGCGACGGTTTTGGCTGCGGTTTACCTCCATTCTTTGGCCGGCGACCTGATTGCCCGGGATAAGTATATTGTGCGGCCGACCGCCCTTAATAGACTTTTGCCGCAATTAATGAAAAAATACGCTGAGTGAGCAATTAGCCGCGTGATGTTGTAAAATAAAGCCACCACACTGGGAGGAGCGTAGACTTAGCGTGAAGAACAATTTATTAAAGCCTGTGACTGCTTTCTGTATTCTTTTAATATGTGCGATCAGCTTGGCACGCGTATCCATGCCGGCGGAATCCACCCGGCCTGATGAGTCGGATGCGACCGCAAAAACGGCCGCCCCCAAAACGGCTGCTTCATACCGGCCCTACAAGGACCCGTCCACTTTGCGCAAGCCCTATGATTGGCGCCAGTCCAGTGAGACTGGGGCATATCCGAAGGTTAAGCACCTCGAAAATGACCTGACAATCCGGGTGTCGCTCAGGGGCAACCGCGTGTACATTATGCGTGACCAGAAGCCGCTATACACGATGATTGCGAGTGGCGGCCTTTACAAGAACAACAAATCGCTGACGCCGACGGGTACCTTTGAGATTCGTCATGACCGGGGCGACTCGTTTTATAATCCCAAGTTAAACGAGGGCGCAAACAACTGGTTGAGCTGGGATGACAAGAACATCTACCTCTTCCACTCCGTCCCGACCAAGAGTAACGGCACCTACAATCTTAAACAAGCGCGGAAATTGGGAGTAAAGCCCGGTTCGCACGGATGCGTTCGGCTTAGCGTGCCTGATTCGCGCTGGATGGTGGAACATATCCCGGCCGGAACCAAGGTAATTATCAAAAATAATTAAAAGAGTTGGCTCATCTGCCTTTTCCTGCTATAATCAGGACTTGAAAGACGTTAGGAGTAGTAGTCGTTTGATCCATTTAAGCGAGTCCGCAGACGGTGCAAGACGGGCAGGAGAGAATGCATGAAGGCGTGCCTAACCGTTAATTAAGTAAAGTAAAAAGCGGATACTTTGTATCAATAAGAGTGGTACCGCGGGTAGAATACTCGTCTCTTCCTCCAGAAATGAAGGAAGAGACTTTTTTGTTAGGAGGAAAAATGGACTTTAAGGGTAAAGTTGTCGACCTGATTGCTAGCCAGGTCGACATGACCAAAGATCAAATCGGTCAGCTGATTGAGCGGCCAAAGAATGAAAAGATGGGTGACTATGCCTTTCCGGCTTTTGCGTTGGCCAAGAGCATGCACAAAAATCCGGCTGAGATTGCCAAGACAATTGCTTCTGCGCTGCAGAGTGAAGATTTTGCCAGCATTAAGGCAGTTGGCCCCTACGTTAACTTTGCTATTAATCATGAAAAGCTGATTGCGCAAACTTTGCAGGAAGTATTGACCAAACAGGAGCACTTTGGCGACCAGACTCTGGGCACGGGCAACGTGCCCATCGACATGTCCAGTCCCAACATTGCCAAACCAATGTCAATGGGTCACCTGCGTTCGACTGTGATTGGCAACTCGATTGCCAAGACGCTGCAGAAGGTCGGCTACACGCCCATCAAGATCAATTACCTGGGCGATTATGGCACGCAGTTTGGCAAGCTGATTGCTGCTTACAAGCACTGGGGCGTTGAAGACGACGTCAAAAAAGATCCCATCATGAATTTGTTTAAGTACTACGTAAAGTTTCACGCCGAAGCCGAGAAGCATCCGGAGCTTGATGATGAAGGGCGTGCCTGGTTTAAAAAGCTAGAAGATGGTGACCCCGAGGCCGTTAAATTATGGCAGTGGTTCCGTGAAGTATCCTTGGCTGACTTTAAGCGCATCTATAAAGAATTAGGGGTGACCTTTGATTCATACAAGGGCGAGGCCTTTTTCAATGACAAGATGCAGCCGGTGATTGACGAACTAAAGGAAAAAGGGCTGCTGCACGAATCGCGGGGCGCTCAGGTCGTTGATATGGGCGAAGGGGAAAACCCCGCGCTGATTGTTAAATCAGATGGCAGCAGCATCTACCTGACCCGTGATCTGGCAGCCGCAATTTACCGGATGAAGACCTATAACTTTGTCAAAATGCTCTACGTGGTCGGCAACGAGCAGGCGCAGCACTTCGTTGAATTGAAGACCGTGCTGAAAAAAATGGGCTATGACTGGGCTGACGAAATCCACCATGTTCCGTTTGGCCTGATTACCCAGAATGGCAAGAAACTGTCCACGCGGAAGGGCAACGTCGTTTTTCTTGATCAGGTGCTTCAAAACGCAGTTAAGTTAGCGCGTCAGCAGATTGAGCAGAAGAACCCCGACCTTGCCGATAAAGACCAGGTTGCACATGATGTCGGCGTTGGTGCCGTCATTTTCCATGACCTCAAGAACGATCGGGTGGAAAACTTCGACTTCAACCTGGACGAAGTGGTCCGCTTCGAGGGCGACACCGGTCCATACGTCCAATACACTAACGCCCGGGCCCAGAGCGTCTTAAACAAGGCCCAAAATTTGGGCAAGGAGCCGGATCTTGCCGGTGCGGCAATTGAAGATGCTTGGTCCTTTAGCGTTGCCAAGGCACTGGCGGACTTTCCGCGCATCGTTGCCCGTAGCAGCGATAAGTTCGAACCATCAATTATTGCCAAGTATGCCTTGGATGTAGCCAAAAAATTCAACAAGTATTACGCTAACGTCAAAATCTTGCATGAGGATGAACAAATCACCTCGCGCCTTGCCCTGGTACAGGCCACATCCATTGTTTTAACTGAAGCCCTGCGCTTGCTCGGCGTTAATGCGCCCAAAGAAATGTAGCGGGCAAATTATTTTGACAAAATAACGTTTACATTGATTAAAAGATTGTTCAATATTTAATTATTACGGTACAATGTTGATGTAAGCTTAATAGGAGGTATTTTTAAATGGCATATTTAGATAATGGTAACCAAATCTTTAAAGATGCTCGTAAAAACCATTATGCAGTAGGTGCTTATAACACTAACAACTTGGAGTGGACGCGTGCAATTTTGCAGGCAGCTGAGGAAACCAGAACCCCGGTTTTGATTCAAGTGTCAACGGGTGCGGCTAAATATATGGGTGGCTACAAGGTAGCCAAGGATTTAGTTGAGGACCAGATTGATGCAATGAACATCTCCGTTCCGGTCGTGCTGAACCTGGACCACGGCGACTTTGAATCTGCTAAAGAGTGTATCGCACTCGGCTTCTCGTCCGTTATGTTTGACGGTCATGCCCTTCCAACCGATGAAAACCTGGCTAAAACCAAGGAAATCGTCAAGCTGGCTCATGAACGTGGTATTTCTGTTGAAGCCGAAATTGGCAAAATTGGTGAGAACCAAGGTGCTGATGGTGGTGAACTAGCATCCGTTGAAGATGCCAAGACTTTTGTTGCAGCGGGCGTTGACAAGCTTGCATGTGGCATCGGCAACATCCACGGCGTTTACCCAGAAGGCTGGACCGGTCTCAACTTTGACCGTCTAAAGGAAATTGCTGATGCTGTTTCTGTTCCCCTTGTTCTTCACGGTGGCTCAGGAATTCCAGAAGACCAAGTTAAGAAGGCTATTTCGCTTGGTATTTCCAAGGTCAACATTAACACTGAATTCCAGTTGGCATTCCAGGCCGCTACGCGCAAGTACTTCGAAGCGCACAAGGATGAGGACAAGGCCAACAAGGGTTACGACCCACGCAAGCTGCTTCTTCCTGGCACTGAAGCCATTACTGCTTCAATGAAGGAAATGATTAAGTGGCTTGGGACTCCGTCAATTGACGACCAGATCAAGTCCGCAGCTTTTGACAAGAGCTCATTAAACTTAGAATAATTTAGCATAACAATTTGAAAGGTCAGCCCCGTTTGAGGACTGGCCTTTTTGTGTTGGCTTTAAAATTCGTTTTCCAAAAAGGGCGGATACTGAAACTTGTACGAAATTTTTTAAGCACATTCGCTTGACTTAAAGTTTGGTTGAAGGACTAAACTCAAGCTATAATTAGGCATGGAGGAAAAAATAATGATTCAAGATGAAATGATGACGTTAAACAATGGTGTCCGGATTCCCAAATTAGCCCTGGGCGTTTGGGAAATAGCAAACAGTCAAGTGGCCTCAGTGGTACAAACAGCGCTAGATCTCGGCTACCGTCACATCGATACGGCGCAGGCCTATGGCAATGAGGCTGGCGTGGGCGAAGGCGTTAGGAAGTCGGGCATTAAACGCGAGAAGATTTTTGTTAATTCCAAGGTCGCGGCTGAAATCAAAAATTATGCTGAAGCTAAAAAATCGATTGACGATACTTTAATGAAAATGGATCTGGATTATCTGGATATGATGATTATTCATAATCCGCAGCCCTGGAGTGAAGTCAACCAGTCCAATGACCGTCACTTCGAAGGCAATCTGGAAACCTGGAGGGCGCTGGAAGATGCGCAGAAAGCGGGCAAGCTGCGGGCAATTGGGGTTTCAAGCTTTCAGCCGGACGACCTGCGCAACCTGATTGATAACAGCAGCACCAAGCCCGTGGTTAACCAAATTCTGTGTCACATTGGGGCAACCCCGAAGGAACTGATTGATTTCTCACAAGAACAAGGTATTGTGGTTGAATCATTCTCGCCCGTAGCACACGGAGCTGCCCTGAATAGTCCCGTAATCCAGCAAATGGCAGAAAAATATCAGGTGTCCGCTGCACAATTGTGTATTCGTTATGACTGGCAGCTAAATACAGTCGTGCTGCCTAAGGCTGCACAACCGGCCCATATCAAGCAGAATATGGAAATAGACTTCTTCACAATTTCCAGTGAGGACATGGCATCATTGATGCAACTCAACTCGTTGGACTACGGGACAGCCAGCCAATATCCGGTATTTGGCGGGAAACAATAATATATTTGTTATTGGCTGCCAAATATATTATCTGAATTTTTTGATCACAGAGCTAATAAGACTAATCCGTGCTCCTTTTAGGACAGAATTAGTCTTATTTATTTTGAAATTGCTTAAATAACCGGCGGCTATGATGGCAGCTAATTACAAAATAAGTTTAGTAAAGCTAAGACCTTCGAATTTGTCTTAGAATTTTAATGGCATAATCTATTTTGGCTGATAGGCGTTGTTGCGAAAAATAGGATCATTATAATTACTGGCGGCTTGGAAAATAATCAACAAGTGGATAAGAACTATTTGGGCCGCAGAATGACTGCTGTAGTCTGCTTTAATTAAGTTAAGCGCTTGTGCTTTTTGGTTGACAGTAAATTTAACTTTAGTAAAACCACCAGCTAGATTTTGGTTCAACTGAAGTGCAACTAAAAAGTTAGAAAGTTATTTTCGGTTCAACTTTTTTAAGTATTATGAGTTGTGGACTTTTAAAAATATGGTGGGCTCATTAAGAGCCGGTTCAGTCAGAAGCGTTACTTTGTTTGCACTCAAAGTAATCGGCAGTAGTCCATGATCGTACAACCTTTCTTCAATAAACATGTTTCCATGGGAAGTTTCAATAACGGGAAAATCCCATTTGCCTATGGTAGCCATTAGCTTACCATCTAGGTCGTGCAGTGATATCAGTCCGTAGCCCGGGTTTTGATAATCCCCAAGATATTCTGACGTGACTTTCACTGGCTTAGAGGAGTTTCCTTTGAGCTCTGCGAGGCGCTCCTCTTTGTTTTGGCATTTTTGTGTCATCATAGCGGCAACCTTATCGACCCAATTGGTGTCATTAATATTAAGAGCGTTATCTATTGTCTGGTAGGCAAGAGCAAAGATAGCATCGGTTGAATCCATGTTCGTGGTAACAACAAAAGCCAAATCAAGATCTGGAACAAAGCCCATGAAGGAGCAGTAACCGATATAAGAACCACTGTGGTAGAAGTACATGTGACCACGATAGTCTTCCATCATCATTCCCAGGCCATAAGCGGCAAAATTTGCTCCACCATACGCACGACTGGGATGCATGATAGATTGCGGTAAATAGCGCTGTGCTGTTGCTGAACCTGTTTCTTCTTTTTGCATGGTCAACTGGTATTTAGCCCACTCAAGCAAATCAGAAATTGTGGCTAACATGCTGCTGGCACCGCCGACCTTGCCGGGTGCAATAAAGGGCACTTCTTGGGTAACATTGTTGTCTCTAATATAGGGCTTAACAATTCGGGCACGTGGCGCCTCATGGTGATTGATAAAGGTATTATGTAGCTTTAGCGGGTTAAGCAAGTGGTCATGTTCATAAGTTCCATAATCTTGGTCAATAGCCTGTTCCATTGCATAAGTGGCTGCGGCATAGACCAAGTTGCTATATTGCATCTGGTACCGCAATTCATGAGAGGGCTGCAAGTAGCCTACACATTCAGCCTTTTCTTTTAAGGATAAATCATGCTGATTCATATTAGTGAAGCGCATCAGGTCATGAGCTGGCAGGCCACTTTGGTGACTTAGCGCATCGCGCCAAGTTAGGTGGTCTTGGCTATACTGGTCGACCAACTTAAAGGCAGGCCAAGATTTCTTGAGGGGGTCATCCAGATTTATTTTACCTTCGTCTGCTAGTTGGCAAACTGCGGTAGCAAAAAAAGTCTTGGAAATGGAGGCAAGAGGATACAAACTATCTTTGCTAGCGCCACCATAGACTTGGCTGTAGCTTTCACCGGTATGGTAAACTCCAAAGCCTAAACTGGGTAAGCCAAATGTGGATAATACGGTCTTGGCTAATTGATCGATTTTTTCTGCGTTCATTAGTTACTCCTTTTAGAAAAATTTTTGTAATTTGATTAACATTTTACACTTAAGTGGAATAAAATAAACAATTTGCTTAAATTTTATGATGAAATAATTTATTATACATGATATATTTATTATTAAATTAAAAAATATATTAATAAGGAGAAAAATGAAAAAGGAAAGATTACTCACCTCAATTGGGATAATAGGCTTGTCAGCAGTAGCCTTAGTGGGTTGCGGAAAGGGTTCGACTAGTAGTGATGATACCAGATCAGTAGCTAAATTTCCGATGGCTACACCCCAAAGAAAAGTCAAAGAAGGTGGAACGGTTAAAATTGCAGTTGAAACGGATACGCCATTTGCTGGAGTTTTTTCACCAGAATTATCTTCAGAAGATTTGGATTCACAGGTTGGCGCTCCGGGACAGGAATCCCTATTTGACAGTGATGACCAGTACAAAATCAATAACAAAGGGCCTGCAACTTTTAAGCTAGATCCTAAAAGTAAGACGATTACAGTAGAAATCAAGAAGGGCGTTAAATGGTCTGATGGCAAGCAACTAGTTGCTAAAGACTATGAATTTGCCTATGAAATTTTGGCAAATAAAGACACGATGTGTCCAAGATATAGTAGCCAATTTGAAATTTTGAAGGGTTTGAAAGAATACCATGAAGGTAAGACTAAATCAATTTCAGGAATCGAGATGCCGGATGGCAAAAATGGCCGCAAGGTGGTGCTACATTTCAGCAAGTTGAATCCAAGCATGGTGAATGCTGGTAACCGCTTCATGTGGGCTTCTGCTGAACCATATCACTACTTAAAGGATGTTCCTTTTACTGAACTCAAGTCCTCAGATAAGATTAGAAAAGAGCCGTTATTTTTTGGCGCTTTTAAGGTAGAAAAAGTCGTTCGCGGTCAATCTGTTACTTGGGTACCTAACGAATATTATTGGCGCGGTAAGCCAAAGCTCGACAAGATTGTAATTTCGGTTGTTTCACCTAACTCAGCCTCGCAGGCGATTAAGAGTCACAAGTTTGACGTGGTGCGTGTGATCAACACGCAGTGGAACCAGGTTAAAGAAACTAAAGATGTTAATTTTATTGCGCAAATTCCGCTGAGCTATCACTATTTGGCCTTTAAAGTCGGTAAGTGGGATAAGGCGCAGAATAAAAACATCGAAAATCCACACGCCAAAATGAGTAACAAGTCCTTGCGGCAGGCAATTGGTTATGCAATGAACGTTAATGAAGTTGACAAGCGTTACACCAATTCCTTAAGTTTTAGAGTGCCAACATTAGTTCCATCACAATTTGGTGACTTTTTTGACAAAGATGCTAAAGGCTTCACATATGATCTGAAGAAGGCTAACGAGATTTTAGATAAGGCAAGTTATAAGAAGAAGGGGAGATGGCGAGTTCAGCCGAATGGTAAGCCACTCACCATTAATTTGGCTGCAATGAGTGGGGACTCAACCCAAGAACCAATAATTCAAAACTACCTTCAACAATGGCATAAGGTTGGTTTAAACGTTAAGCTTGCAACTGGTCGTTTAATTGAGCATAATTCTTTCTATGATAAGGTGCAAAATGATGACAAGGGCATTGATATGTTTATTGCCGGTTGGTCAATGCCATCTGAGCCATCACCGCACACATATTATAGTGAGAGTGCACCGTTTAACATGGCGCGCTTTGTAACGACTAATAATAATAAGTTGCTTGATGAAATGAACTCACAAAAAGCCTTTCATCACAAGTACCGAGTGCAAAAATTTCATGAGTGGCAAGAGTATATGAACAAAGAGGCCTATGTGATTCCGCTCGATAATTCATATCAAATTACGGCGGTTGACAAGAAAATTACAGGTCTCTCATTGAAACCTTCTCAAAGCAATAATCAGCAACCATTATGGTATAAAGTGGGCTATGCCAAGTAACTTCAGAAAAATAGTAAGGAAAAAATTAATGAAAACAGGAAGTAAAATAATAACTTTAGACAATGGTTATCACCTTTGGACTAGCACTCAAGGTAAGGGCGATATACACCTATTAGCCCTACATGGGGGACCAGGTGGCAATCATGAATACTGGGAAGATGCAGCTGATCAACTGCAAAAGCAAGGCTTAAATGTTCAAGTCACGATGTATGACCAACTCGGCTCTCTTTATTCGGATCAACCCGATTACTCTGATCCTAAGAATGCCGAAAAATATTTAACTTACGAGTACTTCTTGGATGAAGTCGATGAAGTACGTGCTAAATTGGGTCTCGAAAATTTCTACCTAATTGGTCAGAGTTGGGGCGGACTATTGGCCCAGGAATATGCAGTTAAATATGGCCAGCATCTCAAAGGTACTATTGTTTCATCAATGGTTGACGAAATTGATGATTATATTGAGTCCATTAACAGGCGACGGCAAGAAATATTTCCGCAAAGTGAAATTAACTTTATGCATGAATGTGAAACAAATGACGACTATGAGAACAAGCGCTATCAGGAAGATATTCAAATTTTGAATATCAATTTCATGGACCGTCGCCAACCATGTAAGCTATACCATATTAAACGCCTCGGTGGCTTGCCAGTCTATCATACTTTTCAAGGCGACAATGAGTTTGTCGTGACTGGTAAGCTAGAGGAGTGGCACTTTAGGAATCACTTAAAAGATATTTCGATGCCCACCCTGCTGACCTTTGGGGAAGAGGATACGATGCCTCTGGAAACGGCTAGAATTATGCAAAAAGAGATTCCCCATGCACGTTTAGTAACGACTCCTAGCGCTGGGCATCATCACATGGTGGACAATCCCGATGTTTATTACAAGCACTTGGCAGACTTCATTCGGGAAGTAGAATCAGGTACCTTTAAGTCCGAATAGCTTATTTCAATCAGCTAAGCTAAAAGTTTTGAAAGGAGAATATTACTTTAAAAGTTATCAAAGATAAAGTGCTGAGCTTGGAGAGTTAAATGATTTTAGCAACCAAAAAAGCAATGATATTGTGCTAAACTTGCCCAAATAGTCTTATCAGCGCTTTACACACACAATTAAAGATGATTTTAACTATCAAAATCCGGACTTTTACAAGAATAGGGGGTTACTGCAAATTTGGCATTTTATACCTTAAAAAGACTTGTGCTAGAAAAGTTTTTATACGCAAAGATTGAGTTAATTAATAGCAGATAATTATAATTTAAATAACTAGTGGTGTTATATTCACTGGTTATTTTAGTATTTGCATGTTTATCAGGTTACTTCTAAACTAAATTGCACATTCTTATTCATTTGCAAATATTATATTTGGAGGCAATTCAACTTTAACTTGGTCAAATGAGAAGGGCCGCGTAAAAGACATTTGGTAAGCTGTCAGGTGCAAAAAATCACCTGCTACTGCGGCTGGATTGTAGAGCGGGTCGCCGATAATCGGGCTGCCGATTGCTGCCAGGTGAACACGAATCTGGTGGGTGCGGCCGGTGTCAAGGATGAGCTTTACCAATGCTGTTTTGTCTGTTCGCCGCCCCATAACTTGGTAGTGGGTAACCGATTTGAGGCCGTCTGAGCGCACCATCCGCTTGCGCTGGTCTTGCGGGTCATGGCCCAGTGGCAAGTCGATTGTGCCGGCGTCTTGCAGGCTTTCGGCGTGATCCACAGCGGCTAAATATTCGCGGTGGAGGGTCTTGGTCGTTAATTCCCGGTTCAGAATCGGCACGACCGCTGGGTTCTTGGCAACCAACAGGAGCCCGCTCGTCAGCATGTCCAGGCGGTGCACGACAAAGGGGGACGCCTGCAAGTATGTTGCACAGTCATTGAGTGCAGTGTTTGTTTCATCCAGGTTGGGGTGCGTCTTCTGGCCGGCCGGTTTATTAATGACAAGCAGGTTGGGGTCCTCATAGATGACATCGGGCAGGTGCCCGCTTGCCGGATATGGTTGCTGGCCGGATTCGACGTGGCCCAGGGTCAATTCAACTTGGTCCTTAGGGTGGACCAGTTGGTTAAAGTGGCGGTACTGTCCGTTGACCAGGACGCGGCGCTCGGTGCGCAGGTAGTGACGCCACTTGCGTGGTATCAAAAGCTCACGCAGCAGGCTGTTTACGGACTGCGTTTTAAGGTTTTCAGGGTAGTTAAAAGAAAAATAATAGCTCATAAATATTTATTAAGTCTTCTGGATAATAAGGGTAATTTGTTCCGGTATGGTACAATTTTAGGTGTTTCTAAAAGGAGCAGATGTAATGCAAAATAAGGAACCAAATAAAAACGGGCTGGGTGCCATGTGGCACCGCTTTGACAGCCGTTTTTTCATCGGACGCTGGATCATTTTGATAATGCTCAGCATCATACTTTTGGTTTGTACCTATTATACCGTCAAAGTCAAGACTTCCAACATCTCTGACCTGAAGGCCTCGCTTCCCGCCACCACTGCTATTTATGATTATAAGAAGCAGCAGGCGGGCACGCTGTATTCGCAGAAGGGGACTTTTGTCGATTATGACAAAATCTCGCCCAACATTAAGAACGCCGTTATCTCGACGGAGGACCGGACTTTCTGGAAGAATCCGGGCTTCAGCATCAAGGGGATGGGACGTGCGGCACTGGGGTTGGTTATTCACCGCGGGCAGATTTCCGGGGGTGGTTCGACCATCACGCAGCAGCTGGCCAAGAATGCCCTGCTCACCCAAAGGCAGACCCTTTCGCGTAAGATTGAGGAATTATTTTTTGCGGTGGAAATCACGCACGTTTATTCCAAGAAGGACATCCTGACCATGTACCTCAACAATGCGTACTTTGGCAACGGCGTCTGGGGCGTTCAGGATGCCAGCCACAAGTACTTTGGCAAGAACGCGAGCGAGCTGACGGTCGGTGAGGCGGCCACGCTGGCCGGAATTCTGCGCAACCCGAGCAAGTACAATCCGATTGACCACATGTCCTATGCGCTATCGCGCCGGAACCTGATCCTGGACTTGATGGTCGATAACAAAAAACTGACGCGTCAAGCGGCCAAGAGCGCACAGAGTCAGGGTCTGACGCTGCGGGACACCTACCACAATCAGGACGGCTACCGCTACCCCTACTTCTTCGATGCGGTTGTTGACGAAGCCATCAAGCGCTACGGACTCAAAGAAGAGGACGTCATGAACAAGGGGCTGAAGATTTACACGACCCTGAACCAGAATTATCAGCGTCAGCTCCAGCAAAAGTTCAGCCAAGACTGGCTCTTCCCGCAGAACGCACCGGATGGCACGAAGACGCAGGGGGCGAGCGTTGTAATGGATCCTGCAACCGGTGCTGTACGCGCAGTCGTGGGCGGCCGCGGCAAGCACGTCTTCCGCGGTTACAACCGGGCCACGCAGATGAAGCGTCAGCCTGGCTCCTCGATCAAGCCGCTGGTTGCTTATGCGCCGGCCCTGCAGCAGGGCTACCACTATGACTCGGAACTCTCCAACCGGCTGCAGCGTTTCGGCAAGAACGGCTACCAGCCGCACAACGTTGACAACGGTTATTCCGACAAGATTCCGATGTACATGGCGCTGGCCCAGAGTAAAAACGTGCCAGCCGTCTGGCTGCTGGACCGCATTGGCGTTTCCAAGGGCGTGCAGTCCGCCGGCAACTTCGGGTTGAAGGTGCCTAAGGAAGACCAAAACCTGGCGCTTGCTCTGGGGGGATTATCTGCGGGTGTGTCGCCTTTGCAGATGGCGCGTGCGTATTCGGCCTTTGCCAACAAGGGCAACCTGCCGGACAGCTCCTACTTCATCACCAAGATTGAGGATGCAAGCGGCAATGTTATTGCGGAGAATCACGATGTGGGCAAGCACCGCATCATTTCCGAGAATACCGCCAAGGAGATGACCACGATGCTTTTAGGCGTCTTTGCTGGCGGTACCGGTACAGCGGCGCAGCCTGCGGGCTACCGCGTTGCCGGCAAGACCGGTTCGACAGAGGTGCCCAATTCCTACGGCTTTGGCACCAAGGACCAGTGGATCGTTGGTTACACGCCGGACGTGGTGGTCGCCACTTGGGTCGGCTTTGATCGAACCAACAGTCAGCATTTTATGCACGGCGTTTCCGAGACGGGCATAACGCGGCTGTACAAAGCCCAGATGGAAGGGATTTTGCCCTACACGGCGCAGAACCAGTTTGCCGAACAGGCACCGCGGCAGATCATCAAGAACAACGGCGCAGGCTCAGATTGGACCAAGGGCCTGGGCGAACAAATAGAAAAAGGTTTGGGAACCGCGGGCCAAAAACTTAATGAATGGTATAATGATTTCAAGGGCCTTTTGGGCCATTAATCTTAGGAGGAAAAACATGGTAAATATCTACGATTTGGCTAACCAATTAGCTTCTGACTTGCAAAAGACTGAGGAATTCACGGCTTTGCAAGAAGCAATCGCTGGTGTCAAGGCTAACCAAGCCAGTGCAACCCTTTTTCAGGAAATGAACAAGATCCAAGGCGAAATTATCGACGCGCAATCGCAGGGCAAAGACCTGTCCCAGGACTTGCAGGAAAACTATCAAAAATTAAATGAGCGGGTTCAAAAGGACGCTGAAATCATGAAACTGCTGCAGGCTGAGCAAGGGCTGTACAAAACGATTGATGACGTGCAAAAAGCAATCACCAAGCCGATTAACGATCTTTACGAAGGTCTTAGAAACTAAAAAGAGCGATGAAATTTATTCATTTTGCAGATGCACATTTAGATAGTCCATTTTTAGGGCTATCTTTTTTGCCATCTAGGAGCGCCAAAAAGATTCACCAGGCACCCAACCAATCGCTGACCAAAATTGTTGACCTTGCCCTGCAGGAAAAAGTTGATTTGGTGCTGATTGCGGGCGACACCTTTGACAGCCCGCGGCCTAATCCGAGCAGTCAGCTGTTTTTTGCCCGTGAAATGGAGCGGCTGACCGCGGCCCAAATACAGGTGGTAATGATCTTTGGCAATCACGATCACATGCGGGCGGAAGATCTGCTGGTTGCACCCAGCCCATACTTTAAGCTGCTGGGCGATGGCGAAAGGATTGAGACCATTACGCGGCAAACGCAAGCGGGGTTTGAGTACGATGTTACCGGCTTTTCCTACAGGAACAACCACATTACCGTTGACAAGGCCGCACAGCTGCCCGCAAAGGGCAGCCACTACACGTTTGGCATTATGCACGCTCAGGAAAAAGCGGGCCAGGGCGGACAGAACGTTTACGCCCCGTTTTCTTTGAGTGAACTAAAAAACCTTAATTACGATTATTTTGCTCTGGGTCACATTCACCTGCGGCAGGTTCTGTCCCAAACGCCCTACGTGCTCTACCCCGGCAACATCCAGGGGCGCCACGTCAATGAACGCGGTGCCAAGGGCTGCATTTTGGGCGAGGTTAACGAAGATACTAAACAAACCCAAATCAGTTTTGTCCAGACGAGTCCAATCGTTTGGCGGCGGGCGGTCGTTGAGCTAACTGCGCCTATCGGTCAAAATGACCTGCAGGCTGCAATTTTGGCGCAGCTTGTTGCACCCGAAACGACCTACTTCAGTCTGCAAATCCACGGCGCCGAGTTTTTGAATGAAAAAGAACGCGAGCTGGTTGATGACAGTGATTTTTGGCGGCTGCTCTCAGGCAAACTGGCACATGAATCCCAGTTGGTCGACGTTCGCTACACCAGCAGCAGCCACCTGGAGGTTGCTGCCAGTGACCAGGCATACTTTGCCCAGGCGGAAAAGGACGTTTTTGACGCTGACAGCTTCGTAGCGCTGAGCAGCGACTGGGCCAAAAAAGACGACCTGGCCGCGGAATTAGCTGCCGATCCACAGTTCTTACAAGAGGTGCAGCAGCTGACTGAAGTGAAGTTGAACAGCAAACTGAAGGGGATCAGCAATGAAATTAATTAGGATTAAAATTGTCAACTTTGGTCAGTTTTCCAATTTTACGCTCGACCTGCCCAGTGCCGACCTCAACGTTTTCTTCGGTGCAAATGAGGCCGGCAAGAGCACTGTGGTTGCATTTATCAAGCAGGTGCTGTTTGGCTTCCACCTCGCCAAGCACACCTCGGACTTTTTTGAAGATTACAAGCCCCTTGCGCGCGTCAGTCCAATGGGCGGCTCCCTGTTCTTTGAAAACGATGCCGGCGAGCGCTACGAGCTCGAACGGCTGTATGCCAGCGGCAGGGGGTCAAAGGTCGGCACGCTGACCGTTAAGTGCGACAATCAGGTCGTGCCCGAGCACGTTTTTTTTGACCAGGTCAAAAACATCGACGGCGCTTTTTACGCCGACAGCTTTATCTTTAACCAGGATATGTTGGCAAAGGTGAGTGCGATCGGGCAGAGCGGCCTGCTTGAACGAATATACTACCTGGGTGCTTCGAACAGCGACAAGCTGATTGGCCTGCGCGATGACTTTGCCAAGCAGGCGGGCGACCTGTTCAAGAAGGGGGGCAGCAAACCGCCGCTTAACCGCTTGCTGAGTCAGTTGCGGGAGGAAAAAGATGCGGTTAGCGAGGCGGAGGGCGAGTTTGCCACCTATCAGAGTCTGAGCAATGAATATGAAAAGCAAAAGCGGCTGCAAACGGAGCATGAGCAGCGCCTTTTGGACTTGCAAAAGCAGTCTGACCGCCTGCAGCGGCTGCAGCAGCTGTTGCCAAACTACCGTGAATTGACTGACCTCGAGGCCCAGGTTGAACCCGTTAGTTTTGACTTGGCCCAGTACCAATCTGCTCGCGATCTGGCTGCAACCATTAAAAACTTGGAAGAAAATAAACAGGGCATGCAAAAACGCTTGCGAGAAATCGGCCAGGTTCAGAGTGAGGATGCGGCGGCAGGCGAACTCCTGAAGCAGAAGTCGCAGCTGCTGCAGTGGCAAAACGATTATCGCGGCTGCACGGAAAAAGACCAGCAGCACATCGACGACCAACAGCAGCTTCTTGCGTTGAATCCAGAGTTAAACAAGATTGTCACGATGGACCAAGCGGCCATCCTTGACCTGCAGAAGGACTACCGAGAATTGCCGCTTGAACCGGCGGATGAAGACCAGACCAGTTCAGGCATGAAGCCCAATTACCTGCTCTTTGTAGGCGGCGGCCTGTGCATCATCGGTTTGATCATTCTGGCCAGCATGTCTGTTATTATTGGCGGCATGCTTCTTCTTGCAGGGACGGGCTGTTTGGCCGCAGCGCAGAACCAGCAAAAGCGGGAGAAGCAGCGCGTTGCGCAACGACGGGCGCAAAGTGCGGCGGCCAGGCAAAAGCGCGCCGCGTTTGCCAGCAAGTACAGCCTTGCCCTTGACCACCTTGACGTGCATAGCCTGGTCAACGAGTGGCGGCAGTTTCAGCTGCAGGAGAAGACGCTTGAGGCCAACCACAGGCATGAAGAGGACGTGCTTGAGCAGTTGAACAATCTTGCGGGACGCGTCAGCCGGGTTCTGGACCGGAAGGTTGCAGCCGACTTTGATTCCGTATTGGCTGCGTTTGACCAGCTTGAAGAGCAATTTGCCCGCACGCGCAGCCGGCTTGCGGAAAAAGCCAGCCTGCAGATGAGTCTTAAGCAGAATGCCGCGAAAACAACGGAGGCCAATTTGCAGCTGCAGGCGGCCTTGGCCCGGGCACAGGTCAAGGATATGGCCGGGTATAAGGACCTGCAGGCTAAGAAGCACAGGCAGGACGAGTTAAAGACGAAGATTGCGTTTTTGCGCACGAGCCTTGAAAAAGATCTGCCGGAGCTAACGCGCCTGGCACAAAGTCAAGACCAGGCTAAGAGCTCCTTGGCCGAATTAGCCCCCCAAATTGCGGCGCAACAAGAAACGGTGCGTCATCTGCAGTCCAAAACGGCTGAGGTCAAGGTGAAGATGGCTAACCTGGCTAACTCGACCGCTGTCTTTAACGCCAAGCAGACCCTCGCCAACACTGCAACCAGGTTTAAGAACTTGTCGGCTGAATATCTGGCTGACCTGCTGGCCGCACAATGGATTGGGCGTGCGCTCGACCTGGCCTCTAACGAACGCTTCCCCAAGATGCTGGTTGCGGCCAGGGAATATTTGCAGCTTCTGACCAATAATCGTTATAATGATATTGAAATTGATAAAAAATTGACGGTCACGCGTTTTGATGGCAAAAAAATCAAGGTGCAGTACCTATCGCGGGGCACGTCGGAACAGCTGTATTTTGCCCTGAAGCTGGCCTTCGTCCAGCAGGTCAAGGATCAGATCAACCTGCCAATTCTGATCGACGATTCGTTTGTCAACTTTGATGACAAGCGAATTGAGCAAATCAAGCTGCTGCTGACGCAAGTTGCCCAAAACAACCAGGTACTGATTTTTACGGCACAAGCTGGCCTAGTCGATAGGCTGGGCCTGAGGCCGCTGACTTTTACGAAAGGAACCCAAAATGTATAAACGTTTGCTGGATTATAATGACGGCGAGGAACTGGAAGCGGTCGTTCTGATCAAGAACTCCCAGTTGCGGCACACTAAGAAGGGCAAACTCTTCTTGGCACTGACCTTTAGCGACTCGTCTGGCGAAATTCGCGGCAACTATTGGGATGCCGACAACCTGGATGCGACCACTTACAGTACCGGCACCATTGTGGAAGTGGATGGCGAGCGCGAGGAATACCAGGGGCAGCCGCAAATAAAAATCTACGGTCTGCGAGTGGTCGGGCCCGAAGAGGGCTATGACCTCAACAAGTTTATTAAGTCGGCGCCCGAAAAAATTTCAAGCATGAAAGAAGAAATCAACCAGTTTGTTTTCGAAATTTTGAATCCGAATTGGAACAGGATCGTGCGCTATTTATTGAAAAAATGGGGGCAGCGCTTCTTTGATTACCCGGCGGGCAAGAGCAACCACCATGCGGTTCGCGGCGGGCTCGCCTACCACACGGTATCAATGCTGCGGGACGCCAAGGCCCTGGCGAACAACTACGAGCAGGTTGACCGCTCGCTCTTGTATGCGGGCTGCATCCTGCATGACATGGGCAAGGTTCTGGAATTAACCGGCCCGGCGGCGACCCAATACACGAACGAAGGCAACCTTGTCGGTCACCTCGTCCTGATTGATGAACAAATCATGCTGGCCGCGCGTGACCTTAAGCTTGACCTGGAGTCGGAAGATCTGCTGCTGCTGCGGCACATGGTCCTGTCGCACCACGGCAAGTTTGAGTACGGCTCGCCCAAATTGCCCGCGCTGCTTGAGGCCGAACTCCTGCACCGCATCGATGATCTGGACGCGTCGCTGTACGCCATTACCAATGCGCTGCAGCACACGCGGCCCGGCAGCTATACGGACAACATTATGAGTCAGGGTGGTCGCCGGTTTTACCGGCCCAAGGTGGATGATGCCCTTGCCCAGGCCCATAAATTAGAATAAAAAAAGAAGCTCATGGTGAGCTTCTTTTTTATGCCATTTCATGCGTGATGCGGCAATTATTTTTTCGGACTTGAGTTGGTCGTAACGTATGATGACAGAACATTCTTTAGGTCGTTGTCCTTAATCGACGGATCGGCCTTCTTCAGAACGGCTGAAATGACGCTGCGCATTGTTTCCTGGTCCTGTGACATCGACCGGTAAATCTGGTCGTCAATTTCCTTCTTGTGTGAAGCAAACGTGCCCTTGCCCGGATGCTTGATCATTCTGATTACGTGGTAGCCAGACTGGGATTTAACCGGGCTGCTCGTCGTTTGACCGGTCTTGAGCTTGAATGCGGCCTTCTTGAATGCAGGATCCAAACTGCTATCGGTTGAGTCAAATGCCGGCAGCTTGCCCTCGTTCTTCTTGGTGCCCGGATCAAGCGAGTACTTTTTGACGAGGGCCTTGAAACTCTGGCCGTTCTTTAATTCTTGGATAATGTTTTCGGCCTCAGACTTTTTGGAAACCAAAATGTGCTGGACGGTTACCTTGGGCTGGTATGACTTCCAGGCCTTGTCTTCTTGACTCTTGGAAATCTTCTTGACGTCTTTCAGGGCTTGTTCCGTCAGCAGGTTAGTCCGCAGGTTCTGCTTGAAGCTGGATGCGGTCATGTTGTTCTGCTGCAGGACAGCGCTAAATTGTCCGCCGTATTGCTTCTTGTAGTTGTTAAACTGCTTGTTGACCGTATTCTTGGAAACTTTGCTGCCGTATTGTTCTTCCAAAACACGGTTGATGATCATGTTGGCAAGGGTGGTTTGACCAGCCTGCGATTTCTTCATCTCATTGTAGTAATCTTGCACCGTAATCTTGCCGCCCTTGTATGAAGCAACGGTTTTGCCACCATTAGAACAAGCAGCAGTTGACAGTGCAATACCAGCTACAGCGATAACTGCAGCTGCCTTTTTAAAATATTTTTTCATAAAACGAATTCTCCACATCCTTAGTAAATTAAATCACTGACAACTAATATAACATAAACTGACGGGCTCCGTTTTTAATTTTAGCCTTTTTGCCCCAAAATCGCAGTTTCTTTAATTAATTTTTAGAATAGCCGGCCTTTTTGGGGCTGTCATCGCCCTTGTGCGTGGTCTTATGGCCCAGAACGGTGGCTTGCTCCTGTAAGTGGTCAATCAGACGCGAGACGCTCATCTCGTAGTACTCGATTTCCTTTTGCAGCTCGGTAAGCGACTTTTCGGCTTGGGGAAGCGCATCGCTCAACTCCTGGCCCGCATCCTTGAGGCTGTGGAGCGCGTTTGACAGGTTGTCTGCGTCTTTGCGCGTTGCCTGCACCCCTTCGCGGAGCTGCTTGCCCAGGCGGTTGCCGTTTTTGTCCCTGAGCAGCGAAACAACCACGCCCGCTGCTGCCCCACTTGCCAGGCCTAAACTAAAATGCTTCATAGTATCACCTCATCTAATTCTAAAAATTGACTTTGATTTCAGCGGCAATCTTTTGGTAATCCGCTTCGGTGTATTTGTCCGCGTTGTTGCGGGTGGCAATTTTCAGACCATCGCCCGCAAAACGGGGAACGAAGTGGATGTGGGAGTGCATGACCACCTGGTTGGCACTGGCGCCGTTATTGGTGCTGATGTTCATCCCGCTAATCCGCTTGTCAGACTGCCTGATTGCGTTGGCGATGGCCGGGATGTATTGCAGGTACCTCTGGGCGTCTGCTGCCGTGTAGTCAAACAGGTTGACGATGTGCTTTTTGGGCACCATCAGCGTGTGCCCAGGATTTACCTGGGACAAGTCGAGAAAGGCCTTGACGTCGTCGTTTTCAAAGACCGTGTAGCTGGGCACGTCGCCGCGAATGATTTTACAGAACAAGCAATCTTCATCTAATCCATTCATATTTAAACCTCTTGTAATTCTTTTGTCTTCAAATTCAGTTTTGTATAAGTTCATGCTATCATATAAAATGAGTAAATTCATTAAAAGAAAGACGAGGATTATGGTTCTGAAAATAGAGCACTTAACTGGCGGATACACTGGAGTGCCAGTTATCAAAGACATTAATTTAGAAATCAGACCCGGCCAAGCGCTTGGCATTATTGGGCTAAACGGTGCTGGCAAGTCAACCACTATCAAGCATATCTTAGGCTTACTCCGTCCACAAAAAGGCCGCATTATTCTGAATGACGTAGAAATGACCCGCCAGCCAAGTGATTTTAAGCGCCAATTGGCTTATATACCTGAAGTTCCTGTGTTATATTCGGAATTAACACTTAAAGAGCACTTGGACTTGACCATCCTCAGCTACCACTTGGATGAAAAAAATGCATGGACGCGGGCCCATGAACTCTTGCAAATGTTCAGGCTGGATGACAAGTTAGACTGGCTGCCAATTCACTTTTCCAAGGGCATGAAGCAGAAGGTAATGATTGTTGCTGCCTTCCTAGCTGATACTAGCCTGTTAGTGATTGATGAGCCCTTTACAGGCCTTGATCCGCTTGCTGTTGCCAATTTGATTGACTTGATTAAGCAGGCCCAAGCAGATGGCAAAATGGTATTGATGTCCACCCACATATTGGCTGATGCAGAACAAGCAATTTCCAAGTATGCGGTTTTAAACAATGGGACAATTGAAGTTATTGGTAGTTTGACGGAGATCCGCAAGCACTATGGCTTGAAGCAGACTGATTCCTTTGACAAGATTTACCGCATTTTAAATGAGGAGTCACGCCATGCGTGAGTTGGCCCGTAAACGGCTGCAAGATAATGTGCAGCAGTCACTCAAGTACTTAATGCTGGTCTTCAATGACTTCTTTATTTTGGCTTTGATTTTTTTGTTTGGAGCTTTAATGTTTTGGTATGCTCAAAGCATGAAAACTATGCCGGTTGGATTATGGTTTTACCGCCCCATAGTTGGGCTTGTGCTTTGTCTGCCCCTGTTAGTAGGAAAATTGGTGACGCTCTTTAAACCTGCGGATTTACAGTTCTTGCTTGCCCAAGACGAGGCCCTGCAAGATTATTTGAAGCCGCTGTTTGTTTATAGTTTAATTGTTCCCATGCTAGTCTTGTTGCTTTTGGCCGGAATCTTGTTTCCCTTTGCAATTATCAAGGCGCAAATTTCAACCTTAAACTATGCCCTTGCAGTCTTTGCAGTTTTATTAGCGAAAATTTTGCAGTTGAAAGTCGAGGAATACAACCTCTATGCCAACCGCAAGTTTTCAAGCATGTGGGTGACCTTGTTCATGGTTATAGGATTGACAACTGGGCTCACAGCGCCAATCATCACCTATGCGCTCATAGCCGTGTTGGCAACAATTGCAAAACCCAAAAACGTCCCCTTGGTTGACTGGCAGTATGCAGTCGACCAGGAAGAAGAACGCAAGAACAGAGTCTATTCGGCCTTTTCCATGTTTACCGACGTCAAGGAAAGGCAAGTCACAGTCAAGCGGCGCAAATATCTGGACTTCCTACTGCCTAAATCGCCCCATGCTCTAATTGGCGACAACCCTAACCGTTTCTTGTACCGGCGCTCACTGTTGCGTAATCCGGAATACCTGAACTTGCTGGTTAGAATGACTGCCTTTGCGGTTTTGATATCTTGGCTAGTACAAAACTCTTTGTGGGCACTTGGCTTATCTGCTTTGGTAATTTTTTTGACAGTTTATCAGTTGCTGCCGCTGGCTAGCGAGTTTGACGATAATGTTATGTACCGCATCTATCCTATTGACCAGACAGGCCGCGGACTTGACTTAATGCATGTACTGACTTTAGCCTTGCTTTTGCAGTGGTTGATTATCAGCCTGTTTTGGCTATTTATCTTACCGGTAAACTTGCACTTGTGGCAGGCAATTGGCTGCTTGGCAATTTGGAGTTGGGCCATTGCTGGTTTATATTTGCCAGCCAAGATTAAGAAAGAGAAAACACAAAAATGAGATTACGAAACAAGCCTTGGGCAGTAAAACTGGTTGAAGAACATCCAGAAAGCGTCCTTGACCGCCCCGATCCTGCTGAAAAAATTGATTGGGCAGACCGTTTTGCTGATTTTGCCAAACCGCTTGAAGTAGAGGTTGGTTCAGGCAAGGGAAAGTTTATTACCAGCCTGGCCGCTCAACACCCTGAAAAAAACTTTATTGCCGTTGAGCTGCAGATTACCGCAGCCGGAATGATTCTACGCAGCAAACTAGAGCAGCACTTGGACAACCTACAGATTCTTTGTGCGGACGCGGCCAATATCGACTGCTTTTTTAATGAGCAGAGTGTGCGGACACTCTATTTGAACTTTAGTGACCCTTGGCCCAAGGCCCGGCATGAAAAACGACGTCTGACATATAAGTCGTTTTTGACCAAGTATCAGGAGATTCTGACTGAAACTGGCCACATCGAGTTTAAAACTGACAATGCTGGCTTATTTGCCTATTCTGTGCAAAGCATGAACAACTATGGAATGCACTTTGACTTTATGTCAGTTGACCTGCACCATGAATCAGAAGAGATCATTGCGGCTAACGTTGAAACAGAGTATGAGCAAAAGTTTGCTGCTAAGGGCAATCCGATTTATGCCCTTCATGCTGATTTTGGGGTAAAATGATTAACAGAACAAGCAAAAACATTGAGAGGTTTTTAAAATGGAACAAATCAAAAAATTAGACCAAGCAAAATTGAGCGAAATCATCAAAGAGGGTAGGGTTGTGCTGGAATTTTCTGCAGACTGGTGCCCAGATTGCCGCTTTTTAGCCCAGTTTATGCCACAAATTGAGCAAGACTTTAAGGACAGCAAGTTCTTTCAAATTGACCTTGATGGCGCAACAGATATGGCCAAGGAGTTAAATGTTATGGGGATTCCTTCATTTATCGTCTACCAGGATGGCCAAGAAATTGGTAGACTAGTTAATAAGGACCGCAAAACCAAGGACCAAGTTGAAGACTTTTTGCGGTCACTTGACTAAGTGAAAGAGGATTTGATAGATGATTACTAGTATTAACAAGCGCAGTTATCCCGGTACCCTAATCGTGATTTTGGGCCAAGACCACGGCAAGACCAGTTATGAGAAAAAAGGCGACATCACCCGAATTACTGATGAAGAAGGCAATGTTACTGGCTATAACTTTTTTAATGTTGACCAGGTCATTGACTACAACAAGTTGCCTGATGGCCAAGTTAAGCTGTCTGACAGTGACCTGGCTGCTCTGAACAAGCAGCTGAAAGCAACTGGTTTTGATGACCAACTTGAATATGGCAAGCCGACACTGGTATATGGCTATGTAAAAACCTGTGAAAAACATCCCGACTCTGACCACCTGCATGTCACTACGGTGGACGTAGGTGCAGGCGAGGAACATCAAATTGTCTGTGGTGCACCCAACATTGCCCAGGGGCAAAAGGTCGTGGTTGCTCTTCCAGGAACGCTGATGCCAAACGGCCAGCAAATTTGGCCAGGCAGTTTGCGTCATGTAGACTCATATGGCATGATTTGTTCAGCTCGCGAACTAAATTTAAAGCATGCACCGCAAGCGCGTGGCATACTGGTTGTGCCAGACAATTTTACGGTTGGTGCAGCATTTGATCCTGCTGAATGCGATAATCTTTTAGCTGCCGGCAAGATTGGCTTGTAAGAAGAAATAAGGGACTGCTTGCAGTTCTTTTTCTTTGTCCTAAATAAGCTACCTGCTTGCAAGTCCACTGCTTTTTTGCGCTGAATAATGGTAAAATAATAGGCAATGTGAAGATTATTTTGGAGCTAATGAAATGTTAGATAAAAACAAGCAAATTTGGTTTATTGGAATAAAGGGCACGGGGATGGCCGCTTTAGCCATGCTGCTTCATGATCTGGGCTACCAGGTTGGCGGAAGTGACATTGAAAAGTTCACCTTTACCCAGGTGCCATTAGAAAAAGCAGGTATCAGGATTTTACCCTTTGCCGCAGCTAATATTAAGAGCTCAGGCCAAGTAGTAGTTAAGGGCAACGCCTTCAAAGAAGATAATGCTGAAGTCAAGGCCTGCCAGGAGAAGAAAATTTCCTGGCAGAGCTACCCTGATACTGTTGAAGAGGTCGTAGCAATGCATACGAGCATTGGTGTCTCAGGTACACATGGCAAGACATCGACAACAGGACTCTTGGCGTGTGTAATGAGTGCAGCTGCACCTACGTCATATCTGATTGGAGATGGGGAAGGCAGGGGAGTTGAGGGCTCCCGCTTCTTTGTATACGAAGCTGACGAATATCGCCGCCACTTTTTAGCCTACCACCCTGACTACCAGATTATGACCAATATTGACTTTGACCACCCGGATTACTTCAAGGACCAGGACGACTATACGTCCGCCTTTCAGGCTGCGGCGGACCAGACCAAGAAGGGTTTGTTCGTGTGGGGCGGAAACGAGCGCCTGCGCAATTTGCAGACCAAGATTCCTAAGTATACCTACGGCTTTGAAGCCGGGGACGATTTTCAGGTGGTCGACGTCAAGAAGACGACCACGGGTTCAACCTTCAGCGTTGTGGCCCGCGGCGACGATCTGGGCGCGTTCACCATTCACCTGTTCGGCGACCACAACGTCCTCAACGCAGCGGCCGTGATTGCGGTTGCTTACACTGAACAAGTTCCGCTCGCGGATATTAGGCGCGGCCTGCTCTCCTACCGGGGTGCCAAGCGGCGTTTTTCCGAAAAGGACTTTGGCGACATCAATATTATTGATGACTACGCGCACCACCCAACCGAGATGCGGGCAACCATTCAGGCAACGCGGCAGAAGTTTCCGGGTAAGCGGCTGGTCGTTGTTTTTCAGCCGCACACCTTTTCCCGGACGAGGAAATACGCTGCGGACTTCGTTGCGATTCTGCGCGGGGTCGACAAGGCCTACGTGACGCCAATCTACGCGTCAGCACGGGAAAAAACCGGCGACATCACTAGCCGTGACCTGGTGGACCAGATTCCGGGCGCGGAAGTGATCGACCTGGACAACATTGCCGATCTGGCCGCTAACAAAAACAGCGTGATCGTGTTCATGGGTGCCGGTGACATACCGAAGTATGAGGATGCCCTGGAAAAGCTGCTTTAGGCCAAATTGTTGTAAGGCGTGCCACCGCACTGTGCGGCGGCGGCCTTTTTGTTTGCCGGCCTGCGGGGGCAGACCGCATTCTGCACATGCCCGCAAAAACTGGTAAAATGGTAACTGAATAATAAACTAGTTTTATTTGTGAGGAGATTTAATGGCTGATCAAAAATTACTTTTAATCGACGGCAATTCCGTTGCCTTCCGTGCCTTTTACGCACTGTACCGCCAACTCGAAAACTTTAAGAACCCTGAGGGTCTGCATACTAACGCCATTTACACTTTTAAAAACATGCTTGACGTTTTATTGAACGACGCTAAACCCGACCACGTCCTGGTTGCCTTTGATGCCGGCAAGACCACGTTCAGAAACAAAATGTACGGTGACTATAAGGGTGGCCGGCAGAAGACGCCGCCCGAATTGTCCGAGCAGCTGCCCTACATCCAGGAATTGCTGCACGACCTGGGAATTTCGACCTATGAACTGGACAACTACGAGGCCGATGACATCATCGGAACGTTTGCGCGCCTGGGCGAGGAGCGGGGCTTCACCGTTACCGTCGTGACCGGCGACAAGGACCTGACCCAGCTGGCTTCAGACAAGACCACGGTCATGGTCACCAAGTCAGGGGTAATGAACCTGGAAAACTATACGCCCGCACACATGAAGGAGCTTTACGGCGTAACGCCGACCGAATTCATCGACATGAAGGCGCTGATGGGCGACAACTCCGACAATTATCCGGGCGTGACCAAGGTTGGACCCAAGACCGCGGCACAACTGATTCAGGAATACGGCTCGGTTGAAAACCTCTACGAGCACGTGGACGAGTTGAAGAAGTCCAAGCTCAAGGAAAACCTGCTTAAGGATAGGGATAAGGCCTTTTTGGCCAAGAAGCTTGCGACCATCGACCGAGAGACGCCGGTCACTATCGGGATTGATGACGTCAAGAAGCGTCCTGAAGACTACCAAAAATTGCGCCGCTTCTATGAGAAGATGAATTTCCGCAAATTTTTGGGTGAGCTGGATCCTAATGCAGACGCGGCAAATAAAAAGTCGGCAAAGACAAAAGAGGTAGAAGTCGAATTTGTCGAGGCCACTAAGGAAAATGTCGGAGCCATCAAGCCTGAAGAAGACTCAAGCATCAGCTTCTACCTCGGCATGCTCGGCGCCAATTACCACCTGGCGGACTTTGTGGGCTTTGCCGTAAAGGCTGGCGATCAAATCTATGTTAGCCGCGATGTCTCCCTGCTTCAGGAAGGCAATTTAAAGCAGCTGCTTGAAGATGAACGGGTTAAGAAAAGCGTTTTTGACCTCAAAAGGACAATGGTTGGTCTTCACCGCCTTGGGGTCAATGTCCATGGCATCGATTATGACATGCTCCTCGCCTCCTACCTCATCAATAATGAAAACAATTCCGATGACATGGGTGAAATTTGCCGCATGTACGGCAATTACGCGGTCAAAAATGACGTCGAAGTTTACGGCAAGGGCAAGAGCGTCAGCGTTCCAACTGATGACCAGATTCTGTTCCGCCACCTTGCGGGCAAGGTAGAGGCAATAGGGGCGCTCAAAAACACGCTGCTGGACAAGCTTAAGGAGCACGAGCAGGATGACTTGTACGCTAGCATTGAGATTCCGGTTGCACGCGTTTTGGCAATTATGGAAATAAATGGGATTAAGGTGCAGGCCGCTACTTTAAGTCAGCTGCAAAACGAATTTGCGGTGGAGCTGAAAGACCTGGAAAAAAAGATTTTTGCGGAAGCGGGCAAGGAATTCAACCTGAATTCGCCCAAGCAGCTGGGGCACATCTTGTTTGAAAAAATGGGCCTGACGCCGATTAAGAAAACCAAGACGGGTTATTCAACGTCAGTCGACGTATTAAACCAGTTGCAGGACGAGAGTCCGATCATTGCCCAAATTCTGTCCTACCGGCAAATTGCCAAGATACAGTCGACCTACGTCAACGGCCTGCTTGACGTCATTCAGCCGGATGGGCGGGTCCACACGCGTTACCTGCAAACTTTGACCGCAACGGGCCGCCTGTCCTCGGTTGATCCGAATCTGCAGAATATTCCAACCAGGACCGAGGAGGGCAAGCAGATCAGGAAGGCCTTTGTTCCTAGTGAACCCGACGGCTACATCTTTTCCTGCGATTACTCCCAGATCGAATTGCGGGTGCTCGCCCAGGTTTCGGGGGATGAACAGATGCAGGAGGCCTTTAAGACGGGCTACGATATTCACGCACACACTGCGATGAAGATCTTTCACCTCAAGTCGCCAGAAGACGTCACGCCGCTGATGCGCCGCCGCGCCAAGGCGGTCAACTTCGGGATTGTCTATGGTATTTCCGACTACGGCCTGTCCAAAAACTTGAATATCAGCCGCAAGCAGGCGCAGGAGTTCATTGACAACTACTTTGACCAGTATCCGCAAATCCAGGAGTACATGACGAAGGCGGTGCAAGTGGCGCGCGAAAAGGGTTATGCAGAAACAATCATGCACCGGCGCCGCTACCTGCCAGATATCCACGCCAAGAACTATAACGTTCGTTCATTTGCGGAGCGGACGGCAATTAATTCGCCTATTCAAGGTTCGGCGGCTGATATTATCAAAATTGCGATGATCAATATGCAGCAGAAATTAGATGAGTTGCACCTTAAGACCAAGATGGTGGTGCAGGTGCATGACGAATTGATTTTTGACGTTCCCAAGGATGAGCTTGAAACAATCAAGAAGATTGTGCCCCAGGTCATGCAAGCGGCTGTCCGGCTAGATGTGCCGCTCGTTGCTGATTCGGGGTACGGTCATAATTGGTTTGATGCGAAGTAAGGAGTAGTAGTTAATGCCAGAAATGCCGGAAGTTGAAACAGTGCGCCGGACGCTTGAGCCCCTAGTTAGGGGGAAAACAATCAAAGCGGTTACCTTATGGTACCCTAAAATTATTGCCAGTGATCCGGCTGAGTTTGCCAAGCGGGTGGCGGGACAAAAGATCATCGCGATTGAGCGTTATGCCAAGTACCTCCTGATTCGTCTCACTAAGCAGCTGACCATCGTGTCGCACTTGCGCATGGAGGGCAAGTACCGCTTAGTTGCAGCGGATGAGCCCAAGGGAAAGCACGACCACGTGCAGTTTGCTTTTAGCGATGGGACCGCACTGCGCTACAATGACGTCCGCAAGTTTGGGCGCATGCAATTGGTTGTCACGGGCACGGAAAAGACCGTGACGGGGATCAGCAAGCTGGGCGCTGAACCCAACTCACCCGCGTTTACGGCGGCCTCATTGGCTGCCGGCCTCGGCCGTAAAAAAAAGAGCATCAAAAATGCCCTGCTTGACCAATCTGTCGTTGCTGGTCTGGGCAACATTTACGTCGATGAGGTCTTATGGGAAACCAAGATTCACCCGCTGAGCCAAGCCAATAAAATCAGCAGGTACAAGATTAATAAATTGCACGACAACATTAACGCCCTGATCACGCGGGCAATTGAGAAGCACGGTACCACCGTTCACACCTACCTTGACGCCAACGGCGAAACAGGTGCCTTTCAGAAGATGCTGCAGGTATATGGTCACAAGGGCGAACCGTGCGTTCGGTGTGGCACGCCACTCGAAAAGATTAAGGTCACGGGCCGTGGCACCACGTTCTGCCCGCACTGCCAGGTGCTGTACAAATGACGCTTGTTTTAGGAGTGACGGGCGGCATTGCCAGCGGCAAGAGCACGGCCGATCGCTTTTTTCAGCAAAACAACATCCCCATAATCGACAGCGACCTGATTGCACGCGCCATCCTGGATGTTGACCGTGCCGGGTACCGGGCGGTTGTTAAGCAGTTTGGACCCGCAATCATCCGGCCCGATCGCACAATCGACCGCGCTAAGCTGGGGCGGCTGGTTTTTGGCAACCAGAACCAGCTGAAAATCTTGGATAGCATCACGCACCCGTTGATTTTTCAGGAAATTCAGGCTAAAATTACGCAAAACAAGCAGGCTGGCGAAGAGCTGGTCATTGTTGATGCGCCCCTGTTGTTTGAAACGGGCGGCCAAAGTTACTGTGACCGGACCCTGCTCATTGCGTTGCCCGCAGACGTGCAGGTCAAGCGGCTGATGCAGCGCGACCACCTGACTCAGGATGCGGCGCTTGCACGGATTCACAGTCAGATGCCACTGGTCAAAAAGGAAAAGCTGGCCGATTATGTTGTCTTCAATACGGGTACGATAGAAGATTTAGAGGCCGAACTAAGAAAGCTGCTAGTGCAGATTAAAGAGGAGGACCAACATGGAATGTCCTAATTGCCGTGAGAATGCTTCGCGGGTAATCGATTCGCGTCCGAGTGACGAAAACCGTGCGATCAGACGACGCCGGGAATGTGAAAATTGCGGTTACCGCTTCACCACTTTTGAACGGGTGGAAACCACGCCGTTGCTCGTGATCAAGAATGACGGGACGCGCGAGCCCTTCAACCGCAAAAAAATCCTCCACGGCGTGATGGCAGCGGGGCAGAAGCGCCCGATTACCAGCGTCCAGTTTGAACAGCTGGTCGACCACGTTGAAAACAAAATCAGAAAGCAGGGCGTCAGCGAAATTTCTTCCAAGAAAATCGGGCAGGTCGTGATGGATGAGCTGGCCGAAATTGACGACGTTGCCTACATCCGCTTCGCCTCGATCTACCGTGAATTCAAGGATATGTCGAGTTTCATGAAGACGATGGAAGACATGATTGCCAAACGGGAGAAGGAAAGTTAGACATGGTCAAGCAACCCAATCCCAAGCAGCCCTTTTTTATTACCAATCGCGTAGACCTTTCCGCCCGCGACGTGCGTACGCTGGTTAGGCTGTACCAGCCCCTCGTTGGTGCACTGGCGCTTGCCCTCTATCTTACTCTGAACGAGGACTACGACCACGACGCGATGCTGTCGGAGGCCAGGGGAGTTTATGCCCTGCAGGAACAGCTGGATTGCGATATCAAGAAGCTGTTTGGAGCGCTGCGCAGGCTTGAGGCCGTGGGGCTGGTTGAAACTCGCGTCCTTGACAACAAGGTCATGGGGAAGGTGCTTGCCTTTCGCCTGACCGTCGTTCCCAGCAGCAGCGAGTTCTTTGCGACCGCTCTTTTGGCCAGCCTGCTGAAGGAAAAGGTCGGCGCCAGTGCCTTTCAAAAATTGAGCCGCGACTTTGCCCGTGAAGGCAAGAAGAATGAGCACCAGGTTAACGGCTTGAACGAGGCTGAAAATGTTTCTGCCTCCTTCATGGAGGTGTTCCGTCTGCCCCAGGAAGAAGCAATCGACCCATCGCCGGACGTCAAGCAGGCCGCACGGGAAAATCAGCCGTCTAGTCCCCGCAAAGCCAGCGTTAATGCCGATGACAGCATCGACTGGGACTTCATGAAGCAGCAGTTTGAAATATACCAGATTGCCGGCAGCGAGGTTGACCAGAACCGGGCCGCAATCCGGGCCGTAATGCGGACCTATGGCCTGACCGAGCAGGACTTTGTCGACGAGGCGCTGCCGTGTTTGCACGGCGACTACCAGCTGAACATGTCTCTGATCAAAGAGACCATCGCCAACACTATCCATGCAGACAGCACGCGCAGGCAGATTATGCAAGACACGCAGGGCGGTTCCGATGCAAAACAAAATAGCACCTTTAGCCCGCGGGACCAGAAGGTCTTGCACCTGGCACAGAACGAGTCGCCCAGTCAGTTTTTGTATAAGCTGAAGACCGAGCGACATGACTACGTTGACGCCAGCGAATACCGGGTGCTCGATGACCTCTATAACCAAAAGGGCATCCCGGCGGAGCTGCTCAACATCTTGACTTACGCCTGCCTCAAGAGTGGCCCCAATGTGTCGTACAGGTTGGCCAACAAGATCCTGCACGACTGGCTGCAGCACGGGGTCAAAAGCGGTGCGCAGGCCATTGAGTACATGATGAAAAGGGAGCAGAATAAGGGACAGTACCAGCGTTACCCGAATAAAAAGCGGGTTGAAAAGGGTACCGACTGGAATAAACACAAGGCAAAGGACAGGACGGATGTTTCAGCGGATGACTTGAAGAAGTTTTTCAAGAAACTTGAGGATCAGACCGGCTTGAATTAGGTGGATATTATGCAATCGATTGGTGATTATATGAAAAAAAATGCTGCGGGTGCAGCCGCTAGTGGCAACCAGGATGCGCTCCGCCAGCAGGTTCTGGCTGCGCCCAAGGTGCGCCAGTTTATTGATGAGCACAGGGACAAGATTACCCCGGAAATGATTGACAAAAGTATGTCGAGCCTCTACGAGTTTTATTCGCAGCAGCACAGACAGGACCCGGTGACCGCGGGATACCGGCCCCAGCTGATTCTGAACGGCAATGCAATCGACCTGCAGTATGTGCCCGATGCCAGCAAGCTTGCACGGGACCACGAGCTCATGGTTAAGCAAAATGTGCAGTTGATCAACCTGCCCAAGAGCCTGCATGACGTTAATTTGAGCAAGCTGGAGACCTCTAACGGCCGGATCGATGCGTTGGCGCAGATTCAGCAATTTTTGGCGGGTTATGCCAAAAACATTCACCAGAAGGGCCTGTACTTGTACGGCAATTTTGGTGTGGGCAAGACCTACATGCTGGCGGGTTTGGCCAACCAGGCTGCGGCCCTGGGCAGGCGCGTCGTTTTCCTACACGTGCCTACCTTCATTGCCGGTTTGTCCAGTCACTTCGGCGACAATTCACTGCCGGACGAGATTCAGCGCATCGCAAGCTGCGACGTCTTGATTCTGGATGATATTGGCGCTGAGAACCTGAGCCAATGGTCACGTGACGAGGTTCTGGCCGTGATCCTGCAGGGACGCATGGATAATGTCCTGCCCACCTTCTTTTCGTCCAACCTGGCGATGGCTGACTTAGAGGAGCACTTCAAGGAGACCAAGAATGCAATTGACCCCGTGAAGGCGGCCCGGCTCATGGAAAGGGTGCGCGCGCTGGCCACGGAGGTGACCGTTTCCGGACCCAACCGGCGCCATTAGTTAAAAAGGACTTGCATTCACGTTTTCTTTAGGTATAATTATCTTCAATGAATGAACATGATGCGCTGCATTTCAGAGAGAGGAACAAGATTGCTGGAAGTTTCTTACCGCAGGCGCACCCCACTCATCCACTAAGAAAGTCTTAAACCAGGGTGAATTCCACTATCGATTCGTAACGAGGTAGGCTAGAGCCATCTAGCCTAATTTTGGGTGGAACCACGCTAATAACGTCCCAGTGCATATTGCACTGGGACTTTTTTATTTGGAGGTAAGTAAATATGAGCTTTTCAGTTATTCTGCCGGATGGCGCCAAGCGCAACTTTGACGAGGCAATCACTATCGCTGATATTGCACACGGTATTTCAACATCACTAGGTAAAGCAGCACTTGCCGGTCGCGTTGACGGGGAATTGCATGCGGTTGACTTCGTTGTTGATCATGATGCACGCGTTGCTATTGTTACCGACAAGGATGAGGACGGGCTGGCCGTTCTGCGGGCCACTACAGCCTTCGTCTTTGAAGCGGTAGCCAAGAAGACGTATCCAGAGCTGCATTTCGGTGAACACGAGGCCGGGGACGATGGCTTCTTCGTTGACACTGATAAGGAGAACCAGATTGGCGTGGGCGAGTTGCCAGAACTGGAAAAGGCCGTTAAAAAAGAAATTAAAGCCGGCGAAAAGATTGAAGCAGTCATAATGCCAAAGTCTGAACTGGCAGAAATATTCCGGGACGATCCGTTCAAGCTTGAATTGTTAAAAGAAGAGGGCGACCAGGTTCAGGCTTACAGGCTGGGCGACTTCGTTGACTTTGGCTTTAAGGCGCTTTTGCCGAACACGGGCAAGATCAAGCAGTTCACGCTGCTGTCCGTTGCCGGTGCATACTGGCAGGGGCAGTCTTCCAACCCGATGCTCCAGCGTATTTCCGGAACGGCCTTCTTCAAGAAAGCTGACCTGGACGCCGACCTGAAGCGGAGGGCCGAGATTAAGGAGCGCGATCACCGGACAATCGGCCGCGACCTCGACCTCTTCTTCGTTGACCCTAAGGTCGGTGCCGGTCTTCCTTACTGGCTGCCCAAGGGTGCAACCATTCGCCGGGTGGTTGAACGTTACATCATCGACAAGGAGATTGCTGCGGGCTACGAGCACGTCAACACACCGGTCCTAATGAACCTTGATGCCTACAAGACGTCAGGCCACTGGGCCCACTACCGTGATGACATGTTTCCGCCAATGGACATGGGTGATGGCGAGATGCTGGAGCTGCGCCCGATGAACTGCCCTTCCCATATTCAGATATACAAGCACCACATTCGCTCTTACCGTGAGCTGCCTATTCGGATTGCAGAATTGGGCATGATGCACCGCTACGAAAAGTCGGGTGCCCTATCAGGTCTTCAACGTGTCCGCGAGATGACCCTAAATGACGGGCATACATTCGTAACCTTGGACCAAGTGCAGAGTGAATTTGCCAAGACGCTGAAACTAATCATGGACGTCTATGAAGACTTTGATATTACTGATTACTACTTCAGGCTTTCCTACCGTGACCCGAAGAACACGGAAAAATACTTTGCCAATGACGAGATGTGGAAGCAAAGCCAGTCAATGCTGAAGAAGGCCATGGACGACATGGGCCTTGACTACGTTGAGGCTGAAGGCGAAGCCGCCTTCTATGGTCCGAAGCTTGATATCCAGACCAAGACGGCCCTCGGTGCAGACGAAACGATGTCTACTATTCAGCTTGACTTTATGCTTCCAGAACAATTCGACTTGACCTACGTCGGTCAGGATGGTGAGGACCACCGTCCGGTGATGATTCACCGCGGAATTGTCGGCACCATGGAGCGGTTTATTGCCTACTTGATTGAAATCTACAAGGGTGCTTTTCCAACCTGGCTTGCACCTATTCAGGTTGAGGTTATTCCGGTTAACCTGGACGCCCACTCTGACTATGCCAAGCAGGTGCGCGACGAGCTCAATAAGCAGGGCTTCAGGGCCAAGGCGGACTTGCGCAATGAAAAACTGGGCTATAAGATTCGTGAAACGCAGACGCAAAAGATCCCTTACACGCTGGTCTTGGGTGACAATGAGATGAAGGCCAACAGTGTCAACGTCCGGCGCTACGGCACGGACGAAGAGGTGGCCAAGAGCCTGAGCGAGTTCATCACGGAGATTGCTCAGGACGTTAAGTCGTATTCGCGCAAGAATTAGTTTGCCCTCTGCAAAATCGCGCCCGTAACGGCTAAGCGACTTCGGCAGCAACAAAAAGCTGCACATTTTTAAATATTATTGGATGCAAAATTAAGCGCAGCTCAATTGCGCGAGCGAGGAAACCACTATGAAGAACAGATATTTGCTTGTTGCCACTTTGTTTGGGACCGTTCTTCTGGCTGGTTGCCAAAAAAGTGCTGCCGACCAGTCGGTTATGAGGAACGTGCAGGAAACCAAAACAATCACCTGGGCCGTTGAAGGCGATAAGAAGCTGTTCAGCCTGATTGACACCAAAGACAACGTGGAAAAGGGCTTCGACGTTGACATGGCCAGGGCGGTCACCAAAAAGATTTTGGGGCCACGGGGCAAGGCCAAATTAACCCTGGTCACCGCGCAGTCCAGGATTCCGCTGCTCAAAAACGGCAACGTCGATGCCGTTATTGCGACGATGACGATCACGCCTGAACGCGCAAAAATAGTTTCCTTCTCCCAGCCGTACTTTCAGGCGGGGCAGTCGCTCTTAGTTGCGCGGGGTTCCAAGATAAGGAGCTACCGGGATTTGGCCAACAAAACCGTTATCGGCATTGTTGGCGATAACTCGGTCGCGCTGATTAAAGAGGTTGCGCCCCGGGCCAAAGTGGTGACGATGCAGGATTACGGCCAGGCTGTTTCGGCCCTAAAATCGGGCCAGGGGGATGCTTTGACGAGCGACAACAGCGTGCTTTATGGTCTAGCCGTTCAGAACCCCGGCCTGCTGGTGCGCGGCGGCACCTTTACACACGAACCTTACGGGATTGCGGTTAACCACAATCAGACCCGTTTTCTTCGGGCCATCAACCGCGCGATTGGCAAGATCAAGCGTAGCGGCGAGTATAACCGCCTAATTAAAAAGTGGTTCGGCAAGGTTCCGGGCTTTGATTATCATAAAATGTACTGCAAATGATACAGGAAGAGTGCTTTCTAAAGGCAGCGGCAACAACTTGCAGAAGTGTGTAAACGATATTTTCTGCGCTAAACTAATTGACCGCAGCGCCTTGTGCGTGTATAATTACATTAGTTGAGAACAAGAAGAAGCTTCCCGCTTCTCGCCTATGTTAAGTTGACCTCTGGGCTAATCGATATTTTCTGTTGATTAAGGGCGGGTAACTTTTACCCGCCCTTTTCTTGTCCTCGTTCTTACCATGGAGGTGAAGAATTATACCAAAGAATATGATTTTAAACGACCAGATTCGCGCGCGCGAAGTTCGTTTAATTAATGAAGATGGTGAACAAGTCGGAGTCGTAACCAAGACTGAGGCCATGCGCCAAGCAAGCAGCGCAAATTTAGATTTAGTTTTGATTTCGCCTAATGCCAAGCCACCGGTTGCCCGCATCATGGACTACGGCAAGTTCCGCTTTGAGCAGCAAAAAAAGGTCAAAGAGTCCCGGAAGAAGTCCAAGACGGTCAACGTCAAGGAGATTCGCCTGAGCCCTACGATCGAAGGCAACGATTTTAACACCAAACTGAAGCACGCCCAGAAGTTTCTGACCAAAGAGGGTGCCAAGGTGCGCGTCTCGATTAGGTTTAGGGGTCGTGCCATTACTCACAAGGAATTAGGGCGTGAAGTGCTGGAAAAGATGGCCGAGGCCACTGCGGATATTGCTACCGTAATTAGCAAGCCGAAGATGGAAGGCCGCTCAATGTTCTTGATCCTCGCTCCGAAGAGTGATAAAAATAAATAGTTAATTTGGAGGAATTAGAAAATGCCTAAAATGAAAACTCACCGCGCTTCCGCTAAGCGTTTTAAAAGAACTGCTTCTGGTTCATTGAAGCGTCACCACGCTTTTACTGGTCACCGTTTCCACGGCAAAACCAAGAAACAACGTCGTCATTTGAGGAAGGCTGCACTGGTTTCACGCAGCGACTTGAAGCGCATTAAACAGATGCTCTCTCAGATGCGTTAATCACAAATTAAAGACGATATTTAGGAGGAATTTTAAATGCCAAGAGTTAAGGGTGGAACAGTAACACGTAAACGTCGTAAGAAGGTTATGAAGCTTGCCAAAGGCTACCGCGGGTCAAAGCACCTGCAGTTTAAGGCTGCAAGCACGCAATTGTTTGTTTCTTACCGGTATGCCTTCCGTGACCGCAGACGTCGCAAGAGCGACTTCAGAAAGTTATGGATTGCCCGGATCAACGCTGCAGCAAGGCAGAATGACATTTCATACTCGAAGTTGATGCACGGCTTAAAATTAGCCGGGGTTGACATCAACCGCAAGATGCTGGCTGACATTGCTTATAACGATGCAGAAACCTTTGCACAGTTGACCGCAACTGCTAAGAAAGCTTTAAACTAATTTAAATGGCGCTCATGGCGCCGTTTTTTTATGGTGAAATTTAGCACTTGAAGCGTCTAATTTGATATATTAAACTAGGGAAATGATAATAAAGGGGAAATTGCATGTTATTCAGGCCACGTTATACAATTGATACAATCTATCACTTAGACACAGATGTGCTGCACCAGCTGGATATTCGGGCGGTTTTTGCTGATTTGGACAATACGCTGCTTGCCTGGAACAAGTTTGAGACGGCCACGGAAATGGACCAGCTCAACCAGCGCCTGGCACGTGCTGGAATCAAATTAGTGGTCATTTCCAACAATAACGCCCACCGTATTGGCAAGGTCCTAAGCCCGTACCAGATTGCCTTCGTGGCCAAGGCCAAGAAGCCCCTGCCGTTTGCAATTACCCGCAAGCGGCGTGAAATGGGCTTCGCCAAGAAGCAGGTAATGATGGTCGGGGACCAGCTGATTACTGACATTCAGGCGGGCAACTTGGCCGGCGTTGAGTCGGTACTGGTTAAGCCCCTGGTCGAAACCGACAAGTGGAACACGCGCATCAACCGCTTTTTGGAAAAAATTATTTTTGGCCTATTGGCGCTTTCACACAGGGTAACTTTTAAGGAGACACTAAAAAATGGATGATGAAATTATTTGTATCGGCTGTGGCGCCGTCTTGCAGTCGGACGATCCGGCTGCGGCCGGCTACCTGCCAGTAGCACGGCTAAAAGTGGCCGCTGAAAACGTGACCGGCGACAGTGACGTGTACTGCCAGCGCTGCTTCCGCTTGCGTCACTATAATGAAATCATGCCGGTCGACGCGAGCAACGATGACTTCTTGCGCTTGCTCAACTCGCTGGCGTCCAAGCGGGCGCTGGTGGTCAACGTGGTTGACCTGTTTGACTTCACCAATTCGCTATTGTCCGCGCTCAAGCGCTTCATCGGCGATAATGACTTCATTCTGGTCGGCAACAAATTTGACCTGTTTCCGCAAAACTCGCGTCAGAGCAAGATTAAGGATTGGATGCGGCAGGAAGCAAACCGCGTCGGGCTTTTTCCCAAGAAAATTTTCTTGGTCAGCGCTAAGAACAAGAAAAATTTGGACCAGCTGATTTCATATCTGGACAGCGGGTCGCAGAAGCAGGACGTTTACTTCGTGGGTACGACTAATGTGGGCAAGTCGACGTTGCTCAACGCAATTATTGACCGGATGGGTGACGTCAAGAACCTGATTACGACGTCGCGCTTTCCGGGGACGACCCTGGACAAGATCGAGATTCCGCTGGCAAACGGCCACTACCTGGTTGACACGCCGGGAATCATGACGGCCAACCAGCTCGCTACCCGTTTAGATGCGGCGGAGCTGGCGGTGGTTTCCCCGCAGAAGCCGCTTAAGCCGGCGACTTACCAGCTAAGACCGGGCAATACCCTCTTTTTGGCGGGTCTGGGCCGGGTAGACTACCTCCAGGGCGATCCGGTCAGCTTTACGGTCTACGCCGCGCGTGGCCTATACGTGCACAGGACGAAGACGGAAAAGGCGGATGAGTTCTATAGCAAACACGTTGGCGACTTGCTCGCACCGCCCACAAGTGCGGACAGTCTGCCGCCCTTGCAGGGCCAAAAGATGCGGACAAGCAGCAAGAGCGACCTGCTGTTCGGCGGCATTGGCTTTATTACCGTGCCGGCGGATTGCTTAGTAAAAGTTTATACTCCTGGTAAAATTGGTTTAGGAATTAGACGAGCTTTAATTTAGGGGGAAGATTATGATTGCGTTAGCGAAGAATTTTGCCCAGAGTCCAACGGTGGAAATAAAGGAAGAAATTGAAAAAGAGCCCGAAAAGGGCAAGCAGATCGGTATTTTGGGCGGAACGTTCAATCCGATTCACATCGGCCACTTAGTGGTGGCCGAGCAGGTTTTGAGCAAGCTGCACCTGGATGAGATCTGGTTTATACCGACCAATATCCCGCCGCTCAAGGATGCACCGACGGTTTCGGCCCAGGATCGGGCCAACATGCTGGAACTGGCAACCCAGGATAACCCGCGCTTTCAGGTAAAATTGTTTGAGCTCTACCGTGGCGGCGTTTCCTATACCATCGACACGCTGCGCTACCTGCATGAGACGCAGCCGCAGAACCACTATTACCTGATTATGGGTAGCGACCAGGTCAATTCCCTGAGCAAGTGGAAGGAGCCCAACAAGCTGGCCCGGATCGCTACACTGGTTGGCGTGCAGCGCGCCGGTTACCCGCAGAAGGCACAGCTGCCGATGATTTGGGTCGACGTGCCGGCCATCGACGTGAGCTCGACTTCGATCCGGCAGGCAATCGCAATGGGGGGCTCGATCCGCTACCTGGTGCCGGACGCCGTACGCAATTACATTCAGAAAAAGGGGCTGTATCATGACTGATTTGTTTTTTAATAAGACATACTCGCCGCTCACCAGCAGCGAATTGATTGCCCGCGAGAAGAGCAATATGGATGAGGACCGCTTTGGCCACTGCGTGCGGGTCAGCCAGACGGCCCGCGAGCTGGCCCGCCTGAACGGCTACGATGAGGACAAGGCGGCCCTGGCCGGCTTCGTGCACGACTACGCCAAGCAGGTTCCGGCTGCAGAGTACCGCGCGGCGATTAAGACCCAGGGCTTTGACTTGGGCCTGCTTGAGTGGGGGCCTTCCATCTGGCACGGCATCGTCGGCACCTACTTCATCAGGCGTGACCTCAAAATCACCGACGAGGAGATCCTGACGGCCGTCAGCCGGCACACTACCGGCGACACGGTGATGACGACGCTGGACAAGATCGTTTTCATGGCGGACTACATCGAGCCCGGCCGGGATTTTCCCGGCGCTGAGGAGGCGCGCCGGGTAACCCGTCTAAGCCTGGACGAGGGCGTCGGGTACCAGCTGGCGCATACGCTCGCCTTTTTAATCACTAACAGAGACAAAATTTATCCCCGCACGCTTGATTCATACAACGTGTGGAGCATTAAGGCAAAAGGAGAAAAATGACTAGTAAAGAAATCTTAGAATTCACGTTAAAGGCAATTAGCGACCGCCACGGTGAGGAGACTGCAGCTTATGACATGCAGGGCTTTAGCATCCTGGCGGACTACTACGTCGTCACCAGCGCGGGCTCAAGCAGGCAGCTGCACGCAATTGCCAATGCAATCATTGATGAAGCGCACAAGGCCGACTTTTATGATTACCGCGTGGAGGGGACAAGCGAGTCCAACTGGCTGCTGCTCGACCTGGGCGACGTGGTGGTCAACGTGTTCACGGAAGACGCGCGCGACTTTTACAACGTCGAAAAATTGTGGACTAGCGGTAAAAAATTAGCGGTTGAGGAAGATTAACGCGTAATGAGTGTAGTTGGAATCATCGCTGAGTACAATCCCTTTCATAGCGGACACGAATTTTTAATGAATAAGGCGCGCTACCTGACGGGCGGCACGGATCCAATCGTGGTTGTGATGTCCGGCAATTACGTCCAACGCGGCGAAATGGCAATAATGGACAAATGGGCGCGTGCCCGGGCCGCGCTTGATAGCGGGGCCGACCTCGTCTTTGAATTGCCTTTTTCCACGTCCGTTGAACCCGCGGACCTCTTCGCCCTCGGCAGTATTGACCAGCTGGCCAAATTGGGCGTGAGCGCCCTTGTCTTTGGCGTTGAGGATGCAACGCAGAACTTTGCATACCTCGGCAGCAAAATCGCGGAGATTCCGCAGAGCCACATGGACTTCAACGACTACAGCCAGACTTACTCGACCCAGTACAACCAGATGGTTGCCCGGGAGGTGGGACACGAAGTGAGCGCACCCAACTCAATTCTTGCCTTGGCCTACGCCGTGGCCAACCACAACCTGGGCAGCCCCCTTGAATTGTACCCGGTCAACCGGGTCGGGGCCGGTCACGATGACCTCTTGCAGAATAACGGCACGGTTCAGAGTGCAAGCGCAATCCGCAATATTATCCTGCACAGCAAGCTGAACTGCGAACTGGAGCAGTGGATGCCCAAGGATGAGGTGCAGCGGCTCTACAAGCAGAAGGCCTACCCCAACTGGAACATTTTGTTTCCCTTCTTGAAGTACCGGATCGAATCCTCGTCCGTCACGGAACTGCGGCGGATTTACCAGATGAATGAGGGGCTTGAGTACAAGATGAAGCAGGAGATTCACCTGGCCCAAAGCTTCACGGAGTTTTTGCGCCGTGTGAAGTCCAAGCGCTACACCTATTCACGCTTGCGTCGGCTCAGTTTGTACACGTTGCTGAACGTCACGCAGGATGACATGTTGCGCAGCTTCGACCATGAAGCTATGCTACTACTGGGCTACAGCAATCTGGGCCGCAAGTACCTGAAGCGCATCAGGAAGAGTACGGGCGCCGACATTGTTTCCAAAGTTGATCAAAAAAATACGCGGACCGGTTCGATGCACCTGCAGCTGCGGGTTGACCGCCTGTTTGAGCAGATAGTGCAGGATGATCAGAATTTTGGCCGGCGTCCCTGGGAGGTTTAAAATGTTAACGATTAATTTTGCACAGGTAAAAAATAGCACCGCGCCCCTAACGAGCATTGACTGCATGGCTGAGATTAGGCCGGCGTTCTTGCAGCGCAGCCAGAAGCTGATTTATGAGGTTAAAGGCATCCACGTGACGGGAGCGGCCTTTTATAACGAACCGTACGTTACGGGCGACTTTCACGTTGAGGCGGACCTGGTTGTGCCCTCAAGCCGCAGCCTGAAGCCGGTTACCCTCAGGGAAGATTTTCACTTTAGCGAAAACTATACCGACGAAGCGATTCCAACCAGGGAGACCGATGACAGCGCGGTTCCCGTCGTGCAGGCTGCAAACGACCTGATCGACCTGCAGACGGCGGTTGAGGACAACATCCTTTTACATATTCCCACCACGGTTCTGACTCAAAAAGAGGAACAGCAGGGCATATATCCACGGGGCACCGGCTGGTCCGTCGTTTCGGAGAGCGAATTTGCAGAAGGCAAAAAGAACCAGGTCAACCCCGCCTTTGCCAAGCTCAAGGAGCTGTTTGACACGCCAAGCGGCGATGACGGTTCACAAAAGAAGTAGGCTGCGCGTTATTATTGCGGAATTGACTTTTAATCTTGTTTTAAAAGCACTTTTAAAGTATGCTTTAATTATAATGAGAGTCTAAAGTAAATTTATTATTTTTAATTATGAAAAGGATAAAATATGGCAAGAATTTTAATTGTTGAAGACGAAAAGAATTTGGCGCGCTTTGTTGAATTAGAATTGAAGCACGAAAAGTACGATACGGTTGTCGAAAGCAATGGCCGCAAGAGCTTGGACCTTGCCCTCAACGAAGATTTTGACGCAATCCTGCTGGACTTGATGCTGCCGGACCTTAACGGCTTGGAAATCGCAAGGCGCGTTCGGCAGGTTAAGAGCACGCCGATTATCATGATGACCGCACGGGACTCTGTTATCGACCGCGTTTCCGGTTTGGACCACGGCGCCGATGATTACATCGTCAAGCCGTTTGCAATCGAGGAGCTGCTGGCCCGCCTGCGCGCCGTTTTGCGCCGCGTCAAGATTGAAAAAGAGGCGTCCGACGACAGCATCGAGAAGAAAGTGGTCAAGTTCAAGGACCTGACCATTGAGACGGCCAACAGGATTGTCCGCCGCGGTGACGGCAAGGCCGTCGATCTGACCAAGCGGGAATACAACCTGTTGATGACGCTGATCAAGAATAAGAACAACGTGGTTAGCCGCGACCAGTTGCTGTCCAAAATCTGGGGACCGAGCTCAAACATCGAAACCAACGTTGTTGAGGTTTACGTGCGCTACCTGCGCAACAAGATTGACATCCCGGGGCAGCAATCCTATATCAAGACCGTTCGCGGCACTGGGTATATGGTAAGAGATGAAGACGATGAAAAGCAGTAAGAATAAAAACAATAAAGAGACCAAGCACACGTCATTAATTGTACGCTGGGTGAGCGTTGTTTCATTGACAATTACGGTCTCTTTTATTGTCTTCTCAGTAATTATCTACAATTTTGTGGGTCAGCAGTCGCTGGTTCAGCAGAGGGCGGCGTCCGGGCGGATGGTGGCCAAACTCAACGACAGCCTGAACCACATTCCAACAGAACTGCAAATTGCCAACGTTGTTCCGGCCCTCAGCCCCTCAACGCGCCAGGTGATGAAGGGCAACTCGCCGATTAATAGGGATGACCGCCCGAGCAGCGCCTTCAGCGACGACCTGCTTTCGTCCTTGACTAATCCTGACCTGACCGTCGTGGTCTACAACCGCGGTGGGGAGGATGTTTTCGATAATGGGGGCGAAATTCCCAAGTTCAAAAAGATCAGTGGCGACTACCTGACGGAGCGGATCCTGCAGGAGAGACGCCAGCAGCTGGTCACGTACCGGAAGGTCAGGGCGCTTGAGAGCGGCAGGGTAACGGGGTACATCGTTGTGGCCAACAAGATGTCCTACTACAACGACCTGATGAAAAACCTGCTCAAGTGGATGGTCTGGATTTCACTGGCCGCAATCGTCTTTTTCACGGTGGTTGCGTTTGTGATTGTGAGCGGCATCGTTAAGCCCATCAAGGAAATGTCCCGCGTCGCCCTCGAGGTTAACGATGACCCCAACAGTACCGCAAGAATTCGGGACCTGCACCGCCACGATGAGCTGCAGGAACTGGCGGTTTCATTTAACCAGATGCTGGACCGGATGCAGGGCTATATTGACCAGCAGAAGGAGTTTGTCGGGGACGTTTCCCACGAATTGCGCACGCCGGTTGCCGTGATTGAGGGCCACTTAAATATGCTCGAGCGCTGGGGCAAAGAGGACCCGGAAATATTGGCGGAATCGATTTCGGCCTCTCTGCAGGAAGCCAAACGGATGCAGCACCTCATCCAGGAGATGCTGGACCTGACCCGGGCGGAACAAATCAACGTGCAGTACCCCAACGCCGTGACCAGGGTTTCCGAGGTCCTGGAGCGGGTCGCAGCCGACATGGCACTGGTGCACAAGGACTTTTCAATCCGGCTTGACATGGACGACCTGCCGGCCGACACGGAGATCCAAATCTACCACGGCCACCTGGAACAGCTGCTGGTGATTTTGGTTGACAATGGCATCAAGTATTCAACGAACCGCAAGGAGCTGAACATTTCTGCCGGGCTGGCACGCGATGAGGTCCAAATCATTGTCCAGGACTTCGGCGAGGGGATCTCCCCCGAGGAGCAGCACAAGATCTTCAACCGCTTCTACCGCGTCGACAAGGCCCGGACCCGGGAGAAGGGCGGCAACGGCCTGGGGCTGTCGATCGCCCAGAAGCTGGTAGCGAGCTACCACGGCAAGATCAGCGTTGATTCCGTTGAGGGCCAGGGCAGCCAGTTTATCATCGTCTTTCCCAAGCTGACCAAGAAGCAGGCGCAGAATTTGCGTAGCCGTGCGGGAAAAAAGCAAAAAAAGCAAACTAAAAGCGTCACCGCTTAGGTCAAGCCTAAATGATGGCGCTTTTAGCATGTCTTTAATATAGCAGCACTAGCTAGCTGTGCTTATGCTGCTTGCCCTTGTTGCGGTTGCGGAGGTTCTCGTGGATCGTGGCCTCCTGTTGTGTAGCCTGGGGCGTGCCTGTCTGGTTAACCAGCTGGTCAATCTTCTCCTGCGTAACGATTTCCTTGATTGGTTCGCGCTTGAGTTCGGCGTCTACCTCTTTTTTGACCTTGGGCATGATGATAAAGGTAACGATCACCTGCTGCAGGACCATGAAGAAGTTGCCGGCGGCCCAGTAGAGGGCGATTGAACCGGAGACCGACAGTGAAATGAACAGGGTCATCAGCGGGTTCATCAGCATCATGGACTGCATCTGCTTTTTTTGTTCCTTCGGAATGCCGATCAAAGAGATGTAGCCCTGGATGAAGGCAAAGATTGTTGCCACGATTGTCACCGCAATCGACCTGCTGCTCATAGAAATCCCGAAGAAGCTTGAACTGGCCAGCTGCTTGGAATACATTACGGCCTGGTAGATACCAATCATGATCGGCATTTGGATAAGCAGCGGAAGGCAGCCGATGCCGCCCGTGAGCGACAGGTTGTTTTGCGCGTACAGCTGGCGCTGCCAGCCGGCCAGGGTCATTTGCTGGTCCTGCGTCAGGTCCTTGCGCTTCATCGTATCCTGAATCAGCTTCATCTGGGGCTGAACGCGGGCCATCTTTTCCTGCTGCGTCGTCGACTTCTTCTGCTGGTTAAGCATCAGTGGCAAAAGGATCATCCGGACGACGAAGGTCATGAGGATAATTGACCAGCCAGCACCGTTGTCTCCGCCAATCTTGTCGGATAGACCCAGCATGATGTTTTGCAACGGCCGGCCAATCCAACTGAAAATCCAACCGTAAAAGCCACCCGACGGGGGCGTGGTGGCTGAGCCGCCATTTTGTGCGCAGCCGGTAACAATTAACATGACTGCCGTGCAGAGGACAGCCAATCCGATATACTTACGATGTTTTCTCATTAAACTCTCCATGTTAATACTTTTCTCAATACCTAATATAATACATGAAAACCATGCACTTTGCTTACATTTGCCAATTTTTCTTTTTTGATGTCGGTGATCCGGGCAAACGGCGAAACATTTTGTGGCAGTTCCCGACAAAATTGGTTGACACGGTCAAGGCTTGACTGTAAAGTGATTGTTACGGTTTGATCAATGTTGTTGCGGACGCTGCCGGAAAGGCCCATCTGCTTAGCCAGGTTGAGGACGCTCCAGCGAAAGCCCACACCCTGGACTACGCCGGAAACGGTCAATTGCCATGTCTCTGCCGGCTGCCCCGGCGACTTGTCTTGCTTGTTAAAGATTCCCATAATTAGTCCTTTCTCTTGCATTACCTTGATTCTACCATCTTACCCCTTAAATGTTACACTACAATAAAGTTTGAAAGAAGATGTTTGATTGATGGAACAAATTAGTTCGGTTAACAATAAGCTGGTTAAGGATTTAGCGAAGCTAAAACAAAAAAAGTACCGTGAGGAAACGGGGCTGTACATGATTGAGGGCTTCCATTTGATTGGGGAGGCGCTCAAGGCGGGATGCAGCTTTGTCTACCTTTTGGGCAGCGAGCAGGCCTTAACGCAGGCTGAGGACCTTTTTCAGGTTGACCCGGCGGGCGCGCGGACAATCCTGATCAATTCGGCAATTGCCCACCACCTGTCCAGCACCAAAACCACGCAGAACATTTTTGGGGTGCTGAAAATTGCCCAGCCCAAGAACTATACGTTTAACTACGGCAAGTGGGTCCTGCTCGACGACTTGGCCGATCCGGGCAACGTCGGGACAATCATTAGGACCGTCGATGCGGCCGGCTTTGACGGTGCCGTCCTATCGCCGTCCAGCGTTGACCTGTACAACCCCAAGACCCAGCGTGCGATGCAGGGCAGCCAGTTCCACGTCAATTTGATTGTGCAGGACCTGCTGGTCGTGATCAACACAATGCGGGCTAACGGCATCCCGGTTTATTCCAGCATGCTGGACAAGGCGGCCAGGCAGCTGCAGGAGTTTGCGCCCGTGCCGCAGCTGGGGCTGGTGATCGGCAACGAGGCCCACGGAGTCAGTTCTGCAGTTGCTGGGGCCAGCGACGAGCGCCTGTACATTCCGATCAAGGGCAAGGCCGAGTCCCTGAACGCCGCCGTAGCCGCTGGCATCATCATTTACCACTTCGCCTGAGCACTTGTACTTGTTTTTAGTAAGTAAATTTCTTATAATTAACTTTAAGAATTACTTTTCTGTGGGAGGACGAGTGTTATGGCTGAAGAGGCAAAAATTAAGGATTGTGGTGGCTGTCAAGCGACCGATTACGAATCATGCGACCACTTTATTAACGCATTTAAAATCATCGGCAAAAAGTGGAACGGCCTAATCATCAGCTCACTGTGTGCTGGCAATTACATGCGTTTCAAGGATTTGACGCGCTGCGTTCTGGCTTGCTCCAACCGGGTTTTGGTTGAGCGGCTCAAGGAATTGGAGCGCGAAGACATCGTTAAGCGTTCTGTTGACAGCGAGACCAAGATAATTTCTTACGGCTTGACAAAGAAGGGTGCCGAGTTAAAGCCCGTGTTCGACCAGATTCACGATTGGGCGGACAAGTGGGTTTAACGCAAATACCCCTTGCAAGTTTGACCGAAAAGAATTATCCTATTAGGTAATTACGATAAAGCAAGGCTAGTAGCAGCGGTCGGCTACCCAGAGAAACTTTTTTATTAAGCTGGAAAGAAAGTTTAACCGGACCTGTGAATTTCACCTTGCGAGTAGGATCTAACCAATTCCGGTATTCGCCGTTATCGAAGACTTGAGTGTGGACTTAACGAAAGTCCAAACAAGGGTGGTACCGCGAAACTTCGTCCCTATTGGGGGACGGAGCTTTTTTGTTTGAAAGGAAAAAGCGATGGATTTATTTGACCGGCTGAAAGAGCTGCATGACAAGGGCCTAGAAGAAATCGACAAGGCCAAAAACGAGGAAAAACTGAACGATGTGCGTGTCCAGCTGGTGGGCCGCAAGGGCAAATTGACCGAGATTCTGCACTCGATGAAGGACGTTGACCCGGGCAACAGGCGTGAAGTCGGCCAACGGGTGAACGAGCTGCGCGACCTGTTCAACAGCAAGCTGGATGATGCCAAGAATGAAATTGTTAAAGAATTGATCGAAGAGCGACTCGAGAAGGAAAAGATCGACGTGACGCTGCCGGGGCGCAGGCTGCACCTGGGGGCCAAGCATCCAATCAATATTATTTTAGACGACCTGGAAAAATACTTCATCGGCATGGGGTATACCGTTGTCCAGGGGCCCGAAGTTGAGAGTGACCACTACGTCTTTGAAATGATGAACCTGCCCAAGGACCACCCGGCGCGCGACATGCAGGAGACCTTTTACATTGACCCCGAGCACCTGCTACGTTCGCAGACTTCTGGTGACCAGGCTCGCGTTCTGGAAAAGTTCGACTTTTCCCAGGGACCGCTCAAGATGGTCGGCCCCGGCAAGGTCTACCGCCGCGACGATGACGATGCAACGCACTCCCACCAGTTTATGCAGATGGAAGGCTTGGTCGTCGACAAGAACATCACGATGGGCGACTTGAAGGGGACGCTTGAAATGATGACGAGGCACGTTTTCGGGCAGGACCGCAAGACGCGCTTGCGCCCGAGCTACTTCCCGTTTACCGAGCCGTCGGTTGAGATGGACGTGTCCTGCTTCAACTGCGACGGTCAGGGGTGTGCAATTTGCAAGTACACCGGCTGGATCGAGGTTCTAGGCGCCGGCATGGTTCACCCCAACGTTTTGGAAAATGCTGGCGTTGATTCGAGCGTGTACGGCGGCTTTGCCTTCGGCGTCGGCCTTGACCGGTTTGCGATCCTCAAGTACGGGATTGCCGACATCCGCGATTTCTACACCAATGACGTCCGCTTTTTAGAACAATTCAGCAGGGAGGAAAGATAATGCTGGTTTCATATCAATGGCTGCAGGATTTTGTGAAATTAGACCAAGAACCTGTAAAATTAGGTGAAAAAATCACCCGTACTGGCGTTGAGGTTGCTGAGGTAAGGCACCCCCAGGAGGGCTTGAAAAAACTTGTGGTCGGTCATATCACCGACTGCAAGCCAATCGAAGGCACGCACCTAAGCGTGACCCAGGTCGACGTGGGTGAAAGTGAAGATTGCCAGATTGTCTGTGGAGCGCCTAATGTTGCTAGCGGCGAAGACGTGATCGTGGCGCTTCCGGGTGCCCGGATTGCTGGCAACGTCAAGATTAAGAAGGGCAAGCTGCGCGGCGTCGAGTCAAACGGCATGATTTGTGGACTGCAGGAAATCGGTTTTGCTGACGGCGTTGTGCCGGCAAAATACGCAGATGGCATCTACGTTTTCCCGGCGGACGCCGATTTAAAGCCGGGTCAAGAAGCCTTTGCGGCTCTGGGCATGGACGACTACATCTTTGACTTTGACATTACCCCCAACCGTGCTGATACGCTTTCCATGGAGGGTTCAGCCTATGAGGTCGGCGCAATTGTGAATGAACCGGTCAAGGTGGAAGAAGTGGCACTGAAGGCCGATGGTCCGGACTGGACTAAGGACTTCAAGGCTAAGGTGGATCCGCAGCTCGCGCCCAAGTTTTACCTGCGCAAAGTCACGGGGGTCAAGATTGCAGACAGCCCGTTGTGGATGCAGAAGCGGCTGTGGAATGCCGGCATCCGGCCGGTCAATAACGTTGTCGACGCTACCAATTACGTGATGCTGCTTACCGGTCAGCCGATGCATGCTTATGATGCGCGTGCCTTTGAGAGCGGCCGGCTCGTGGTGCGTAAGGCGCAGGCAAACGAGCAGCTAACCCTGCTCAACAATAAAAAAGTCGACCTGGACCCAAGCGATATTGTCATTACTAACGGCGACCAAGTTGTAATGATGGCCGGGGTAATGGGCGGGCTGAACTCGGAAATCGTCAACGACACGACGGACGTTTTGCTTGAATCGGCCGTCTTTGACCCTACGCTCATCCGCAAGGCCGCCCTGCGCCACGCCAACCGAACGGAAGCGTCGAGCCGCTATGAGAAGGGCGTTAACTGGGACGCAACGAGGCGTGCGCTTGACATGGCCGCGCTGCTCCTGCGCAACGAGGCTAACGGCCAGGTCGCTTCAGGCGTGGTCACGGCCAGCGATGAAGAGCGTGAACCCGTGGTGATCAAAACAACGGTATCGTATGTAAATCATGTCCTGGGCACCGAGATTGCGGGCCAGGAGATGATGGATATTTTTTGCCGGCTGAACTTTCAGGCCGTCCAGGACGGTGACAACCTGACGGTTAACGTGCCTGCACGGCGCTGGGACATTGCGCTGCAGGCCGATCTGGTTGAGGAAGTCGGGCGCCTGTACGGATATGACAACATTAAGTCGACGCAGCCCGTATTGGCTGAAACGCAGGGCGGCTACTCGAAGAAGGAAGAGGCAATCAGGCGGATCAAGAACGTTGCCCAGGGGCAGGGGCTGATTGAAGCAATCTCGTATTCCCTGACCTCGCCGGAAAAGGCGGTGTCCTTCGTCAAGGAGCCTAAGAAGCTGGTTAAGGTGCAGATGCCACTCAATTCCAGTCGCTCTAGCCTCAGGCAGAATTTGCTGACGGGTCTGGTAGATGCAGCAGCGTACAACATGGCGCGCAAGCAAAACCAGCTGGCCCTCTATGAGCAGGGCCGCGTTTACGACCTTGAGGGCGGTACGTACAATGAGCACGAACACCTGGCCACCCTTTACGCCGGCAATACCTACTTTGAAAACTGGCAGCACAAAAATGAGAAGATCGATTTTTACTACCTTAAGGGGCAGCTGACCAACCTGCTCTTGGCTATTGGCATCGCTGCTAGCGAGGTTGAGTATAAGGCCGAGTTCATCATGGGGATGCACCCCACAAGAACCGCCGGCATCTACGTCAAGGACCAGTACGTCGGCATGATTGGCATGATCAGCCACACGGTAACAAGGACAAGCAAGACCATGAATGGCAGTGCAGTCTACGGCTACGAATTAGACCTTGATGTGCTCATCCCGTTGATCATGGACCCGAAGACCGTCGCGCAGCCGGTTCTGAAGTTCCCAACCGTTGAACGGGACCTGTCGATCATGGTCGACCGCAAGGTGGTCAACCAGACTGTTGAGGATGTTATCAAAACTAGCGGGGGCAAGTACCTGCGCAACTTGCAGGTGATTGACGTCTACCAGGGTTCACACATCGATGATGACAAGAAGAGCCTGGCTTACCGGCTAACCTTTTACAATGAAAAGGAAACCCTGACTGAGAAAGTGGTAACCAAGGCCATGAATGCGATTATGGAACAGTTAGAGCAGAAGCTGCAGGCGGTTATTCGTTAAAATTGAATTATGGTTGACTTTGAGCGGGGAAATCAATATCATAAACCAATGCAAACGAAATTTTAACTTTAAGGAGTAGAAAATTTTATGCCCGAGAAATCATATCCAATGACCGCTGAGGGAAAAGAAAAACTTGAAGCGGAACTAAAAAATCTAAAAGTTGTTAAGCGCCCAGAGGTTATTGAGCGCATCAAGGTTGCGCGTTCTTACGGCGACTTGTCCGAAAACTCAGAGTACGATGCAGCCAAGGACGAACAGAGTCACCTGGAAGACAGGATCAGCGTCGTTGAGGAAATGCTGAAGTACGCCCACGTTGTCGACGCCAACTCCACTAACCCCGATGAGGTTGCCGTCGGCAAGACCGTTACCTACACCGAGGTGGGCGAGGACGAGCCGGAAACCTACACGATCGTGGGCAGCGACGAGTCTGACCCGTTAAACGGCAAGATTTCCAATGATTCGCCGATTGCCCAAGCCATTCTAGGCAAAAAGAAGGGCGATACGGTCACCATTGCGACGCCCGGCGGCAAGTTTGACGCCGTGATCAACAAGGTAGAAGACTAGATAATTGCCGGACTGGTTCTGTAGATTGAGCAGAACGCGTTCAAGGCAAGCAAAAAAGACCAGAATGTTTGAAGCGGGCCCTTAAAGCGGGGCCCAGCACTTAAGCCGTTCTGGTCTTTTTTAGCATGTCTTTAGTGGCTGGTGAAGTAGCGGTAGTCCTTGCTCTTGTCGAAGACTACGCCACGTGCGTTCTCCCCGTTTGAGATGGTAAATTCTGCGTCGGGGTACTTCTCGTGGACCTTTTCTTCTAAATGCGCGCGCAGCATGCCGTTGTTGGCGAGAACCGATCCGGTTAGCGCAACCTTCATCGGCTTCGGGTTTTCGAAGCGGTCCATGCCGATAACGATGTCGCGCGCTAATAGCTCGGCCTGCTCCATAATTACGGCCTTGGCGTCGGGATCGCCGTCATCTGCAAGCCGGGCTACATCAACGGCCATGGAAGCGACGTCGGCGTTGGCCAGCTTGTAGAATTTTGCGGTTGCATCAACGATGTTGTCGACTTTGAAGAGCTTGTTGAAGAGCGCAATCAGCTGGTTGGGTTCGCGCTTGTCCCAGCTGAGCAGGGCCGCCTTTAGCGCGGACAGCACAATCGCATAGCCGGACCCCTCATCGCCCAGCATGAAGCCATAGCCGCCCGTGGTGATGATTCTGCCCTTTTGGAGGCCGTTGAAGACGGAACCGGTGCCCGCAATTACCAGGCTTCCGTCATCACCTTCCAGTCCGTTGTACAGGGCGAGCAGGGAGTCGGTTACCGCACGGGTCGGCAGGTTGTAGGCCCGCGACGAAATTTCCGCAGCCACTTCGGACGCGTGGCCGATGACTGACAGGCCGGCTATTCCGCACATGATGCGCTGACAATCGCCGTCTATGCGCTCAATCAGTTGGTTGATTGCGCCAACGATGTTGGCGATTGCACTGCTGTAGTCTGTGTTGACCTGTCCGGGACCGGTTTCGGCTTGTTCAAGCTGCTGTCCATTCATGTCATAAGCGATTGCAATCGTATGCGTCCCGCCGGCGTCTACGCCGATCTGGTATTTAAGTGTCATATCTTGTTCTCCTCTTTTATTTAAATTGTTACCGTTTAAACTTATTTTATTACAAAAGCACAGAATACTGAAGGCCTTTTCATAACAAGACGATTTCCTGGGAAATAGTTTAAGCAAGTCGTGCGCTGCCGCTTGGTCAAGGGCGTTTGTGTTTTGGTTATGGCGCCCAGAGGCCCGCGGCGCCGCAGTCAATCTGTTAAAATTTTGCCAAAGGAACGCGCAAGTGATAGAATTGCCCGCTGCTTTTTGTTAGAATAACCCTAGTCTAGTGAGGTTTGATTACGTGAAATTTTTTAAGAAAAATCAGGGAGCCCGGGGTTCGAAGAACCAGGCTTCGACACCCATCAGGATGAAGATCATCCTGGGGATTATTTTTATTCTTTTTGCTACTTTGATTGGCCAGCTGGCTTACCTGCAGATTGGTTATGGCTCGCGCTTCAAGGCCGAGGTGCAGAAGTCAAATTCGGCTGTCGTGTCGAGTCAGGTTCCGCGGGGCGTCATGTACGACGCCAAGGGCAGCGTCCTGGTCGGCAACAAGGCGAAGAACGCCATCACCTATACCAAGAGTGTCTCGACTACGGCGGCGGATATTTACGCAATCTCGAACGCACTAAGCGGCTACATCAGAATTCGCAATGAAAAGCCGACCGAGCAGCAGGTGATCGACTACTACCTGGGCGACAAGAAGAACAGCATTCGCGAGACGTCTAGGGTACCCAAGTCAATTAGGGCAACCCAGGACGAGGATCAGATCAACCAGGCAATCATGAAGCAGGCGCGCGCACGCCACATTAAACTAACCGCTCGCGAAAAGACGGCGGCGCTCATTTATAACAAAATTTCTGGGGCCTACACCTTATCAACAATCTACATTAAGAACAGTGGCCTGACCGACAAGGAAATTGCCGAGGTGGGCGAGCACCTGTCTGAACTGCCGGGCGTGGGCATCGGTACCGATTGGCAGCGGTCATACCCCAACGGCTCGTCAATCAAGAGCATCATTGGCTCCGTGTCAACGGAAAAAGCGGGCCTGCCCAGTGACAACCTGCAGTATTACCTGACTAACGGCTACTCGCGCAATGACCGCGTCGGGACTTCATACCTGGAAGAAAAGTACGAGCCGCTGCTCAAGGGAACCAAGGCCACCAGCAAGGTGTGGACCAAGACCAGTGGCGACATCAAACAGACCAAGTCGGTATACTCTGGCCAGGCCGGGGCCAGTCTGGTCTTGACGCTTGACGCCAGGTACCAAAAAAAGGTTCAGAGCGCGCTTGAACGCACCTATGCGGCCGCACTGGGCTCCGGTGCCGCGCGTTATTCCAACGGTGCCTATGCCGTTGCGATGAACCCGAAGACGGGCGCACTCCTAGCGATTGCCGGCATAAGCCGTGACCCGGTAAAAAACAAGACGACCAACAACGCGCTCGGCGTAATCAACCAGGCCTTTGTCATGGGATCCGCCGTTAAGGGCGCGATGGTCAGTGGCGGGCTGATCAACAAAGTGATCACGCCGACCAACAACGTTTTGCCCGACACGCCGGTTTACCTGCCGGGCACGCCGATTAAGAAGTCCGTCTACCCCGTGGGGACGTTTGGGGCACTTGACGCTGAAACTGCGCTTGAGGTGTCCAGCAACATCTACATGATGCACCTGGCGATGAACTGGGTGGGTGCCGAATATGTGCCGAAGGTAAAAATCAGGATGCCGGACACGGCCTTTGACACCATCCGGCACAACTTCAACATGTTCGGCCTGGGCCAGAAAACGGGCGTTGACCTGCCCGGTGAGATTTCCGGGATTCAGGGACGGTCGTTTAACGACAAGGGGATAATCCTGTCCGGGTCTGTCCTTGACCTGTCCTACGGCAACTACGACGCGTATACGCCAATTCAAATGGTGCAGTACGTGTCGACGATTGCCAACGGCGGCTACCGCATGCAGCCCTATGTTGTGCAATCGATCGGACGCACCTCGCCCAGCGGCAAGAACATCTACATCAACTACAACAAGAAGCCGGTGGTCCAGCTGCGCGTGCCGTGGACGCAGGACGAATTAAACATCGTCCAACAGGGCTTTTGGCGCGTGGTGCACGGCACCAATTCCTGGGGGACGGCGCATAAGCTAAAGGACGTCAAGCCGGAGATTTCAGGCAAGTCGGGGACGGCCCAGACCTTTTACTTCGATCCTAACCACCCCAACCGGAAGAATCCGCCGGAGCTGGTCAATGCCACCTTTGTCGGCTACGCCCCGTCAAGCAACCCCGAAATTGCGACGGCAGTTGTTTTTCCTGGTCTTGACCCTGAACTCGAGGGTTCCTACACGCTGCAAATGACCAAGGCGATGGTTCAGGACTACTTTAAATTGCATAGAAGCAAAAATTAGTGAATAACGCTGGTCAAGATAACATAAAAATGCTAGAATAGTACAGTCAGAATAAAGTTTTAGGTGGTGAAAAAAATGGCAGATAACATCATTTTAGAATGCACCGAATGTGGCGATAGAAGTTACTTATCTAAGAAAAACAAGCGTAAGCATCCGGAACGTTTAAGTTTGAAGAAGTATTGTCCAGTTGAACGACACGCGACTCTTCATCGTGAAACTAAGTAGTAAACCAATATAGCAAGGGCCTGTGCCCCTGCTATTTTTTGTAATGGAAGAATCATGAATAAAAAAGAACTACGGCAAAAACAGATTAAAAGGTTAAGCGCATATGCGGATACGAGGGAAAAAGCCCGCGAAGATGAGGCCCTGCTCGGGCAAATAATGAAGTGGAAAATGCTTGCAAGCAGTCAAAGTATTGGCATTACTTCTTCTTTGTCCTATGAAGTTGACACTTCCAAGTTGATAGCACGCCTCTGGGTTCTGGGCAAGGACGTGTACTTGGCGCGCGCTAACGATAACCGTGAGCGTACCCAGGATTTTATTTATTACAGCTACACGAGCAAGATTACCAAGTCGAAGTTCGGCGTTGAGGAAGTCAGTGATCCTGACGCCCGGATTAACAACAAGCTGGACCTGATAGTCGTTCCCGGCCTGGCCTTTGCGCTTGACTCCCACGAGCGCCTGGGCTTTGGTGGCGGCTACTACGACCGCTTTTTGGCCCAGCACCCGGACACAAAAACGGTTGCCCTCGCTAATTCGCAGATGACTTTTGCAACAGCTGCCTGGCAGCCCGAGAAAACGGACGTGCAGATTCAAACGATTATTACGCCGCAAGCGGTCATGCAGAGGTAGGAGGGACTGGCAAAGATGGATCAACGTCAAAACCTGAAAAATTCATACGTGACCGTGGGCATCCTGGTTGTGCTGCTGGCTGTTTTTCTAATTGAGGTGGCACTCGGCGGGTCAGAGAACACCTTTGTCCTGGTCAAGATGGGGGCGATGAGCAACTATGCCGTGGTGGCCGGCGGCCAGTGGTGGCGGCTCTTTACCGCCCAGTTTTTGCATATCGGCATCATGCACCTGGTTTCTAACGCCGTGATGATCTACTATCTAGGCATCTCCATCGAGCAAATCCTGGGGCACTGGCGCTTTCTCTGCTTGTACCTCTTGTCCGGCGTTGGCGGCAACCTTTTGAGCCTTGCGTGGGGAAGCGACCGGGCTATTTCCGCCGGCGCGTCAACCGCTTTATTCGGCCTGTTCGGCGCCATGACGGCGATTGCCGTGTGCAACCGGGCCAATCCAATCATCACTTACTTGGGCCGGCAGGCCTTTTGGCTGGCCCTAATCAATATTGGCCTCGACCTGTTTGCACCGAATATCGACATTCAGGGCCATATCGGCGGCTTCCTCGTCGGCTTTTTGATCGTGCTGATTATTGGTGACCGGATGCAGCGCTATTCCGCCAAGTGGCGGTTTGTTGCCGTGTGCGTGCTGATCGTTTACTGCGTTGCTGCGGTTAGAATGGGTATGATAATCAAACTATAATGAAGACACTATATGATGTACAGCAGCTTTTGAAGAAGTACGGCATTTTCGTCCACGTGGGCCGGCGAATTTGGGATATTGAGCTGATGGCACTTGAACTTGACAACATCAACCGCGCGCATTTAATCGACCAGCACGATTACCTGGTGGCCAAGCTAATCCTGCGCCGTGAACACGAGTATGAGGAAAAGATACAAAAAAGATAGGCGTGGCTCTTAGAAGAATTTAGTAGTATATTATCCTTATAAGCTTTTTGGGAGTGAAGAAAATTTATGTCAACTTTTTTAATTATTATTGACGCAGTATTATTGATCGTGATTTTGGCCTTCGTTTTGACGTGGCTGTGGAACAAAATTCAGACTAAACGCCTCGGCCACGGCGACTTGACCAATGATGAGTTCAACAAGGGCATGCGCAAGGCGCAAATCGTCGACCTGCGGGAGAAGGCACCGTTCAAGCGCAAGCACATTGATGGCGCGCGCAGCTTGCCGTACACCATGCTCAAGTACCAGTACGCTGAGCTCAGGAAGGATTTGCCCGTGTACCTGTATTCGGATTCTTTGTCCGTTACTTTACGTGCGGCTAGATTCCTGCAAAAAAAGCACTTCACGTCGATTAAATGGTTGAAGACCGGCTTTGACGAGTGGAACGGCCGCACCAAGTCATCTAAATACTAAGTAAAAAAACATGTTTGCAGGTTGTTCAAACGTGTTTTTTTAGATATTAATAAAAGGGGAAAAGGAAAGCAAAAGATGCAGAAAGTTCTAGCGGTCGTGGGGCCGACGGCGATTGGCAAGACCAGTCTGGCGATTAAAATCGCCACCCGGCTGAACGCCGAGGTGATTTCGGGGGATTCAATGCAGGTCTACCGCGAGGTGGCAATCGGGACCGCAAAGGCAACGCCGAGCGAGCAGCGGGCCGTCCCGCACCACCTTGTGGACACGCAATCGGTTTTTGAGCCGTACGCAGTGACGGATTTTGTTGAACAGGCGCAACGTGCGGTTGCGCAGATCAGTGCCCGGGGCAAATTGCCCATGCTCGTTGGCGGCACCGGCTTTTACGTGAACGCGCTGCTCAACAAGATGCAGCTGGGCGAAGGAAACAGGGAGCAGGGCGGCGTTGACGCGAGGTGGCTCGACCTGCTTGAAGAGGCGGGTCCGGAAAAATTGTGGCGGGAATTGAATGGTCTGGACCCGGAGGCGGCGGCCAAAATTCCGTCCGCTAATGTCCGCCGCATTTTGCGGGCATTAACGGTGATAGCCCGGACAGGGAAGAAGTTTTCGCAGCAGCAAGACGCGATCCCGCCGCGGTATGACTACCTGATTATCGGCCTCAACTCCCAGCGCCAGGAGATATACCGCCGCATTGAAAAGCGCGTTGACCAGATGATGGAAGAGGGGCTGCTCGCGGAGGCGGAGTTTGTGTACCGCAACCGGGCGCGCGAACACCAGATTTTGCAGGCAATCGGCTATAAGGAATTTTTCCCTTATTTTGCCGGCGAATGCGACCTAAAAGACTGCGTGGCTATGCTTAAGACGGCGTCACGCAGGTACGCCAAGCGCCAATTGACGTACCTGCGCCACCAGTTGCCGGTAGTGTGGTTTGACCCCTTGAACGATCCCGCGTGTTTGCGTAAAATTGAAGAAAAAACGGAGGAATGGATGAATGAATAACTGGCCGGTCGAATTGCAGCAGATTGTCAGCACGGTGGAGCAGCAGATTGCGCCGCAGCTGGCAAAAATCGACGAAAATATCCTGTATAACCAAAACAAGGTTTTACAGGCGTATAAGGACCACCAAGTGGCTGAGGCTGACCTGATGGGGACTACCGGATACGGCAGTGACGACAGCGGTCGGGACAAGCTTGACCGCATCTATGCGCAGATTTTTTGCACCGAAGATGCCCTGGTTCGGTCGCAGTTTGTTTCCGGGACGCACACGCTGGCCACCGCAATGGCCGGCAACCTGCTGCCCGGCGATGAACTGACCTACCTGACGGGGATGCCGTATGATACCCTGCAGCAGGTGATCGGCATTGCCGGTGATGGTCGTGGCAGCCTGAAGCAGTACGGCGTGAAGTTTTCCCACGTCGACCTGAAAGACGGTGAGGTTGATTTTGCTGCTGCCCGCACGCTGCTGGCAGGGCACCAGCCCAAGATGGTTGTGATTCAGCGTTCACGTGGCTATGACACGAGGCAGAGCTTTACCGTGGCGAAGATTAAACCGATGATCAAGATGATCCGGGAGGTTTCCCCCGGCAGCATCATTTTTATCGATAACTGCTACGGCGAATTCTCCGAAATGCACGAGCCAACCGAATACGGGGCTGACCTGATGGCCGGTTCCCTGATTAAAAATGCGGGTGGTGGTCTGGCCAAGGTTGGCGGCTACGTGGTCGGCAAGCACGAACTCATCGAGAACACGGCGGCCCGTCTGACGGCGGGCGGCATCGGGCGTGAAGAGGGTGCCAGCCTCGACAACAACCGGGACTACTTTGAGGGACTGTTCCTCGCGCCTAGCGTGACGGGCAACGCGATTAAGGGCGCAATCTACGCTTCAGCGCTGCTGGAACGGATGGGCGTCCAGGTAACGCCGCGCTGGAATGATGACCGCACGGACCTCATCCAGGCCGTTGTTTTCCATGATCAGGACAAGATGGTCAGATTTGCACAGGTTTTGCAGCAGAATTCCCCGGTGAATTCATTCGTCGATCCCATTCCGAGCAACGACACGGGCTACGAGGACAAGGTGATCATGGCTGACGGCTCCTTTGTTGACGGTGCCAGCATCGAATTTTCCGGCGATGGTCCCATTCGTCCGCCCTATGCACTCTATATGCAGGGCGGGCTCACGTATGCCCACGTCAAGATTGCGATTACCAACGCGGTCAACGAGTTGTTCTATCAAAACTAGCCTGCCCCCAGTAAAGCTTTGGTAAAAGTTGGGCGGCATAAGCTATACCACTTTACATTTGTGCGGTGGTTTGCTAACCTGTTAATCAGTTTATTGCATGGAAGACATGCTCTTATTGATTTATACCAATTATTAGATATATATATTTTAGGTGGAGAAGCATGACAAAGAAAATTTCAGCAGATGATATTAGAAAGAGTGTCGCGGACGATGATGTGCGTTTCTTGCGGCTCATGTTTACCGACATTAACGGTACCCTCAAGGCAGTTGAGGTACCCAATAGTCAGCTGGAAAAAGTGTTGAATAATGATATTAGGTTTGACGGCTCTTCAATCGACGGTTTTGTCCGTCTGGAAGAAAGCGACATGGTCCTGTACCCGGATTTTGCCACCTGGTCCGTCTTGCCGTGGACGGATGTGCAGGGTGGCAAGATTGGCTGCCTGATCTGTTCGGTGCATACTACGGACGGCAAGCCGTTTGACGGCGATCCGCGCAACAACCTGAAACGGATTCTGGCGCAGATGAATGACATGGGCTTTTCGGCCTTTGACATTGGCTTTGAAGCCGAGTTTCACTTGCTTAAGCTCGACCAAGACGGCAACTGGACGACCGAGGTGCCGGACCACGCCTCCTACTTTGACCTGACCTCACAGGATGAGAGTGCAAGCTGCCGGCGCGACATTGTTGAAACGCTGGAGAGTATTGGCTTTGAGGTCGAAGCCGCCCATCATGAGGTCGGTGACGGCCAGCAGGAAATTGACTTTAAGTTTGACGATGCGCTGACGACTGCCGACCGGGTGCAGCTGTTCAAGCTGGTGGTCCGCGAAATTTCCAAACGGCATGGTCTGTATGCCACATTCATGGCCAAGCCGCTGCAGGGCCAGGCGGGCAACGGCATGCACACGAACATGTCCCTGTTCCGGGGCAAGAAGAATACCTTCTATAACGCAGACAACAAGTTCCACCTGTCTAACGACGCCCTCTACTTCTTGAATGGCATCCTGGAGCACGCCCGGGCAATCACCGCTGTTGGCAACCCGACCGTGAATTCGTACAAGCGTCTGATTCCGGGCTTTGAGGCCCCAGTCTATATTTCTTGGGCGTCCAAGAACAGGTCTCCGATGGTCCGGGTGCCGTCAGCCGAGGAGATCAACACGCGGCTTGAGATGCGGTCCGCTGACCCAACGGCCAACCCCTACCTGCTGCTTGCGGCCTGTCTAGCCGCGGGTCTTGCCGGGATTAAGGAAGAAAAAATGCCGATGGATCCGGTTGACTGCAACATCTTCACGTTGACTGAAGAAGAACGCAATAAGGCGGGCATCAAACCGCTGCCGTCGACACTGCACAATGCGCTCAAGGCGTTTAAGAAGGATGAGCTGATCAAAGCCGCTCTTGGCGAGCACCTGACGCAAAGCTTCATCAGTTCCAAGGAACTGGAATGGTCCCAGTATGCCCAGTCCGTTTCGGACTGGGAGCGTAACCGCTACATGGGTTACTAGGGCATGGGGATAAGCCGCTCTAGAAGGTTTGCCCGCAAGTGCATTAAAAAAGGCAAGATGACACTAGGAGTCGTTAAAAGCAAAAAAGCGAACGTTGCTGTAGTAACGTTCGCTTTTTTGCATGTGTGATACATTAATTAATGGCTCTTTGTCAAATATTCTAAAGTAGATAGAGCTTAATAATATTTTTGTTTAAGCAACAGGTTGATGCTCTTTTTAATACAGCTTTTGGTTATCCTAGTTTAATCCGGGCCACCAGAGGTATTAGTTGTTTTCCCTAGTTACTATATTTTGCTTGAACTGCTGGCAGATGGTTATTTAGAAAGAGCTAACTAGCTTACTTCTGGCTGAACATAATTGCGGTTGCGGCCAGGTCGACGGTGTAGGTCGTGTTTTCAAGCGGCCGTTTCGTCATGCCCTGGTCGGTTGAATAGATGATCAGGCAGAGCTTGCTGCCGGCCGGAATTTGGTAGTAGGTGGGCTGCAGTTTAAAACTGAGATCATAAAACTGGCCCGGTTTAATTGCCTGCGGCTTTTTCATGTCGGCGTAATTTTGCAGGTTCATGTGCGCCTTGGTAATCATTTTTGCGCAAGTCGGCTTGTCCGGCATGAATTCCTGCAGCGTATCGGTGCCGAAGCGGAAGCCCAGCTCCTGACCGCCGGGCATGATAAACTTCGGCGTGGCCGTCAACCGCTTACGCTCGCCCACCTCAACCAGGGCAACCGATAATTGGCCCTTGTTCAGACTGGACGATACCCGCAGCTTGACTTCTGGTCGGCCGACAATGGTAACGGGATGGATGAATTCATCGGTGGTAAAGCGCAGGCTAGGCTTGCTCCACTGCTTGTCGCCAGAGATAAACTTATACTGCCACGCGCTTTCGCTGATGTGGGCTTTTTTAAATTCCGTGCCCCCCTTGTCCACGAAGGAAGGGTGGCCCGTGCCGTTGCCATCTTTTTGCAGTTCGCCGTCGTCGGTTGGGTAGTAGACCGTGGTGTGGCCGATGTTATTGCTCCAATCATCTTCAGCGTGCCAGCGGTCGGCCTGCAGGTTGTCCTGGACCATCACCGTCGGCCACTGCCGGTCGGCCCCGTTATCGACTTCCAGCAGCTCATGGACGAACCATAGGTTCATGAGGTCGGTAAAGTCAATCGAAACTAAATTGTTCATGTTGTAGTGCGGACCCTGGTGCAGGAAAAGGTGGTGGTCAACGGGCAATTTTTTGACCTTTTGCCAAATTTTGTAGACGTTTTTGGGTTTGACGTTCCAATCGTTTAAGCCGTGAACGCTGATCCACGAGCACTTGATGCCATCCGTGTGGTGGCGGTAGTTGCGGGCCTCCCAAAAGTCTGAATACTGTCCGGTTGTCCGGTCGGATTTATCCAGCAATTCCTTTTGCATTGTGTCGTACTTAGACTTAATCTTCAGGAAGTCGCCGGCATCCAAGAGGTTCGACTGGCACGTCTCGGCCAGGAGCTCCAGGTCTTCACCCTGGCAGTCTTCCGGTGCTACGACGAGGCCATGTTCACGGTAATAGTCGTACCACGACGAGATTGCGGCTTCGGAGACGACGGTCTTGAGACCGGCCACACCGGTCGTGGCGATGGCAATCTGCAGGGTGCCCAGGTAGGAGCGGCCGGTCATGCCGATGTTGCCATTGCACCAGCTGGCCCTCGTTTCGTGCGTGCGTGTGCGGTCTGTGTAGGCAATGCGGTCGCCGTGCAGCCACTCGATGATTTCCTTGGCGCTTTCGGTTTCCTCGGGCGCCCCCGTGATGCGGAGTCCATCGCTGCCCCGCGTGCCGATTGCACCCGCAAAGACACTGGCAAAACCACGGGCGAGCATGTACTCGTTCAGTCCGTATGAGGATTTGCCCACGGCCTTTTCCGTTGACGGGTACGCCGTGCGTGCGGAAGCGGCGGGGCTTAAAGCCGGCACCCGGTTTGAGGCCTGGTACTGCGGGTTGGTCCACTGGGTTGCGTCCGTCAGGTTCTCGTCAACCGAGTGGTTGCGCTTTTCGTTGTCAATGATTCCGCCGAAGTAGGGGCTGGCGGTGTAGAGGGCAGGAACGGGCAGGCGGTCGCTTTCGGCCGGCCGAAAAATAGTGGTCTGAAGAAGATCGGACCGACCATCGCCGTCAGTATCAAGGTCGCTTTCAACGTAGACCACCTCACGAATAATCTTGCTGGTATCAAAGACCGGCAGGCTTTTGCCGTTGAACAAAACAAACTCATCTGCCGGAAATTCGCCCCTGCGGTCGAAGAAGTAGCCCCTGCCGGCCATGACGTCAATCAGAAGCTGACCGTTTTTGGAGCGCGTGTTCAGCAGGCGGTAAAAGGCCGTGATCAGGTCGGACTGATCGTCAATGCCGCTGACAACAGGCAGATTTTGCTTGTTCATGAACTTGACGGGCGCATTCAGATCATAGTCGTAGTGCACGTGGTAGCCCAAAAGCTGCAAAGCGACGTTGTAAAACTCGTCCGGCGACATCTTCTCGGGGTGCCGGGCCAAAAAATCCGCCAGGTTTTCCGTCTCTGAAACGGCAAATTCACGCAGTTTGGCGGACCGGGCGGGACTGTCTTTACGGTCAACCTCCGCTAGGGCATTCTTGACCATTGCGGATAGTAGCTCGCCGAAGGACCGCGTTTGGTAGTCGGCCGGCAAAAATTTGATGGTTAGCAGTTCGTTGACCTGCGTTGCAAAATTGGTTTCAACGTAGGCGTATTGGTTATATTTCATTTTTTTCTCCTTTTTTAACTACTTATTGTACCTGTTCTGTCAAAGATAGGAAAGGAGACAAAAAAAGCGGGCTAATTGCCCGCCTTTTTTATAGCCACGTCTTCTGGTAAACGTCTTCGTTAAAGCCGCAGGTTAGTTTATCGCCCTCGACGACCAGCGGCCGCTTGATCAGCTTGCCATTTTGTGCCATCAAGTCCGCGGCGTCGGCAATCGTCATGCCGTCCACCTTGGTGCTCAGGTGCAGCTTGCGGTAATCCTGGCCGTGCGTGTTGAAGAAGTACCTAAGACCGCGGTCCTGGTGCGCGGTCATCCACTTGACTAGGTCCTCCTTTAGCGGCGGCTTTTCCACCAAATCCTGAAAATCAACGTCAACGCCGTGCTCCTTCAGCCACTTCTGCGCACTGCGCGAGGTTGAGCACTGCTTATACCCGTAAAATTTGATCATTCTTCTGCCTTCCTTTTAATTCTCTTATTACCCATTATAGCAAGCAAGCGTAAAAAATGTGGCGGTCCGTCTTACTTGAAGTCAAGTTCAAAGTCCCGACTGGTGAAGTAGTGCAATTTGGTATTAAAAAGATAAGCGCTTAAAAGCCCCAAGACAACGGGCAGAATGAAAAAGAGCACAACGATGAGCAAGATGTTGCCGGCGGTGGCGGGCCGACCAGCCATTGCCGCCAAGGGCCCGATCAGTCCGGAAAAGCCGAAGCCAGCAGACATGGGCGTGCCCTTGATCTGAAACAATGCGCCTAGTGCCCCCATGATTCCGGCATTAATTAGAAGCGGAAGCAGCAGCTTGGGTTTGGTCATCAGGTTGGCCATCTGCATCTTGGGTGATCCCAAAAAGTGGGCGATCGACGTGCCCACTGAATTGGCGCGCCAACCAAAGATTGCAAGGGCAAAGGCGGCAGCGGTGATGCCCAGGTTGGCCGCTCCGGAAGCAATGCCGGAGATACTGATGGCGGTGGCGATGCCGACCGATGAAATGGGCGACACAACCAATAAGGCAAAGACCACGCCCATGATGAGCCCCATGAAAACAGGCTGCAGGTTCATCAGGTGCTTGATTGCGACGCCAATGAGGGTGGTTGCCTGGCCGACGGGTATCCGGGTCAGACAGCCAATTCCGCCGGCAATTAGCAGGACCAGCAGGGGAACAAGCAGGATGGTGTAGGCCTTGAATTTCTTGCCCAGAATAAGCACGAGGCCGTAGCCGATCATAATTGTAATGGCGGTGTTGATGACGTCGCCGCTGCCCGTTACCAGCACCTTGCCGTTGACCGCGGCAAAGCTGCCTGCACCGGCCGTGGCTGCGAGGGCCAGGGACGATGTCTGGATGGGCGACAATTTAGCGGTCATGCCCACGCAAACGGCACTGATTGCCGGCAGGAGGGCCGCAGCGAAGGCGGTCAAAGCCAGGACAAGTCCAAGTTGCGGCCAGACGGGCAGAAATAGCTTGACCAACTGATTGACTAGCGCGCCGGGAATCAGCGCAACCACAATACCGGTAGAGAGGCCATTCAGCGTGTCCAACACGATTTGCTTGAATATTTTCATTTGCTATCTCCTATAATAAATTGTAGCAGGTTGATGAGAAAAGGGGTCGGCCGGCAGCTAGCTGTTCACCGGGCACAACGTAGACCGGCGCAGCCTGCACCGGATCATTTTTCTGCTTGGCCATATTAGCTATACCTTTATTCACACCGAAGAGTTGCTTCATATGATACCCAACCACCCCTGATGGTGCAAGTTGTTTTTTTGGCGGCAGGGCGGATCAGTTAGCTGTGGAAGCCCAGTTGCGTTCCCATCCCGTCTGCTCGCGCAGACCGATACCAAAAAAGCTCCTACGGTTAACGGTTGCTAACCATAGGAGCTTTGTGCGTGTACTATTAAAAGCAAAAGCCGCCTTAGTTTGAGGACTAAGACGACTTTCAGTTTTTTTGAATCTCATGACCATATGCGATTCGTACTTATCATAACATGGTCAGCAAATTTAAGCAACGTTCCAAGCTGAATTGTTGTAATGATAGCCAAATGTTAGCCAACGTTAAAGCTTCTGGTGCTTATTAATAGTTTATTTAGCAACAAAAAAGCCTTGGAACCAGCGGTTTTGGCTCTTCAAGACTTTCTGAGATCTACTAAAAATGATCCGGGTGAGATTCGAACTCACGACCCACGGTTTAGAAGACCGTTGCTCTATCCAGCTGAGCTACCAGACCATGCAGAATTTAACGTTCTCCGTAAGAACATTAATTATTATAGAGAAGATTGGGGTTAATTGCAACCAGAAATTTTAGCGGGCGCGAGTTGGCAGCGGGACCGCTTTTGCAAAAGGCCGCGCGGACCTGGGCCTTTCTGGGGGGGACGGCAGGGTTAGGAGGTCTCCCAAAATGCGGCGATAAGCAGGCCAGTCGCTAGCACTTTGAACACAAATTTACGTGTTTTTTTACCGGCTAATCTGTATAATAGGGTAAATTACTGTATTATGGTGGGAAAATTATGAAACGCACAATTTTAAAATTACTGGCCCTTGTCGGCCTGCTTGTGGCCCTTGTGTCCGTCACGCGGCCGGTCAAGGCTGAGGTTGACTACGATATTGAAAACAACACGGCAATCGCTCGGGTGAATGCCGACGGCTCGCTCACCATGAAGCGGCGGATCACCTATAGGTTTGATGATGATGCCCACGGCGTCTACTACACGCAAACCCTGGCCAAGGGTCAGAAGATTCAGGACCTCAAGGTTTGGGTCCAGGACAATAATCAAAAGAGCAAACCGGCCCAAAACTTCCAGGAAGAACGGTATGAAAATCGGGAACGCTTCAAGGTCTTCCATGCGGTAAAAGAAGATAATCGCTTCACGGTCACCTACCGCTACAAAATTACGCGTGCAATCACCAACTACCGCGACGTGGCCGAGTTGAACTTTATGATTATCGGCAACGCCTGGGACAGCGACCTGGACCACGTCAAGGCCAGCGTTGTTTTTCCCGGGCCGGTCAAGGGCCTGAAGGCCTGGGCCCACGGCCCGCTGTCCGGTCACATTGCGGTTTCGCCTAAAGAAGGCCGGATCGTGATGACCGCCGATGATTTGCCGGGCGACGCCGGCGTGGAGGTCCACACGATCTTTCCGCTCAGCGTTACCCCCAAAAACAAGAATGTAATCGACCAGAATCACCGCCAAGCAGTCTTGAAAAAGGAGGCCGCGCTGGCCAGGCAGGCCAACCGCAGGCGCCAGCGCAACCAGGTCTTTGAAATAATCTTGATTGTCGTTAGTGCCATAGCCGGCGTCTTTGCCATCATTAGGGGTTTTATGACCAAAGAGCTGGGGGCCAAACCCGCAAAGATCAAGGAGCTCGCGCACAACTATGAAATTCCGGACGTTGACCCGGTGACCGCACAAGTGCTTGACACGGGGACAAACCCGGACAGTCGCGCCTTCACGGCTTACCTGATGCAGCTGGCTGCACAGAAGAGGGTAAAGATTGAGGACTACAAGGAGGGGCGCAGGACCTACTACCGCATCACCCTGCTTGATGCGGAACTGGTCAGCCAGGAGAAGCTCCTGGCGGCGCTCTTTAACGACGTCGGCAACGGACAGTCGTTCACGACCAAGCAGCTGAAGCGCTACCACCATAAGAACCTGGGCAAAAGTTTTGACTCGTGGTCCAAAGACCGCAAGCAGGCAGTTAGCGATCAGGGCCTATTGTCGACTAAGATTGCCGAGCAGCGCAGCCTTAATCAGACCGGCCTCATTTTGTTGATGGTTATCAACGTGGCGGCCGCAGTTATGGCCGTTGGCATCTTCCACCGCTACACCGCACTTGTTTTAATAGGCGAGCCCATCATTGTGGTTTTGGCAATTATTGCGTTCGTGCTGAGCACGCGGCGTGTTTCGATCTACACGGCTAAGGGCGCAAAGGAAACCGACAAGGTGCGCGGCTTTAAGAAGATGCTTGACGACATTGGCCGCTTCAAGATGCGTGACGTCGGCGACCTGGTCCTCTGGGAGGACATCATGCCCTACGCCGTGGCCTTCAACCTGGCCAAGAAGGTTCTAAAGGAGCTGAAGGTCGAATTCAGTGACGAGGAACTGGCGCAGGGTGGCTTCTACTTCTACGGTCCATTTTACAGCAGCGGCAGCGACGGCTTTGCCAGCAGCTTTAACGATAGCTTCACCGCGGGCGTTTCCTCTGGCTCATCTTCCGTATCCGGCGGGTCCGGCGGCTTCTCGGGTGGTTCATCCGGCGGCTTCGGCGGTGGTTCCGGTGGCGGGGCCTTCTAAAAACGCAGCGAGTAATATTCGAATAAGAGATAAATACGTGCGGGTTCTGAAGGAGAGTGCTAACTTCAGAACCCGCTTTGCTTTGTGCCGGGCTTTTTAAGTTGCTATACTTAAATTGCGCTATTAAAACAATTAATTAGAAAAGCTGGAATGAACATGTTTGACTACCGTAATAACTTGAAGAGAATTTTGAACCAGACGGCGGGCGACGACCAAAGCCTGACGAACGGTCTGGCGGCGATTAAGCTCATCCTGGGGATGGCGGCCGATAACAAAGACCAGGGCGGTAAAACGAGCAGCACCGGGATGGTTAGCCTGGACGCCGCACAGCTTAACCAGCTGCTTATTGACGTGGCCACGCTTTTGACTGTTCCCGGTGACCCCGCGGCCAAGAAAAGCGGTCTGGCGGCAATTCACAAGCTGCTGTTTGCAGTCCCGGGCAAGTCTGTCCTGCACCACGGCCTGACTGAGCTGGAGCAGGCCGTTCACAAGTCACAGGCGACGAGGGCGGCAATCGACCAAAAGGTGTTTGAAAAGGCCGTGCAGCCACACCAAAAGCCCAAGCGCGACTACCGCAAGGGCAAGCGCTACACGGTCATCCGCCTGCTGGCGGGGTGCGATCTGATTGACAACGGCAACCGCCGCGTCTTTACGCTCAAGGAATCGCAGATTCACACGCTGAACTTAAAGAGTGGCGATGTGGTCGAGGCAGTCCCACTGGAAAACAGCACGGTTTATGAGGCAGAAATTCTGCGGGTGGTCGGTTTTCGCCAGCTTTCCAGCATGGAAGTCGACCAGATCTCAACCTTTAAGTACGCGGTGGTGCAGGGCGCCCCGGGGCATTTGGCAATCAGCCGCAACATTAAGGGCCAAAAGCTGCGCGTCCGCGGCAAATCCGTTCTTTTGCCGGTTGATCCCAGCAAATTCCCGGAGGGCACGCCGTTTATTGGGGACGGAGCGATTGTCGACCTCGCGTGGTATGACGGCGACGTGCGCATTAAGAAGAATCCGGCCGCCGCGATTCAGATTCGCTGGATCTACCCGGTTGACCAGCCCCAGGCAGCAGCCGTGACGAAGAGGAAAAAGGCTAAGAGCACCCGGCCGGCAGATGAGCTGCCCCGCCTGGCAATGGACCTGCACTACCAGCGTGTGGGGATTGCGGTGGGCGACAACCAGAATGAGGCGGTGCTCGCGGGCATTGTCAACCGCTACAACGGTATTCCGGTTCCCGTCGACGCCTTCCAGGGCAAGAAGAAGGTGATGGAAAGGCAGATCAGGGACCTGGACATCGTTATTCTCGTGACGGCCTTTGCCGCACACGACAGCACCTGGAACATCCAGGAGTTTGCCAGCAAGTACAGTGTTAAGTTTGCCGTCAGCTCAAGCAAGGGCTATCAGGCCTTTGAACGGGCGCTCTACCGGGCGGAGAAGGGACTGCCGGCCTATGAGGGCAACCAGGCAATCGACTACAAGACCAATGACGGTTCATTTGGCAAGGTCCAGGACTAAGCAGCGACACAAGGCCAAGTCTTTAGTAAAATTTAATGAAATATGCGTCTTTCTTGTATATAAGTATTGCTTTTTAGTACAATAAGAAGTGAAATTTATGAGAGGAAGATGAGATGAAAACTAAAAAGCACGCACATACATGGCAATACTGGCTCTATTTTTTAGCCGGCCTGGAGATAATTGCGGTCGCAATCAACTTCTTCTACGCGCCGATTAACGTAGCAGCCGGGGGTTCGACGGGGATTGCGATTTTGGTTGATGCAGTTTGGGGGATCAACCGGTCACTGACGGTCTTCGTCGTCAACACCCTGATACTAGTCTTGGCGGCGATTTTCTTGGGCCGGGCGACGCTAAAGAGGGCGGCCCTGGGCAGCCTGCTTCTGCCCGTCCTAATGGAGGTTACGCCCAGCTTTAAGTTGACCGCAAACAACATGCTTGCGGTGATCTACGGCGGCATGCTCATTGGAATTGGCGTTTCGATGCTTTACCGCATCAACGCATCGGCCGGCGGTACAACAATCCCGCCGCTGATTATCAAAAAATATTTCTACGTCGATCCGGCACTGTCTTTGATGGTCATCGACCTTGCAATCATCGTCCTCAACCTGTTTGTGGATGGCACGGAAGCATTCTTGCTCGCGGCTTTTTCAGAAATCATCACGACGATCACGATGCGCTACACCGAGACCGGTTTTGACAAGAAGTACCAGGTGCGGATCATGAGCAACGATCAGCTTGATACTATTAAGGACATGCTGCAGCAGGATTATGACGGTCTGACCGTCTACAACGTGGTCGGCGGATACAGCGACCAGACTAAGCAGCAGCTGGTCATCGTCGTTGACACCAACGAGTACGGCCCGCTGGTCGCGAAGGCACGGGCAATTGACGCCGAGGCCTTCATCGTCACCGAGAACATTGCCAAGGTGCACGGCGGCAAGTGGCAGATCTGATTCTGCTCTTGGTGGAAACCTGCGGATTTGCGGGCTTTTCTTATTGCCAATTCGCGCGGGCAGTAGTATCATGAAGTAGTTGTATTTGTGGAGACCTCCACATCTGCAACCGCACATACTGGGGTCAGAAGTCTTTTAGCGAAAAGCACCCCAATTGGCGAGTCTAAGTATTTTTTGGAGGGTAGTAATGTACGCAATCATTAAAACCGGTGGTAAGCAATACAAGGTTGCTGAAGGCGATAGTGTTTTTGTTGAAAAACTTGACGTTGAAGAGGGTCAAGAGGTTACTTTTGATGAGGTAATTCTTGCTTCTGATGGCAAGGACGTTAAAGTTGGCACGCCGTTAGTCGAGGGTGCCAAGGTTCTTGCCAAGGTCGAGAAACAAGGCAAGGAAAAGAAAGTTGTTACTTTCAAGTACAAGCCTAAGAAGCACTCACATTCAAAATATGGTCACCGTCAACCTTATACCAAGGTTGCAGTTGAGAAGATTGAATTAAGCTAGAGGTAATACATTATGAATATTTTAAATCTTAAATTATTTGCCCACCACAAGGGTGGCGGTTCTACTGCCAACGGTCGTGACTCAGCTGGACGTCGTTTGGGCGCCAAGGCTGCTGATGGCCAAACGATTCATGCGGGTACGATTATTTATCGGCAACGCGGCACGAAGATTCACCCGGGCAAGAACGTTGGCCGTGGTGGAGACGACACCCTGTTTGCTTTGGTAAACGGCGTAGTTAAATTTGAACGTTTGGACAAGTACAGGAAGCAAGTTTCTGTTGTTCCAGTCGAAGAAGAAGCTAAGTAATTTAGTTCTTAACAAAAAGACGAAAAGCATATGCTTCTCGTCTTTTTTACGTTAGGGGTTTTGAGGCGCTAATATTTATGCTCTGGCAGCAGGAAGACGTTAGCGACAAAGTGCAAGCACGTGTTTGCGTATTAGGTGAGGATTCAGCATGAATGAAAAAGACGAATTGTTAACGCTGTTGACTAGAAGAATCGATCAGGTAACCGCATTGGTGCGCGAGCGTGGTGCCGATGCACTGCTTGTTTTTAACCAGGCTAACTACCGCTACTTGACGAATTTTACCGGTGAGGAAGCCCAGCTGATCCTGACGGCCCGCGGTGACCGCATCCTGCTGTCGGATTCGCGCTTTGACAGCCAGATCAAGGCTGAAGCGCCGGGCGAAATGACGGTCATCATGAAGCGCAGCGGCCAGGATGAGGAGATCAGCAGGCAGCTGCAGGGTACCGGCCTGAAAAAGGTCTTGGTCGAAGGCGAATTTGTGTCGGTCGTGGAATTTAAGCAGCTGCAAAAACTAAATCCGCAGATTGATTTTGAAATCTGTGAAGAGTTGGTTGAGCGCGTCCGCAACGTAAAGGATGAGTTGGAGCTTGCGACGCTGCGGCGGGCAATCGATATCTCGATGGACAGTTTCAACGAGATTCTGCCCCTGATTAAGCCCGGTGCGGTTGAACGCAGCGTTGGTGCCAAGCTTGATTATTTCTTCAAGATCAACGGCGGCGATGGCCCCAGCTTTGACACAATCATCGCGTCGGGCGTGCGTTCGGCCTGGGCCCACGGCGTGGCCAGCGATAAGATGATCGAAACAGGCGATTTGGTCGTCATTGATTTTGGTGCCTTTTACCACGGCTACGCGGCTGATATCACGCGGACGGTGGCAGTGGGCAAAGTTGAACGCGAGCTGCGCCAAATATATCAGATTGTGCATGAAGCCCAGCGCCGCGGGATTGCGGCCGCGGTTGCCGGCAACCATGGCAGCGATGTTGACCGGGCGGCGCGTGACTACATCACGGAGCAGGGCTACGGCCAATACTTTGGCCACGGCATCGGTCACGGCATCGGCTTGGAAATCCATGAGTTGTGCCAGCCCGCACTGCCTTTTGGCCGTCAGGAACTGGTTGACAACATGGTGCACACCGTCGAACCCGGGATCTACTTGCCGGGCAAGGGCGGGGTGCGTATTGAGGACGACGTCCTGGTCCACGGGCAGACGCCAGAAACCCTCTCAACTTTGCCTAAGGATGAATTAATTTCTTTGTAAAAGTTCAGGATTATTGATAGTAAAATCACGTGTGAATTGGTAAGATATTATTATGGAGATGAGGTACTTAATATGACAATGATTTCAGTTAACGAATTTAAAAATGGACTGACCATCAAGCATAACAACGATTTGTGGCGGATTGTCGAGTTCCAGCACGTTAAGCCGGGCAAGGGCAGCGCGTTTGTGCGCTCGAAGCTTAAGAGCCTAAACAGCGGTGCGGTGCAGGAGTATACGTTCCGCTCAACCGCCAAGGTTGAAACCGCGGAAATTGAGACCAAGGGGATGCAGTACTTGTACAATGACGGCTCAAGCTACGTCTTCATGGATACGACCACTTACGATCAGCTGGCCATCCCGAACGACCAGGTCCAAGAAGAGGCTAAGTTCCTCAAGGAAAACATGGAAGTAAGCGTAATCATGCATGAAGGCAAAACCCTGGGCATCCAGCTGCCTAATACCGTTGAATTGACGGTTGCCAAGACTGAGCCTAATATTAAGGGTGATACTTCCTCTGGCGGCGGCAAGCCCGCAACAATGGAGACTGGCCTGGTAGTTAACGTACCGTTCTTCATTAATGAAGGAGACAGTTTAATTATTAATACCGTCGATGGGACGTATGTATCGCGTGCTAATAAATAATTTTTCGAGGTAAACAAAATGGCAGATAGTTCAAAAATTGTCTTAGATGATAAAAATAATGGTGAAGTAATCGAAATTGATCCAAGTGTTCTTGAAGTTATCATGGGCATTGCTGCTGAAAAGGTTGACGGAGTTGCACAGCTGCATGGCAGCGTCAGGTCGGGCATTAACCGGGTTTTGGGACTTGAAGACCGGGGCCGCGGCGTTGTCGTCAAGCTCGATGACGACAATAGCCTGATTGCGGACGTCTACGTCAGCATTGAAGCGGGCAGCTATTTGCCAAAAATTGCGATGGATTTGCAAAAATCGTTGAAGCAGCAGGTGCTGCAGATGACTGACCTGTCCTTTAAGGAAATTAACGTTCACGTGACCGGACTCGTATTTCCTGAGGATGAAGAAGAGGAGACCAGCGGCACCTCGAAGCTGTTTGCTGACATTGATGAAAAGAGTAAAGATGAATCAACACGAGAGTCGTAGAACTGCAATGCAGGCGGTCTATTTAGCCAACCAAGATACTAAGTATACCCCTGAGGAAGTTGAAGCTAAGACTGTTGCGATGCTCAACCTTAAGGAATTGTCCGCTTATTCCAAGTCCGTGATTGAGGGCGTAATCGAGAAGCGAGATGAACTTAAGGGCAAGCTGGCCGCTCACCTCAAAGAAAACTGGCGGATTGAGCGGGTTGACCAGATTTCACTGGCTATTTTGGAAATTGCGCTGTATGAGATTACCTATAGTGGTGAAATCGAACCCAGGGCAGCAGTCAATGAAGCTTTAAACTTATGTGACGAATTTGCTGACCCCAAGAGCAAACCCTTTATTAACGGTTTGCTGGCAAATTTTGTTCCAAAATAACTAGTAGTCGGCTGTGAGGCCGACTCTTTTTATTAAGAAGGGAAATGGACGGATGGGTCAATTGTTAGACGGCAAGCTGCTGGCGGATGTCCGTGCGGCCGCGCTTAAAGAAAAAGTAAAGAAGCTCAAGCACGAAGGGATACGGCCCCTGTTTTGCGTAGTTAACGTTGGCGACGATGCTGGCAGCAAAATTTACTTGAAAACGAAGAAGAAGCGGGCAGACGAGGTGGGAATCGCCCAGCGGGTCTACCAGCTGCCCGCAAGTGCAAGCCAGGGCGAGGTGTGCGCGTTGCTCGACCGCCTTAATGCGGATGAGCGTGTGCACGGCGTCATGATTCAGCTGCCCGTACCCGGACAGATCGACGTTAACGAGGCGCTTGAACACATTGATCCGGAAAAAGACGTCGATTGCCTGACACCAAGCAACATCGGCCGGCTGTGGCGCGGCGACCACTTCGTCGAGCCGGCAACCGTCCACGGCATTTTAACCCTGCTGGATCATTACCACATCAATCTCCGCGGCCAAAACGTGGCAATTATTGGCCGCTCGGGTATTGTGGGCAAGCCCCTGGCCGCGCTTTTGCTAGAGCGTGACGCCACGGTATCGATTCTGCATTCACAGTCATGTGACCTGCAGGAATATACGAAAAACGCCGACGTTCTGATTTCTGCGGCCGGCCATGCGCACCTGGTTACTGCCGATATGGTCAAGGAGGGCGCCACTATTGTGGATGTTGGCATCAGCCGCGCTTGCGGCAAGGTTGTCGGCGACGTGGACTTTGCCGGGGTTTTGCCCAAGGCGAGCTACATTACCCCGGTTCCGGGTGGCATCGGGCCCTTAACGGTCGAGGCGCTGATGGAACAAGTGGTAAAATTGACGAGGAGAAAAGATGGACGATAATAAGTATCTTAGCGTTACGGATTTAAATTATTATATTACGCAAAAATTTAAGAATGATCCGTACCTGCACAAAGTTTTTCTTCAGGGGGAATTATCCAACTTTCGCTTCCGGCGCAACTCCCACCAGTATTTTTCACTGAAGGATGAGAAGTCCAAGATTAATGTAGTCATGTTTAGGTCCCACTTCGACAAGGTCAAGTTCAGGCCGGAGGAGGGCATGAAGGTTTACATCAGCGGCTACGTCAGCGTCTACGGCCCCCAGGGCTCCTATCAGTTTTACGCCGAAGCAATGGAGCCGGCCGGGCTCGGCGCTCTGTATGAGCAGCTCAAGCAGCTGCAGAAAAAACTTGCCCAGGAGGGCTTGTTTGACCAAGAGCACAAACGGCCCTTGCCCCATTTTCCCGACCACATTGCGGTTGTTACCAGTGCCGCCGGTGCGGTCATTCACGACATCCTGGTGACGGTCAACCGGCGCTTTCCGCACGCGCAGGTCGACCTGTTCCCGGCGCAGGTGCAGGGCGACCGTGCTGCAGCATCGCTGATCCGGGCCATGAAGCAGATTGCCGCGTGCGGCGACAAGTATGACGTAATGATTATTGGCCGCGGCGGGGGCTCGCTTGAGGACCTGTGGCCGTTTAATGAGGAAGAGGTCGTGCGGCAGGTTTACCAGATGGCCATGCCCGTCATTTCATCGGTGGGCCACGAAACGGACACGACGCTCTGCGACCTGGTTGCAGACGTCCGGGCCGCAACCCCGACGGCCGCGGCTGAATACGCGACGCCCAACTTAACGGATGAACTGGCTAGCATTCACCAGCTGCAGGGCAGGCTCCTAATAAGCATGCAGAACACCATCAGGGTGCGGCGAGAGACGCTCGAGCGGATCAACAACTCAGTTATTATGCGCGAGCCGGGCAGGCTTTACGACGAACAGGCCCAAACACTGGACCTGCTGCGCGCGCAGTTGAACCGCAACGTGCTCCACCAGATGGAACGGGCCCGGCAGAACTACCGCTTGCTGGCGCAGAAGCTGCGTTCTGCGAGTCCGGACAAGCGGATTGGGCAAATGCAGCAGCAGGCGGGGTTTTATTACCAGAACCTGCTCGATGTTATGCGCCACTTTGTGGGTGATAAAAGACACGGACTGGCCCAGCTCGCGCAGCAATTGAACGATTACAGCCCGCTTAAAACCTTGGACCGCGGCTACGTCTATGTGACCGCAGCTGATAAGGGCACGGTCAGCTCGGTTGCGCAGGTCGCAAAGGAAGATGAGGTTGCCCTGCACTTTAAGGATGGTCGTGCAACCGCAGTGATCAAATCAACGAGGAGAAACAATAATGGTAGCAAAGAAAAATAATTTTGAAGAGCAATTGAAGGAGCTGCAGGAGATAGTCAATAGCCTTGAAGGCGGCAATGTTCCCTTGGAGGAAGCCCTGACCGCGTTTCAGACCGGCGTCAAGCTGAGCCGCGACCTGAACAAGAAGTTGACGGCGGCCGAGGAGACTGTGGCCAAGCTGATCGACGAGGATGGGACCGAACATCCGCTGGATCCGAACAATGCAGCGGCACCGGAAGAATAACGATGAACTTTAACGACTTTAGGAAAAAATGGACGCCGGTGGTGGATGAATTCCTGTCTGCGCACCTGGCGGGAGAAATAGACGATGAAAAAATCAGCCGCATTATGAGCTATTCGGTCATGGCCGGCGGCAAGCGGCTGCGGCCGCTCCTGTTTCTGGCGACTCTTGCTGCCCTTGAACGTGAAATAACGCCCGCCGACGTGCAAATTGCGTGCGGCATCGAGTTGATTCACACGTATTCGCTGATTCACGATGACCTGCCCGCGATGGATAATGATGATTACCGGCGGGGCAAGCTGACCAGCCATAAAAAATGGGGCGAAGCCGAGGCAATTTTGGCGGGCGATGCGCTCCTGCCACTGGGCATCCGGTGGATTGCCACGGGCACTAACAAGATCGAGCTGGTGAGGATTATCACGGATGCGGTCGGTGCCAACGGCATGGTGGGCGGCCAGTACCTGGATATCGACTCGACCAACAATGCCAGCGTTGCCGGCGACGTTGCGTTCATCAACCGGATGGAGTGGCTTAAGACCGGCTGCTTGATTGAAGCCTGCGTTGAGATGGCCGTTGCCCTGACGGGTGCTGACGGTGAAACCAAAAATAAGCTCCAGGCGTTTGCACAGAAATTCGGCCGCTCATACCAGATCTACGACGACCTGGTTGATGTTGTTGAGACTACCGCGGAAGCCGGCAAGGCAACCCACAAGGACCAAGAACACGGCAAAAACAACACGCTGACGCTGAAGGGGCTGGAAGAGAGCCGTCGCCAGTTGAGCGACTTGATCAGCGCGGCCAGGGCTAGCCTGGCGGGCCTTGACGGAAGCGTTCTCAGCGGCTTTCTCGATTTGTACCAAAAGGTGTTATAGATGGCAAAAGAAAGAGCAGATGTATTACTGGCCAAGCAGGGCGTTTTTCATTCCCGGACGCAGGCCCAGCGTGCGATCATGGCGGGACTGGTGTCCGACCACAACCACCAGCGGATTGACAAGAGCGGTACGAGCTTTCCAAGCGACGAACGGTTCTTCGTCAAGGCGACCAAGAAGAAGTACGTGTCCCGCGGTGGCTTTAAGCTGGAAAAGGCCCTGAAGGCCTTCGCAATCGATTTGACGGACAAGGTTTGCCTCGACATTGGATCATCGACCGGGGGCTTTACCGATGTGGCGCTGCAAAACAAGGCGAAAATGGTCTACGCACTTGATGTCGGCTACAACCAGCTGGCCTGGCAGCTGCGGGACGATCCGCGCGTCGTGGTAATGGAGAAGCAGAACTTCCGCTACAGCAAGCCGGAGGACTTTAAACGCGGCCTGCCGGACTTTGCGATGACCGACGTTTCGTTTATTTCGCTGGACCTCATCATGCCGCCCATGTTTCAGATTTTGAAAAACAACTGCGAAGCGGTGTGCCTGATCAAGCCCCAGTTTGAGGCGGGACCGGAAAATGTCGGTAAACACGGCATTGTTCACGACCATGCCGTCCACCGTGCGGTCATTGAGCACACGGTGGATCAAGCGCGCGCAATCGGCTTCAACGTTCTAAACGTGGACTATTCGCCGATTAAGGGCGGCAAGGGCAACATTGAATTCTTGATTCACTTACAAAAAGACGTTCGCGCGGGCGGCAGGCTATTGTGGTCTGAAACCGCAGAAGACGTTGTCGCACGGGCGGCTGCCGAACTTTAGGAGAAAATTATGCTAGTTGAACTGGACATTAAAAACTTCGCTATTATCAAGGCATTAAAGGTTCGCTTTCAAGAAAACATGACGGTGCTGATCGGTGAGACCGGTGCCGGCAAGTCGATCATTATTGACGCCGTTTCGCTGCTCATGGGCGGCCGCGGGCAGAAAGAAATGATCCGCTCGGGGGAAAAGAAGGCGGTTGTTAGCGGCCTTTTTGAAATTGAGCCGGGGTCTGCCGGTTCCAATCATATCGCCGCACTCTGCGAGGAGTACGGCCTGCCCGATTCGGACGGCCAGCTCGTCATCAGCCGCGAGTTGGCCGCAAAGGGCCGCAACGTCGTGCGGATCAACGGCCAGTTGACGACCATCAACGTCTTGCGCTTGGTGGGCAACTACCTGGTCGACATTCACGGGCAAAACGACCAGCAGATCCTGATGGACCAGGACAGGCAGATCGACCTGGTCGATAACTATGCACCCGCAAGCTTCAAGCAGACCCTTGCGGACTACCAGAGTGATTACCGCGACTGGCAAAAGCTGACCGCCCGGCTGAGTCACTTGCGCCAGGACGCGCAGGAACTCGCCCAGAAGCAGGACATTCTGACTTTTCAAAACGATGAGCTGACTGCGGCCAACCTGAGCGATCCGGCTGAGGACGAGCACCTCGAACAGGAGTATAGCGAGCTTAACAACTACCAGAAAATAGTCGATACGGCCAACTACCTGATGCAGCTTTACGATGACGATGAGCACGGCATCGAAACGCTGCTCGGCAATGCGCAGAATGCGGCTAACGAACTGTCGGAGTATGGTGCCAAGTTCAAGGATATTGCCGCGACGATCGATGACGGGGTCTTTGCCCTGAGCGACGCGCGCAGCGAGTTATCCAACGTTCTTGATACGCTTGACTTTGACGGGGAACGGTTCCAGTACGTTTCGAGCCGCCTGGACCTGCTCAACTCGCTCAAGAAAAAATACGGCCCGACCCTGCGGGATGTTTTTGCCTTTTACGAGAAGGTGCAAAAGGAGTTAGGCCAGTACGAAACCGGCGGTCTCGACGAGGAAAGCCTGCAGAAGCAGGTGACCGAAGTTGAGGCCAGACTGGCGGATGAAGCCCAGAAGCTGCACCAAACCCGCATTAAGGTTGCGGGCACGCTTGAAGACAAGATCAAGCAGGAGCTGGCCGACCTTTACATGGCCAAGGCCCGGTTCTCCATCTCGTTTTCACGGGCCAACACGTATACCAAAAAGGGCACAGACGAGGTCGTCTTCCTGATTGCGCCTAACCCCGGGGAAGAGCTGCTGCCGCTGGTAAAAATCGTTTCCGGCGGTGAGCAGTCCCGCCTGATTTTGGCCTTAAAGGCAATCTTTAGCCGGGTTGAACCGGTGGGGACGATGATCTTCGATGAGATTGATACCGGCGTGTCGGGGCGGGTTTCGGCGGCAATCGGCCAGAAACTGCACTCAATCGGTGAACACAAGCAGGTGATTGCAATCACGCACTCGCCGCAAGTTGCGGCCGCCGGTGACCAGAAGTACCTGGTTGCCAAGAAGGTTGAGGACGGCGCCACCTACACCCAGATCGGTCCGCTCACGCAGGAGGAGACCGTCACGGCGATTGCCGAGATGATGGCCGGCAGCAACGTGACCCAGGCGGCCAAGCAGAATGCCAAGGACCTGATGAAGAGTTTTAAAAGGAAAAAGCAAAAATGAAGTACGTTGAAAAAATAACGCTGTCCAAAAAAGAAACGGACCAGGCTGAAAGGTTGGCGCAATTGGTGCACGAAAAAGACGGTACCTATTCGGATATCTACCTGAATAACCAGTACAACTACTTTGCGGACATGCCGACCTTTGTTTTGGCCTACCACGAAGACGAGCTGGTCGGGCTGACCATGCTCTACGCTGATGATGCGCCCAATGAAGGGGTCGACATCCACCTGGAGGTTGCACCAAGCATGCGCAGGCGCAAAATTGCGCAGGCAATGCTTGCGCGGGCTTACAAAATCCTGTCCCGTTACGGGTACGAGCAATTTTACTACGTTTGTGAGCAGGGCTTTTTAGACCTCAATCCTCAGTTTTTGGCAAACGTTAAGCTGGAAGTGGACGATGCGGAATACAATATGTGCTGCACCGCACCTGCGCCGATTGCCCATGACGATGAGCTTGACCAGGCTTTGACCGTGCGCACGTTAAGTCCAGCAGACGTTGACGAGGTGGCGGCGATGCACAGTCAGGCCTTTGGCGAAAACCCCGCATCTTCCAGGAAGTATATTGCCCAGGGGCTGGAGGATAAGGATGCGTGCAGCTTTGTCCTGGTCTGCCAGGATAAAATCGCGGGCTACTGTGCGGTGGATGTCGGGACGTATGACTACTTTTTTGGCCTGTTCGTCGTAAAAGAGCTGCGCGGCCACGGCTTTGCCACGTACTTCATCAAGAAGATGATGAAGAAGCGCCAACAGCAGGGTGCAAGTAAATTTGTCCTGGACGTCGAGGCTGACAACCGCGCGGCCATCCACGCTTATCAAAATGCCGGGTTTGAATTCAGGGGCAAAACAGTTTACCTGGTCAAGAAAGATTGACCGGCATATAAAAAATAGTCAGGATGCAATTCTGACTATTTTTTTGCTTAATTTTTATGCCAGGTCGACGCGGAAGATGCTGTCGATGTCCACTATCCTGATCAGTCTGTGATCGGTTGACCGTAGGACAAAGCGGCCGGCCGAAACGCGCCGGGCAACCTGACCAACCTCGCTTGTACCGTCCTGGTAGGAGAGCAGAACGTATGCGCGGTGAAGGAGCGCCCACTCCAGCGCGCAGAGGATTTCGCTATTGTACTGGTTGTAGATGCTTAATTTGTCGTCGTCGTAAGCGAATAAGTAATGGTAGACTTTTTTGAGTGAATTTTTCATCAGCACGCACCTCACAGTTTTATCGAACATTTGTTTGACAAAACCAATTATAGAACATCTGTTCAGAAAAACAAGCTTTTAGTTTGAATTTATTTGAGGCGTTTTGGTATGCAAATATCTTATCGGGATATTTTATTAATCGCTCAGCTTGAAAATATTTTCCTTTTAGTGCAAACTAGATATAATAGCTTTTTATAGGGGAGTATGGCATGGTAGAAAGAGGTTTGTTGCTTGTCCTTTCGGGACCTTCTGGGGTTGGCAAGGGAACCGTTAAAAGTGCAATCGTCGAAAACAAGGTTTTCCCGTTTGAGTATTCGGTTTCGATGACAACGAGGAGGCCCAGGCCGGGCGAAGTTGACGGTCAGGACTATTATTTTGTTAGCGAAGAACAATTCAAGGAAGCTATTGGCCGCGGTGAGCTGTTAGAGTACAACCGGTACGTGAACAACTATTACGGCACCCCGCTGGTACCGGTTAAGAAGATGCTGGCTGCGGGCAAGGACGTTCTGCTTGAGATTGACGTGAATGGTGCGCAAAAGGTGCGTGAAAAAATGCCGGATGGCGTCTTTATTTTTCTGACGCCGCCTGACCTGCACACGCTGCACTTGCGCTTGGAAAACCGGGGAACAGAACCAGAGGACGTGATTGTGGGCCGGATCAAGCAGGCCCGCAATGAGATATTGGTCATGCAGGATTACGACTACGCCGTCGTCAACGATACGGTTGCTAATGCCGTTGATCACATTAAAGCAATTGTTGATGCCGAGCACGTGAGCGTTAAGCGTGTCATCGATACCTATCGGAAAATGGTCAGGGAGGATTAAAGATGAGAGTAACATATCCATCAATTGATAAGTTGTTAGACCGCGTTGATTCGCGCTATTCACTTTCTGTGCTTGCCGCAAAGAGGGCACACGAATTAGAGGCCGGCGAGCCGGATGCGCTTAAGGAATACCAATCACTAAAACCAGTGGGCAAGGCCCTTGAGGAAATTGAAGCCGGCAAGGTTACGGTTGACCCTAAACATAGCCAGGTCAATAAATAGTTGGTAAAATTATGACCCCCATCACCAAAAGGATGGAGGTCATTTTTTGAAGGTGATTAAATGATTGCACAAATTATTGTTGATATTGCGGCCAAGCAGACAGACCGGATCTTTGAGTACCATATTCCCGCTGCGCTTGAGGGTGACGTTGAGGTGGGCTCCCGGGTTTTTGTCCCCTTTGGCACCCGCAAACTGCAGGGCTTCGTTGTGGGCTTAAGCACGAAGAGCCACTTCCAGGGCAAGCTGCGCGACCTGCTGCTGGTCGTTGACGAAATGCCGCCACTGACGCCCGAACTGGTGGAATTGTCGCGGGCCCTGGCCAACCGCGTTTTTTCTTACCGCATTTCGATTCTCAAGGCAATGCTGCCGCGGGTGATGCGGGCAAACTACCGCAAGATCCTGACGCCGGTCACGCCCCGGGCCAAAAAAATGTCCCTCTTTCAGGGTGATCCGGTTGACCTCTCCCAGGTCACCGATAACGAGGAGATTGTTTTTATCCGCAAGCTGCTGCGTGCGCAGGACGCCAAGATTGAGTACATCGTCGAAAACCGGGCGCGCGTCAAGACGCAAAACTGCTACTCGCTGCCGCTGGACAAGGAAAAGTACGCCGCGATTTATGAATCGCTTAGGTCCAACGCGGTGAAGCAAAAGCAGCTTTTAATGTACGTGATTGAGAATTACGCGGACTTTCCGCAGGTGCAAGCGCAGCTAGAGCAAAGCGCCGGGGTTCACACCGCAGACCTGAACGGGGCCGTAAAGAAGGGCTGGCTTAAAAAGGAAGCAACTGAGGTTTACCGCGATCCGCTGGCTGGTTTTGTGGGCCAGGCTCATGAACCCAAGGAAAACCAGCTGAATAGCGAGCAAAGCGCTGCCCTAGACGAACTCAAGCCTGCAATCCGAGAAAAGCGGGCGCAAACCTTTTTGCTTGAGGGGGTAACAGGCAGCGGCAAGACCGAGGTCTACCTGCATGCGATTAGTCAGGTGCGGGCAACCGGTAAAAATGCGCTCATGCTGGTGCCGGAGATCTCGCTGACGCCGCAAATGGTGGAGCAGGTTAAGGGGCGCTTTGGCAAGCAGGTTGCGGTCATGCACAGCGGACTGTCGGAGGGTGAACTATACGATGAATGGCGGCGCATTCGCCGCGGCGAGGTTCACGTCGTTGTTGGGGCCCGCAGCGCCGTCTTTGCACCCTTAACCAATATTGGCCTGATTGTGATTGACGAGGAGCACGAATCTTCCTACAAGCAGGAGGATAATCCACGCTATCATGCACGCGATGTTGCCATTTGGCGCAGCAAGTACAATTCGTGCCCGCTGATCCTGGGCAGTGCAACGCCTTCGCTTGGCAGTCGGGCGCGGGCCCAAAAGGGGGTCTACCGCTTGCTGCGTCTGACAAGGCGGGCCAACCAGCAAAAATTACCCCAAGTATCTCTCATCGACCTGAAGCAGACCAGTTTTGCGGGCAGCCAGTTTGACCTGTCTGACCGGCTCGTTGATGCAATCAAGGAGCGTCTGGCACGCGGGGAGCAGGTCATCTTGATGCTCAACCGGCGCGGTTTTGCCAACTTCATGCTGTGCCGCGAGTGCGGCTACGTTATGAAGTGTCCCAATTGTGACCTCTCCTTGACCATGCACAAGGATACAATGCAGATGCAGTGCCACTACTGCGGCTATGCCACTGCTGTTCCGCAGGTCTGTCCCAACTGCAAGAGCCGCAAGATTCGCTTTTTGGGAACGGGAACGCAGAAGATTAAGGAAGAACTAGGCGCACTGCTGCCCGCGGCCCGGGTGCTGCGGATGGACGTGGACACGACGAGGCGCAAAGGGTCCTTCAAAAAAATCCTCGATGCCTTCGGCAGTCATGAGGCAGACATACTGCTCGGAACGCAAATGATTGCCAAGGGACTGGATTTTCCCAGCGTGACGCTGGTCGGCGTTGTCAATGCCGACACCGGCCTCTGGTTGCCCGATTACAACGCGTCCGAACGCACCTTCGAACTCTTGACCCAGGTTGCGGGCCGCGCCGGGCGCGCGGACAAGACCGGGGAAGTCATCATTCAGACTTTTAACCCTGACCACTATGCGGTTAAATTTGCGCAGACCCAGGACTATGAGCGCTTTTACTCCTATGAAATGAACGTGCGCCACGCCGGCAATTACCCGCCTTATTTTTACACCGTCCTTATTGCGGTTGCTTCCAAGAAGGAACAGAACGCCGCGCGTGCGGCCTTCAAGATCAAAAACCGCCTCCAGCAAAGCCTGCAGCGGTCGACCATTATCCTGGGGCCGACGCCGAGCGCAATTTCTCGCCTAAAAAATCAATATTATTACCAAATACTGGTAAAATATAAAAAAGAGGATAACCTAAATAATTTGTTGCACCAAATTCAAGATTCAGCGCAGGAAGTCAAGAAGTACGGACTAAATATCTACATTGATAACGAGCCCGAACGCATTATGTAAGGGGGATACGATAATGACATCAGTAATTTTTATGGGGACGCCAGACTTTGGCGTGCCGATTTTAAAAGCACTAGTGGCAAATAATTATGAAGTCAAGGCCGTGGTAACGCAGCCGGACAAGAAGGTGGGCCGCAAGCAGCAGGTAACTAAGACGCCGGTTAAGGCCGCCGCTGAGGAATTGGGCCTGCCGGTCTACCAACCGGCCAGGCTGCCGCGGTCGCCGGAACTGGCCGACCTGATTGCACTGCATGCCGACCTGATAATCACCGCTGCTTACGGGCAGTTTTTGCCCACCACGTTTTTGCGGTCCGTCAAGGTTGCTGCGGTGAACGTTCACGGCTCGCTCCTGCCCAAATACCGCGGCGGTGCGCCTATTCAGTATTCGCTGATCAACGGCGATAAAAAAACGGGCGTAACCATCATGGAAATGGTCAAGGAAATGGATGCCGGCGCTATCTACGCCCAGCAGGCCATTAAGATTGAAGACGACGATACGGCGGGCAGCATTTTTGCCAAACTGGCGCTTGTGGGCCGCGACCTCTTGCTTGAGACCCTGCCCCAGATTATTGCCAATCCGGATAAGAAGACGCCGCAGGATCCGGCCAAGGTTGTTTTTGCGCCCAATATCAGTAAGCAGCAGGAACAGATTAAGCCCGCGATGACGGCGAGCGCGGCCAACAACTTGATCCGGGGGCTTAATCCGGCGCCCGGGGCCTACTTGAGTGTCGGTGGCAAAAGGCTCAAGGTCTGGCGTGCACGGGTCAGTCCGCAAAAGACGAGCCTGCCCGCCGGCAGCCTCGTTGCCAAGGACGGCCGCTTTGCCCTCAGCTTTGCAAGTGGGACGGTTTTAGACCTAGAAGAAGTGCAGCCCGCGGGGAAGAAGTCAATGCCGGTTAAGAACTTTTTGAACGGGCAGGGCGCAAAGTTCAACGTAGGAGAAAAAATTGTTGACGAGTAAAAGCAAAAGCGCGCGTGCCGTGGCACTCAAAACCCTGGTGCACGTTCTGCACGACGGGTCGTATTCCAATATCAGTTTAAACAACGCCCTGCAGGGTTCCTCCCTGTCGCCCGTTGACCGCAGTTTTGCAACGCGGCTGGTATACGGCACAATTCAGTACAAGATATACCTGGAGTTCCAGCTGCACGACCTCATCAAGACCAAGCTCAAGGAGAATTATCTGCAGCCGCTCCTTCTCATGTCGGCCTACCAGATTATTTTCATGGACAAGGTGCCCAGCCGGGCGGTTGTGAATGAGGCCAACATCTTGGCCAAGCAGTTTGGCAAGAGCCATTCGACGGGCTTCAAGGTTGTCAACGGCGTTCTGCGTGCGCTCATTAGGCGCGGCCCCCTCCTGCCCAACCCCGATGATAAGATCAATTACCTCAGCGTGAAGGAGAGCGTGCCCAAGTGGCTGGTCCAGTACATGGTTGATCACTGGGGCGCAGAGCGAGCTGCCAGCATCCTGACTTCTATCAATGAGCCCGCCAAAAATACGGTGCGGGTTGCACGTCTGGCGGACACCGCCAACGTTAGTGCCGAGTTGTCCGCTTTGGACTTTGCACCGCAAGAATCTGCCCTAACCAGCCAGGAGCTGGTTCTGAGTCACGGGGGCGTCAGCACGACCGCCTTGTTTAAAAGGGGCCAATTGACAATTCAGGATGAAGCCGCCAGCTTGGCCGTCAGCGCGTTTGCTTTTTCCGGGGATGAAGAGGTGCTTGACGCCTGCAGTGCGCCCGGTGGCAAGACTGTTCAAATAGCCGAAAATTTGCCTCACGGGCACGTGACGGCGCTGGATATTCACGAGAATAAATTGCGCCTGGTCAAGCAGAACTGCCAGCGGATGAACGTTGGGCAGCGGCTGACGACGAGGGCCATCGATGCCCGCAATGCGGATACGGTGTTTGAAGCCGGCCAATTCGCCAAAATCCTGGTGGATGCGCCGTGCTCCGGACTCGGACTGCTGCGGCGCAAGCCCGAGATTCGCTACAACAAGAGCCGGTCCGACCTGGATGATTTAGCGCAAATTCAGCTGGCAATTTTGAAGCACGTGGCGCCGCTCTTGTCTATTGGCGGTGAATTGGTATATTCTACTTGTACAATCACGGCTGCGGAAAACGAAGAGGTTGTCAGGGCTTTTTTGCGGGCGAATCCGGCATTTGAGCTGCGGCCCTTTACGGCGGGCAAAATAGCAGCACCAAGCGGGATGCTGAAGATTTTGCCAGATAGTTATGGCAGTGATGGCTTTTTCATTGCCAAGTTTGTAATGCGAGGTTAAGGTTTTGATAAAAACAGCATTTGCTTCAAGCATTGGACGAATACGAAAGAGCAACCAGGATTTTGTCCAGGTTTTTGAAAACAAGAATGGCGCAACGATGGCGATTGTATGTGATGGCATGGGTGGTCATCAGGGCGGCGACGTTGCTTCGGCAATGGCCGTCAACCACCTGGGTCATAGTTTCAGCACAACCGACTTTTTCGACTGTGCGCGTGCCCACAAGTGGCTCGACGTGCAGCTCAACACCGAGAATGAGACGATTTTGAAAACTGCTGACCGTTTTCCCGACCTTAACGGAATGGGGACAACGATCGTATTAGCCATCGTGTTTGAAGACCAGGCACTCATTGCCCACCTGGGTGACTCGCGGGCTTACGGTTACACGGACGGCAAGTTTATTCAGCTAGTGGAAGACCACTCACTGGTTAATGAACTGGTTAAAATGGGCCAGATCACCAAGCAGCAGGCCCAGAACCACCCGCAAAAAAACATCATTACCCAGTCGTTGGGCGTTTCCAGCACGATTAATCCGGAATTTCGCCAAATAGCTCTCAATGATAATGATATTATTTTGCTGTGTACGGATGGTTTGACCAATTCGCTCAGTGATCCGCAGATTCAGCAGATACTGGCCACCAAGGACCTGTCGCTCAAGGAGCGCTGCCACAAGCTGATCAACGAGGCCAACCGTCTGGGTGGCGGCGACAATATCACTGTTTGCCTTGTTCTGAATGAAGGTGGTGAAAAGCAGTGATCACTAAGGGCTATCTACTAGGCGACCGCTACCGCATCATTGATACGCTGGGCGAGGGCGGCATGTCTAACGTGTACCTAGCCGATGATATTATCCTGGCGCGCAAGGTTGCCGTCAAAATCCTGCGCCTCGACCTGCAGAAGGAGCCGCAGACGCTTGCGCGCTTTCAGCGTGAGGCCCTGGCGACTAGCGAGTTAAGCCACCCCAATATTGTCATGGTGCTCGATGTTGACAATGATCACGGCGTGCCTTACATGGTCATGGAGTACGTTGACGGTCCCGACTTGAAGGACTACATCAGGCAGAATGCACCGCTCGCTTTGCACAGGGTGATTCGCATCATGGACCAGATCCTGAGTGCAATGACCCTGGCGCACAAGCACAACGTGATTCACCGCGACCTTAAGCCGCAGAACATCTTGATGGACAAGCACGGCAACATTAAAATTGCCGATTTTGGCATCGCCGTTGCGCTGAACCAAAATTCAATCACGCAGACCAATTCGGCGCTCGGTTCGGTTCACTACATGTCCCCCGAGCAGACCCGGGGCGGACTCGTTACCAAGCAGTCTGATATTTACTCTTTAGGGATAATCCTCTACGAGCTCATCACCGGCTCCGTGCCGTTCAACGGTGACTCCGCGGTTGCAATCGCGCTCAAGCACGCCCAGGAACCGATTCCGTCGATCAGGGAAAAGGATGCGGAGGTCCCCCAGGCGCTGGAAAATGTTGTGTTAAGGGCGACCGCTAAGAATCCGCGCAACCGCTATGAATCAACCAGCGACATGCAGGCGGATTTGGATACCAGCCTTAACCCGGAGCGTGCAAATGAACCCGCCTTTATGGCTAGCGGCGACTTGAATGATGATGAAACAATTATTCTGCCTAACTTCAAGTCTAGCCCTGAAGCTAAAAGCGGTGCAGGTCAGACCGATGCAGAAGACTGGCCAGAGGATAAAGGCAAGCAAACCCAAAGGTCAGCTTTTGCGTACAGTCTGCGCAAGTACAAGTGGTGGTGGCTTTTTGTCGGCCTGGCTGCGCTGGTTGTGGTCGGCCTGATGTTTTTAGTGCTTTCCAATCGTGGTAACGGGGACGTAAGGATTCCCGACGTGACGAATCTGAGCGAACGAAGTGCCCGTGAAAAGCTAGAGACCATGGGACTCAAGGTGGGCCGCATCAAGCACAAAAGTTCCGCCAGCATTGATTCCGGCAGGGTGATTGAAACTTCGCCGCCGGCAGGGGAGCACATTAAGCGGGGCCGCTACATCGACCTCTACGTTTCGGATGGCTCCGGCATGGTCCAGGTGCCCGACGTGACGGGCGCCGATTACCGCTCGGCGGTTGAAAAGTTGGAAAAGATGGGTTTTGACGTTATTAGGGAAAACCAGTTTGCGGATGATGTTCCCCCCGACCACGTTATCGCCCAAAGCATTGCAGCCGGCGTAGAAGTTAAGCCCAACCAAACCACAATCACTTTGACCGTGTCCAAGGGCCGCGACGACCACGTTAAGCGCAACCTCATCAAACTGCCTAACTTCAAGGATTATTCGCTTAGAGAGGTCAAAAGGTACGTCAAAAAGCACGATTTGGCGCTGCAAGTCAATACAACTTACTCCGATACGGTTAAGAAGAACATGATTGTTTCGATGAGTCCCGCGGCTGGAACCAAGGTGCCTAGTGGCAGCACGATTACGGTCAGCGTCTCGGAAGGTCCTAAGAAGGAAAATGACACGACCGCCATTAAGACCTTCACCGTGACCTATGAAAATAATGATGATGAAGACGATGATGACAAGCGGGGCAACCACGTGCAGATTTACGTCGCAGACGACAACCATTCGCGGGCGGACGTTTACCGCGACCTCTACATCAAGCGGGATACCAGTTTTTCGGTTCCGTTTGAACTCAAGAACGGGCCCGGGTCTCTGCGCGTGGTCCGTGACGGACAGACCATTTTAAATGAAAGGGTGAACAAATGACTAGGCAAGCAGAAGGAATTGTCGTGGGCCTGATTGCCGGCTTCTACGACGTGCAGACAAGTCAAGGTGTCGTGCGTACAAGGGCACGCGGTGTTTTTCGCAAGAATAACCTGAAGCCCACGGTGGGCGACCGTGTCAGAATCCAGGTGGATGAGCAGGGAACCAGCTACCTGGTCGAGGTCCTGGACCGCACCAACCTGATTGGTCGGCCGGCCCTGGCCAACGTTGCGCACGTTTTGCTGGTCATGTCGGCGGTTGAACCGGACTTTTCCCTGCAGCTGCTGGACCGCTACCTGACCTTCTTCTCCTGGAAGGGGGTCGACGTCAGCATCTACCTGTCCAAGAGCGATCTGGCCGGTTCGGGTGCCCTGGCCAAAATCAGGGCGGACCTAGACTACTACGCCGAAATCGGCTACCCCATTTTTGATGATTGGGAGAGGCTTGAGGAAAAACTGCCGCAGGCAATCGGTCCGGAACAGATCTGGACGCTTGCGGGCCAGTCCGGTGCCGGCAAGTCGACCCTGATCAACCACCTCAAGAAGGACTTGAAACAGGAAACGGCGGCGATTTCGACCAGCCTGAACCGCGGCAAGCACACGACCAGAACGGTCCAGCTTTTTCCCCTGGGTCAGGGTTTCTTGGCCGACACGCCGGGCTTTTCGGCAATTGACCTGTCACCGGTCAAGGTCAATGAGTTGTGCAGCTACTTTTGCGAATTCAAACGTGCCAGCAGCCGCTGCAAGTTTCGCACGTGCCAGCACCTGCAGGAGCCGCAGTGTGCGGTCAAAAAACTGGTTGAGGAAGGCCAGATTAAAAAGAGCCGCTACGACGACTACCTGCTGATGCGGTCGGAGATAACGAATAGCAAGCTGCCAGAATACTTGAAGTGAGGAAAAATATGTTAATTGCACCATCGATTTTAAATATTGATAACTTGAATTTGGCTAAGGATATTAAGGCGGCCGCCGAGGCGGGAATTTCCCGCTTCCACATTGACATCATGGACGGGCACTTCGTGCCCAACTTGTCGTTTGGACCGCAGCTCGTGAGTGACTTCAAGCGTGCCTTTCCAGACCTTGAGGCTGAGGTCCACCTGATGAGCAACAACCCGGATGTTTTCGTTCCCGCCTTTGTCAAGGCCGGGGCCGACCTCGTCCTGCTGCACTACGAGGCGATGGACGAAGATGCTTTGGACAAGTGGCTGGACTACCTGAAGGACCACGGGGTTAAGGCGGGCCTGGTGCTCAACCCCGATACGCCGGTAGATGTCTTAGATCATTTTGCGGCCAGGCTTGACCAGGTTCTGCTCATGACGGTTTATCCCGGCTTTGGCGGGCAGAAGTTCATTCCCGAATCTGGTAAAAAAATAGTGCAGACGGTAAGTCTGCTGGGGGACCGGGTGCCCGTTGAAGTTGACGGCGGCATCAACAAAGAGACGGCCAAGATTGCTAAAGAGGCCGGGGCCAGCATTTTTGTGGCCGGCTCCTACCTGTTCTGCCAAAAGAGCGTGCGCGCTCAGGTTGAGGAACTGCAGGGGATCTTGCAATGAGGGCAGTTGCGCTGCTAGGCGGGCCCAAGGCGCAGTGGGCCGCTAACCTGAAAGAAGATTTGAAAACCAGCCGGGCTGAGGGCGACCTGATAATCGGCGTTGACCGGGGCAGCCAGCTGCTGGTGGAAATGGGCGTGACGCCAGACCTGGCTGTGGGCGACTTCGATTCGCTCAATCCGCAGGAACTGGCCAAGATTGAGCAAAAGGTCGTGGATATCCGCTATTCGGTTCCGGAAAAAGACTACACGGATGCCGAGCTTGCGGTCAATTATGCCCTTGTGGACTACCGGGCCGACAGCCTGGTAGTGGTTGGCGCAACGGGCGGGCGGCTCGATCATTTTCTGACCAACCTGTTAATGGTGGCCAAGCCGGAATTTAACGACTATGCCGAGAGCATCAAAATTGTTGACCGTCAGAACCTGATCAGTTTTTATAATCCGGGCAGGCACGTTGTAAAGCGGGAGCCGGGCTACGCCTACTTTGGCGTGGCCCCCTTAACGGCCGTTTGCGACTTAAACATTGCGCGCGCCAAGTACAACCTGGCCCACTATGACAGCAGCTTCCCCCTGTCCCTCAGTTCCAATGAGTTTTTGCCCGGGCGGCTCGACTTTGAATTGTCGTTTGCACAGGGCGTGGTGGCGGTAATTCAGTCCAAAGACATTGACCGCTACCAGAACATTTAGTTAGTATTAAAGATGGAATCCTGCTTGATAGCAGGTTTTTTCTTTGCAGCAAAAAAGACCAGCCAGGGATATTCCCTAACTGGTCTTGATGAATGACGACTACAGGGTGGCCAAATTACCTTCAATCACTCTGCGTCTGTGCTTGCCAGAAATAATGATCAGGGCAATGATGGCACAGATTGCCACACTGATAAGGGTCACCTGCCATTCGTATGCGGTGGGCTGCGTCACGCTTTTTATTGGGCTGCCAGATACAGAAATTCCCCCCTGCAGCATAAATAAGGTAAAATCGTACAAGCCGTGGTAAGTCATCGTTAGAAGCAGCGAATGCGTGTAGAGGTAGACGGCGGCAATAAGCAGTGCCCAGCCACCCACTTCGACCATTTGTTGCAGCGTGGATGCCAGGGTCTGGTGTGAAACGTTGGCAAGGTGCCACGAACCGAAGATGAGACCGTCTGTCAAAACGATTAGGTAGACACGGTACTTGTTGCCCTGAAAGACCTGGGCAAGAAGGGCAATGACAATAAGGCGCATCAGCCATTCCTCGGCGATGCCGGCTTCTAGTGCAGTGAATACTACCCCCAAGTTGATCAGCCCCAGGTAGTAATCTAAGACGGCATCCAGGCTGTATGCACCAAGTATAGTTGGCAAAATGATGTAGACAAGATGTGCAACTAGCAGCAATATTATTAAGCTGCTAGACCAAAGAGAAGCCTGCCGGCTAATAGTAAAATGGGGCTTGGCAACTTTCCATTCAGGCATAATAATTAGCGTAATAATGACCAGAACCGGAATACCGGCAAGGCCGGAATTATTCATCTGCATGAGTATTTTGGCATAATGCGAAGAGCCGACAACCATACTTGGCGTCCACATTAGCGAATTATAAACGACCCCTGCAAAAAGCAGGATCCTGCCCCAGTTGTTGCGCACGCGCCCCAGCGCCAGCTTGGCCATTGGAATATACATGACAAAGGAATAAAGGGTGACCAGAATTATCCAGATGGTCATATTAACCAAGTGATAATGATTTAGCGTCTGCGTCAGGAAAAACAAACTCTCCGGCATGGTGTAGCAAAGCGCGACCGTTTCGAAGTAGTGGTTAAATAACTGCCAGCGCTTGGGGGATTCTTTTTCGGGCACTAGCAGGGAAAATTCCAGAAGGCTTAGCAAAAGGCAAAGCAAGACGTCAAACATCTGTGTCTGCTCGAACAGTCCGCCCCGGGTAAGACCGAGTAAACCGCAAACCAGCAGGATAATGAGCTGCCCGCTGGTCTGCACTAGGTGAAATTTTTTGATTGTTTGTTCTGTAAGCATTGCGCCTGCACCTCACTCTTGCTAACTTAACGTATGAAATTAATTATATTTTAATCGGCAGCTGTGTGCAACATTATATTAGCAAAAACAAGATGTAAACAAAGTGTGCGCTAACATTTGACGGTAAACAAAAAACCAGCGAAGTAAATCGCTGGTCTCTTAATCATTTGTTAGGCGCGGGTAACTTTGCCAGACTTCAGGGTCTTGGTTGAAACCCATACGCGCTTTGGTTTACCATCAACAAGAATACGAACTTTTTGAAGGTTTGGCTTCCAGGTCCGCCGTGATGAATTCAGTGAGTGCGAACGTGTGTTACCAAAAGTGGTCTTTTTACCAGTGATATAATCTTTTGCCATTTGCTAAACCTCCTTTATTGTGTTTTCATACTTAACTAAGATAGCATATCTTTTTGGTCATTGCAACAACAAAAGTATTTTTGAACGGGAATGTTGTATTTATGCTTGCTTACTATGATAAAATAGAGTCATAATATTGAGAACATTGATACGGAGGAGAAACATGGCTGTTAAAATCAAAACAAAAGATGGTTTGATTGATATTTCAAACGGTGTGGTCGCAATTGTCGTTGGCTGCGCAGCTACATCTAATTATGGTGTTGTAGGCATGGCATCCAAGAACGCCATTCGCGATGGCTTTGACGGCATTCTGAACCGGGCAAACTATAAGCGGGGCGTTGTCGTTAAGTCGGAGGACAATAAGATCACGGTTGACGTTTACATTATCGTGGGCTACGGCTTAAAGATATCCGAGGTGAGCCGCAACGTTCAGGGGAGCGTGAAGTTCAACTTAAAGAACCAGCTTGGAATTGATACAAAAGCTGTTAATGTCATCGTTCAAAGTGTTAAAGTGCTTGACGAATAAATCAAGCGGAGGTTAATAATTTGGTTTTAAAGGAAATAGATAGTAAAAAATTTAGGGATATGGTTCGCGTAGCAGCGCACCGGCTTGGGCGCAACGCCGAATTTATCAACTCTTTGAACGTTTTCCCCGTTCCAGATGGCGATACCGGTACCAACATGAACCTGACGATCGAGAGCGGCGTCAAGGCGGTTGCCGCAGATACCAGCACCAGCGTTGGCGATTTGACCAAGAGCTTCGCCAAGGGGATGCTGATGGGGGCCCGCGGTAACAGCGGGGTCATCTCATCGCAACTGTTCCGGGGCGTGTACAAGGCCACGGTGGGGATGAAGACCCTGAATGCCCAGGAGTTTGCGAGTGCCTTCTCCAACGGTGTGGCAACCGCGTACAAGGCCGTGATGAAGCCCGTAGAGGGAACCATCCTCACGGTTGCCCGCGTTGCCGCCCAGGAGGGTGCGAACAAGGCGAGCGCAACCGATGACGTTGAAGAGGTAATGAGGGCAATCGTCGAAGGGGCCAAGAAGGCCTTGAAGACAACACCGGACCTGCTTCCCGTCTTAAAGCAAGTGGGTGTGGTCGATTCCGGCGGTCAGGGCCTGCTCTTCATCTACGAGGGCTTTTTGGAAGGCCTGCTGGGCGAAAAGTTTGCCGACCAGTACCAGCCGGATGAAGGCGAGATGGATGAGATGATCAACGCCATGCACCACCAGTCCGTCCAGTCCCAGCTTGCAACGCAGGACATCGCCAACGGCTACTGCACGGAGATTATGGTTGATTTGACTGCCAATGTTCCCGATAAAAAACCGTTTAACCTTGAAGAATTTCGTGCACACTTGTCCAAGTTAGGCGATTCGCTGCTGGCTGTTTCTGACGACGAGGTTGCCAAGGTACACGTGCACACGGAGTATCCGGGGCAGATTTTTGAATACGGCAGCCAGTTTGGTCAGTTAGGGAAGATTAAAATCGACAACATGCGTATCCAACACGAGACGATTGTCAATAACAGTGCGGAGGACCAGGAAAGCGTCGACTTTGCCGTAATTGCCGTGGCTTCGGGCAACGGCATCCGCAGCTTGTTCGAAAGCGAAGGCGTAAACCGGATAATTTCCGGCGGTCAGACAATGAACCCGTCAACGCAGGACATCATCGATGCCATTAAGAAGTCGGGCGCCAAGCAGGCGATCGTGCTGCCGAACAACGGCAACATCATCATGGCGGCCAAGCAGGCGGCCGAGGTCAGCGACATTCCGGTGGGCATTGTTCCGACCAAGACAATTTCACAGGGATTGTCTGCGATGCTGTCGTTTGATGCCGATGCTACGGTGGACGAGAACGTAAGCAGCATGACCGCAGCGCTTGAAGCGGTGGTTTCGGGTGAAGTGACTCAGGCCAACCGCGATACGACGATCAACGGGATTGATATCCACCAGAATGACTACCTCGGCATTATCGACGGCGACATCAAGATTACGGGTCTGGACGCGGTGAGCGCAACCGTGAAGATGATTGAAAAGATGCTGGATGAGGATTCCGAGATAATTACCATTATGTTTGGGCGCGATGCAAACAAAAACGAGGCGCAGCAAGTTGTTGCCGCCTTGAAAGAAAAGCACGATGACCTCGAGTTTGAAGTTCATGACGGCGGCCAGCCGGTCTACAACTTCCTGGTTTCCGTTGAATAGCAATGGACGCAAGTAAGGTGTTTGCACCCGTGACGGACTTGAAGGGCGTGGGGACAAAAACCGCAGCTGCCCTTGGCAGCCTAGGAATTTACAGTATTTATGATTTGCTGTTTTACTTTCCCTTCCGTTACGACGAACTCCAGACGATTCCCCTTGACCAGATCATGGATGGTCAAAAAACAATGCTGAAGGGCGTCGTTGCTACTGAGGCTTTCATTAGTCGTTTCGGCTACAAGAAGAGCCGGCTCAGTTTTAAAATGCGAATTGACCATGATGTTGTCATGGTCAATTTTTTTAACCAACCCTGGCTTAAGGACCGAATCGAGGTGGGCGACGAGGTGGCGGTCTACGGCAAGTTCAACGCCGCAAGGCAGAGCCTGTCCGGCTTTAAGTTTGTTGCCGCCAAGGAAAACGACAGCGGGATGGCGCCAATCTACTCGGTCAACCGGCACATCCGGCAAAAAAAGCTGGTTGAACTGATTGACCTTGCACTGGCGGACTTTTTGCCTGAAGTTGCTGATATAGTGCCGGACGAGGTGCGCAAGAAGTACCGCCTGCTGCCCGAACAGGAAATCATCAAAAAGATGCACCACCCCAAAAATGGCCGGGAAGCGGAACTGGCCAAGAGGAGCGCAATCTTTCGTGAATTCTTTATTTTTCAGGTGGAATTGGCCCTGTTGGGCAGCCGCAACGCCAAGAACAAGGGCTTTGCCAAGAAGTACAACCTAAAAGAGGTGGGGGCACTGACCAAGTCCCTGCCCTTTGAACTGTCCGCCGACCAGAAACAGGTAATCAACGAAATTTTTGCCGATATGCACTCGGAAAGGCAAATGCAGCGTCTGCTCCAGGGGGATGTCGGTTCGGGCAAGACAATCGTTGCGGTCTACGCCATTTACGCCGCCATTACGGCTGGCTTTCAGGCTGCGTTGATGGTCCCCACCGAAATACTGGCTACACAGCACTTTAGAAAAATTGACGAGCTGCTCAGGCCCCTGGGCGTGCGCAGCGCCCTTTTAACGGGGACGACCAAGACGCTTGAGCGCCGGGAAATATACCGGGAACTGACCGATGGCACGATCAACGCGGTGATCGGCACGCACGCTCTGATCCAGTCCAAGGTGATTTTTGAGAATTTGGGCCTGGTAATAATTGACGAGCAGCACCGCTTCGGCGTGGGGCAGCGGCAGGCGCTGATCAACAAGGGCAACCTGCCCGACGTGCTGGCGATGACCGCCACGCCTATCCCGCGGACGCTGGCACTGACCGTCTACGGCGACATGACGATTTCCGAAATTCGCCACCTGCCGGCCGGGCGCAAGAAAATCATTTCCGCGTGGAAGACCAGCAGCCAGATGGACGAGGTTTACCGGCTAATGCACAAGCAGCTGGATGCGGGCTTTCAAGTCTACGCGGTCACGCCCCTGATTACGGAATCTGAAGCGCTTGACTTAAAAAACGCGGAGGAACTCTTTATCAAATTGAGCCACGACTTTCCTGACCAAAAGGTGGTTCTGCTTCACGGTCAGATGCCGGGCGCCAAAAAAGACGAGATCATGGCTGCCTTTGCGGACGGTCAAATCAATATTCTGGTTGCAACGAGCGTGATCGAGGTCGGGGTCGATGTGGCAAACGCCAACATGATGGTCATCTACAACGCGGACCGCTTCGGCATCAGTCAGCTGCACCAGCTGCGCGGCCGTATCGGTCGGGGCAAAACACAGAGCTACTGCGTTTTCGTCGCTGATCCTAAGACGGAAGCGGGCAAGGCGCGGATGCAGGTGGTGGCCTCAACGACCAGCGGCTTCAAGCTGGCGGAGGAGGACCTGCGGATGCGCGGCGAGGGCGATATCTTTGGACGCGCCCAGTCGGGCCTGCCCGAATTTCAGGTTGGCAACGTAGTCAACAACTACGAAACGCTGGTGGTTGCCCAACAGGTGGCCCGTGCGTTGATCGGAAAAGATCCCGAATTGCAAGATCCGCCCCATAAAAACCTGCAACAAGTGCTAGAATATAAACAATTACAACAAAAGCGAACTTAGGAAAGATTGTGGTAACAAATGAGAACAATTGCAGTTGATGCGATGGGTGGCGAACATGCTCCAGAAGCGATCGTCCAAGCCGTTTTACGTGCGAAGGCCGAACTAACAGAAACGAAGTTCATCCTGTTTGGGGACGAGGCCAAAATAAGCGAGTTGGTAGGCGCTGACGGCGACCGCATAGAGGTCGTTGCAACTACCGAGATTATCAAGGATGAGGACGAACCGGTCAAGGCAATCCGCACCAAGAAGGATTCATCACTTGTTGCTGCCGCCCGCTGCGTTAAGCAGGGCAAGGCGGATGCGCTTCTGTCTTTGGGCAATACGGGGGCAATTTTGGCCTGCGGCATTTTTGTCATTGGCAGGATCAAGGGCATTGAACGGCCGGGGCTGATGCCGACCTTGCCGGTTAAAAGTTCAAGCGCGGGCTTCAACATGATTGACGTTGGCGCAAACGCGAAGAGCAAGCCAGAATACCTGCTCAATTGGGCCACAATGGCGTCGTACTATGCCGAACGGGTCCGGGGCGTCAAAAGTCCGCGCGTTGCCCTGCTCAACAACGGGGCTGAGAGCGACAAGGGCGACGACGTTCACCAACAGGCTTACCAGCTGCTTTTGGCCAGCAAGCTGAACTTTATCGGCAACATTGAGGGCAACGAGCTGCTTGACGGCCGGGCCGACGTCGTCGTGACCGATGGCTTTACCGGCAATGCGGTGCTTAAGAATATCGAGGGCACGGCCAGCGTGCTGATACACCTGCTGAAGGATGGGTTGCTAAACAACGGACTTGTGGTTAAGGTGGGCGCCTTGCTGACTAAAAAGGCGCTGAAAAACCTGATGGCGAAGTTTGACGTCGACAGGTACGGCGGCGCCGTCCTGCTCGGCGTTGACGCCCCTGTGGTCAAGACGCACGGGCGCTCCGATGCGCGTGCGATCTACTACACAATCAAGCAGGTTGATAAGATCATGCAGGAAAAGATTATTGATGAGTTTCGGGCTGAATTTGGGCACGCTGAGTAATTAGGTGTATAACCTATATAAGGAGAAAAATCATGACTAAAGAAGAAATTTTTACAAAAATCCAGGCCATCCTGGCGGAGAACCTTGAAGTCGACCGGGATAAGATTACTAATGCCACCAACTTTACCAAGGATTTGGACGCTGATTCCATAGATCTGGTTGAATTTATCATGCAGCTAGAGGATGAATTTGGCGCCGAGATTGCTGATGAGGACGCCGAAAAAATTAAAACGGTGGGTGATGCGGTGAATTATATTGCGGATCACCAAAAATAATTTCTAAATAATCGATTTGTGATTTGCATATAGTCGGTTTGATGTTTATAATTAGAAATTAAATAAATTTATTAAATATCTTTAATAAATTCGTTGAAAATTTGAGAGGGGAAATGACCTTTGGAAAGACAAAGTGATCTCTTGCTAGATATCCAGCATTTGCACACTGCATACCGTTTGCAAGGAAAATTTTACGATGCTGCGGATGATATTAACATAACGCTCAAGCGTGATGAGATTTTATCAGTTGTGGGGGAATCTGGCTGTGGCAAGAGTACAATTGCTGCAAGTATTATTGGGTTGTATGACCACAAGAATACGAAAGTAACCGGGGATATTCTGTATAATGAATTGAACCTTGTAGGTTTAAACGAAACCCTGTTTGATAAAATCCGCGGGAATAAGATTGGGATGATTTTCCAGGATCCCTTGGCCAGCCTTAACCCACTGATGCGGGTGGGTGACCAAGTGGCAGAAACGCTTTACTACCATACCGATATGAATGAAAAGCAGCGTCATGCCCGTGTGATTGAATTGTTCAACCAGGTGGGGATGCCTAAGCCCGAAGAAACTTTTGCAATGTATCCCTTTGAGCTTTCTGGTGGATTACGGCAACGGATTGTAATTGCGATGGCGATTGCCTGCAAGCCGGAGATTATTATTGCTGACGAACCGACCACCGCGCTTGACGTGACGATTCAGGCTCAGATTCTGGACCTGCTCGAAGATATTCAACGGCAGTCACACTCAGGAATCATTTTAATCACTCACGACTTGGGCGTTGTGGCCGAGACAGCTGATCAGGTGGCGGTGATGTATGCAGGTCAAATTGTGGAAAAAGCCGACGTTAAGACGATCTTTGAACATCCGTTACATCCTTATACTCGTTCATTGCTTAATTCGATGCCACAAACCGAAGATGAAGAAGATGACTTGCACGTGATCCAAGGGACAGTGCCGTCACTGCAAAACATGCCGCGTGAAGGCGATCGTTTTGCCGACCGCATTCCCTGGATTCCGGCCAGTGCACACGAAGAGAATCCGACAATGCATGAAGTTGAACCTGGCCACTGGGTCAGATGTACCTGTTGGAAGACGTTCCACTTCCAGGATGAAGCGAGTGGGGAGTAAGTTTTATGGCTAAAGAAATTATTCAAGTTAAAAATTTAAAAGTCCACTATCCGATTAGGTCTGGTTTTTGGAACAGAATTACCGACTACGTTCGTGCCGTTGACGATGTCAGTCTCACTATTAACGAGGGTGAGACCTATGGCTTAATTGGTGAATCTGGTTCCGGTAAGTCCACTACCGGTAAGGCAATTGTGGGCGTTGAACCGGTCACCAGTGGACAAATTATTTATAAGGGCGTGGATATTACCAAGTCCGCCAACCGGCGCAAGCTTAACTACAATAAGGACGTGCAGATGATTTTTCAGGACTCCATGTCCAGCTTGAATCCGCGCAAAAGAATTGAAGACATCATTGCCGAGCCGATTCGCAACTTTGAAAAGTTAACGACCGACCAAGAGCGTGATCGGGTACAGGAATTGCTTGATATTGTGGGGATGCCGAGCGATTCGATCTATAAGTATCCGCACGAGTTCTCGGGCGGCCAGCGGCAAAGAATTGGTGTTGCGCGTGCGGTTGCGACCAACCCGCGGCTGATTGTTGCCGATGAGCCAACGAGTGCCCTTGACCTTTCGGTCCAAGCCCAGGTTTTGAACTTCATGAAGCATATTCAGCAGCAGTACAACATTGCTTACCTGTTTATTTCGCACGATTTGGGTGTGGTTAAGCATATGTCTGAGAATCTGGCGATTATGCACCGCGGCCGGCTAGTGGAAATCGGTAGTCGGGAAGATATTTACAAGCATCCAATGCATATCTACACGAAGCGTTTGCTTTCGGCTATTCCAATGGTTGATGTGGAACACAGAGAGGAACACAAGCAGCACCGTGAGGAAGTTGAACAAGAATTTCAGAATGATCAGAGCAAGTGGTATGACAAGGATGGCCGTGTCTTCCCGCTGCAGCAGGTATCCGGCAACCACCTGGTTGCCCTCCCTGCAGATGAGGTCAGACAAGAAACATTGAATGAAAAGGGGAGCGACTAATAATGTGGAAAACAGTCTTAAGACGTATATTAATCATGATCCCACAGTTGATTATTTTGAGTATCTTGGTCTTCTTCTTGGCTAAAATGATGCCCGGTGACCCGTTCACGGGGCAGATCAACCCGAACACGGATCCTAAGCAGTTAGAGGCACTGAAGCGTGCCGCTGGACTTTATGATCCGGCACCGGTGCAGTATGCGCGCTGGGTGGGCAACCTCTTTAAGGGCGATTTGGGGACCAGCTACATTCAGCACGTTCCCGTTACCTCGCTGATTGCCGACCGTGCGGTCAACACCTTCTGGCTGTCGCTTTTGACAACCATCATCAGTTACTCAATTTCTATTCCGATGGGTGTTGCTGCCGGACGTCACCAGGACGAGTGGCAGGACCAGTCTGTGCAGATTTTTAACTACATTACCTTTGCAGTTCCACCGTTTGTCTTCTATATCTTAGGGATTTGGCTCTTCGGCTTTACCCTGGGCTGGTTCCCGATTTCTGGTTCGGTTTCACCTAATGCTTCGGGTTTCTTCGGAACGCTAGGTAGTCAGATTTACCACATCATTTTACCGGCCTGCCTGGTTGCTCTGGTCACTACGACCAATATCGTCCAGTACCTCAGAACGGGGATCGTTGACAACAAGGTGGAAGACTACGTGCGGACGGCCCACAGTAAGGGCGTTCCTGAAAACGTCGTCTTCAGAAAGCACATCCTGCGCAACTCGCTTTTGCCGATTGCTTCATCAATTGGTACGGTTATTACCGGTCTTTTGAGTGGTTCGATGATTATCGAGTCCGTCTTCAGTTACCCCGGCATGGGCAAGCTGTTTCTGGATTCGATTGCTCAACGTGACTACACGACCCTGACGGCGCTGATTTTAATCTTTGGTATTTTGACTCTTCTGGGCAACCTGCTGTCCGATATTATCATGAGTATTATTGACCCGCGGATCCGGATTAAATAGGGAGGAGAAAGAAATGTCTGAAAAGAAAGAAAATACTTTGAAAAAAGATACTAAGAAGCGTAAAATTTCCTCTCCGACGTCAGGTTTCAAGGTGGTTGTGCACGAGATTGTCAAAGACAAGATTGCCCTGACGGCCTTCATTGTTATTATCCTGGTCTTGCTATTTACGTTTGGTGGTTCCTTATTCCTCAATTCGGATAAGGTTGCAGAGACTAATATTATCGAATCTTATACCAGCTGGGCCACAAATGGCCACTTGCTGGGTACCGATGACGGGGGGCGTGACATCCTTAATCTCTTGATAATGGGTGGTCGCAACTCTATCCTAATCGGTCTGGGCGTGACCGCTGTCTGTGAGACGGTCGGCTTGCTCATTGGTCTGGTTTCAGGCTATTACGGCGGCTGGGTTGATGCAGTCATCATGAGAATCGTCGACTTTGTCCAGGTGCTGCCGACATTTCCAATTGAAATTGTCTTAGTAACAGTTGTTCCTAAATTTAGTCCAATAACATTAGTGTGGATTATTTCGCTTTTTGGCTGGACCTCGACGGCAAGGCTGATGAGGGCCTTCGTTCTCTCGCAGCGGGGCCGCGACTACGTGTTGGCCTCCAAGACGTCTGGTTCATCTGACATCAAGATCATGTTTCGGGAGGTTCTGCCTAACATTACCTCCATGTTGATTATCGACGTGGTTCTGACGGTTGCCGGCAACATTGGTATCGAAACGACTCTGTCCTTTATCGGCTACGGCTTGCCATCTGATGTACCATCGCTTGGTACCCTAATTGGGTTTGCCAACGACCCGGTGAATGTTGTCAGTCGGCCGTGGCTGTGGCTGCCTGCGACAATCTTGCTGTTGGCGATTTCTCTTAGCATTAACTACGTTGGTCGGGCCCTGCAGCGTGCGGGTGACGCTCGGCAGCGTGAAAACTAGCAAGGAAAAATATAATAATTAAGGGAGTGCTTTACAATAGACAGGCAACAGTCTGACTATTGTGAACGCTTTTTTATGTCGAAATATTAAAATGGAGTTTGCTTGTTGATTCATAAAGAAGTGATAGGCGTCTAGAGGTTGAACTATTAATTATCTATGCTAGTATTTAGTTGTTAGCTTGTTTTAAAAACTTTTTCTATTCCAATATAAGAAGGAGTTATGTGTAAATGAAAAAAACAAAATTACTTGGTACATTAGGAATTGTGAGTGCAGCTGCGCTTGCCCTAGCTGCTTGTGGCAAGAGCGATAACAACAATGCCGATGATGCCAAGACGGCCAGCAAGTTTCCAAGTGAAATGCCGAAGAAGGATATCAAAAAGGGGGGCACGCTTAAAGTGGCCCTGGAGACAGAGTCCCCATTCACGGGCATCTTCTCAGATGAATTAAATTCAACGGCCTTTGATAGTGATGTTGCTTCCCCGGGTGAGGAATCATTGTTTGATACGGATGATAACTACCGGATCAACGATAAGGGGCCAGCTACCCTGAAGCTTGACCGCAAGAACAATACTGTCACAATTACGATGAAAAAGGGCGTCAAGTGGTCAGACGGCAAGCAGGTAACCGCCAAGGACATGGAATACTCCTACGAAATCATGGCCAACAAGGCAACCAAGTCGCAAAGGTACGATTCCAAGTTTGAACTTATCAAGGGGATGAAGGACTACCACGAGGGCAAGGCTGATACTATTTCTGGTATCGAAATGCCAGAAGGCGAGAATGGCCGTACCATGGTACTGCACTACACGGAGTTAAAGCCGGGCATGTACAATTCGGGCAACGGATATTTCTGGGAAAGTGCTGCCCCTTACCACTACCTTAAGGATGTGCCCTTTAACAAGCTGGAATCTTCGGACAAGATTAGAAAGAACCCGCTTTACTTTGGCCCGTTCAAGCTTTCTAAATTGGTGCGGGGCCAGTCTGCTACGTGGACGCCTAACAAGTACTACTGGCGGGGCCAGCCAAAGCTCGACAAGATTGTCTACCAGGTTGTTTCACAAAACTCGGCTTCCCAGGCAATCAAGAGCCACAAGTTCGATGTAGCTGAAGTAGTTAATTCCCAGTGGACTGAAGTGAAGAACACCAAGGACGTAAAATTTGTTGCACAAATACCGCTATCATACAGCTACATGGGGTTCAAGGTCGGCAAGTGGGATGCCAAAAGGGGCAAGAACGTGATGGATTCGAAGTCCAAGATGAATAACAAGGCACTGCGGCAGGCCATTGGCTACGCAATGAACGTATCTGATGTTGACAAGCACTACACGCACGGGTTATCCTTCCAGGTGCCAACCCTCATTCCGGCTCAGTTTGGCGACTACTTTGACAAAGATACCAAGGGCTTCAGCTACAATTTGAAGAAGGCCAACCAGATTTTGGACAAGGCTGGCTACAAGAAGAAGGGCAAGTGGCGCGTGCAGCCTAACGGCAAACCGCTCAAGATCAAGTTTATGGCCATGGCTGGCAATTCTACCCAGGAGCCGACTATGCAGAACTACCTGCAGCAGTGGCACAAGATTGGGTTGAATGTTAGTCTTGCGGGTGGCCGTTTGACCGAGTTCAATTCATTCTACGACAAGCTTCGAAATGATGATCCGTCTGTTGACATGTTCATGGCAGCTATCAGTTTGGCAAGTGAACCCTCCCCGGCTACGATGTACGCGGAGAATGCATCATGGAACTACGCCCGTTTTGCAACGCCGGAGAATACCAAACTGATTAACGAATTAGACTCGCAAAAATCTTTCGACCACAAGTACCGGGTACAGAAGTTCCACGAGTGGCAGCAGTACATGTTTGATCAAGCCTACGTTATTCCGGTTAATAATTCCTACAAGGTTGTAGCGGTTAACGACAAGCTGACGGGTTATTCAATGAAGCCGTCACAAAATAACAACGGCCACCAATTATGGTACCAAGTTGGCTATGCTAAATAAGTATTTTTCAATAAGACAGTTAAGCCTCGAGATTTTCTCGGGGTTTTTATGTGAGCGTATATTTAATTATATAGAATTGCATTAGATTAAAATGAACAATGCTATTGAATATTTAATTAATTATGCTAATATTAAATTATTAACTTGTTTTGAAAACATTGCCAATCCTAATAATGAAGGAGTTATGTATATGAAGAAAGCAAAATTATTTAGTTCGTTAGGGGTCGTTAGTGCAGCAGCACTTGCCCTTGTTGCCTGTGGCAAGAGCAGCAACAATGATAATGCTGACGATGCTAAGACGGCCAGCAAGTTTCCAGCCGCAGTGCCGGCCAAGGAAACGAAGCAGGGTGGCACGTTAAAGTTGGCCCTGCTTGCCAACTCACCTTTTACCGGTATCTTTTCTAATGAGCTGTCTACCGTTACGACTGATTCAGAAGTAGCATCACCGGGTAATGAAGCGTTGTTTGATACGGATGATGACTACCGGATTAACGATAAGGGTCCGGCTACGATGAAGATTGACCACAAGAACAAGACGGTGACAATCACGGTTAAGAAGGGTGTCAAGTGGTCCGACGGTAAGCAGGTGACTGCCAAGGACGTTGAGTATCCCTACGAAATTATTGCAAACAAATCGTCAAAGTCACAGCGCTATAATTCCCAACTTGAAAAAATCAAGGGCTTGAAGGAATACCACGACGGCAAATCAAAGACGATTTCCGGAATTGAAATGCCGGATGGCCCATCAGGTCGGACAGTGATTCTGCATTACTCAGAACTAAAGCCGGGCATGACTAACTCAGGCAATGATTACTTCTGGGAATCAGCTGCGCCGTATCATTACTTGAAGGATGTGCCGTTCAGCAAGTTGATGTCTTCTGATAAAATCAGAAAGAAGCCGCTCTACTTTGGACCGTTCGTCTTAACCAAGTTAGTGCGTGGGCAAGCCGCTACGTGGACGCCCAACAAGTACTACTGGCGCGGTAAGCCAAAATTGGACAAGATTGTTTACCAAGTTGTTTCGTCACAATCAGCTTCTCAGGCCATTAAGAGCCACAAGTTTGACATTACTCAGGTAATCAACTCCCAGTGGAATCAAGTTAAGGACACTAAAGGAGTCAATTTTGTAGCTGATATTCCATTGGGCTATTGGTATATTGGCTTTCATCTCGGCAAGTGGGATGCCAAACAGGGCAAGAACGTGATGGATCACAAGTCGAAGATGAACAACAAGGCATTGCGTCAAGCTATCGGCTATGCGATGAACGTTGACGACGTTTTGAAGCACTACACTCATGGCATGTCATTTAGAGTTCCAACTTTAATTCCAGCCCAATTTGGCGATTACTTCAACAAGGACATTAAGGGCTATACGTATAACCTGAAGAAGGCCAACGAAATTCTAGACAAGGCCGGCTACAAGAAGAAGGGCAAGTGGCGTGTTCAGCCCAACGGCAAGCCACTGAGCATTAAGTTCATGGCCATGTCCGGTGGCGTTACGCAGGAACCGATTATCCAGAACTATATTCAACAGTGGCACAAGATTGGTCTGAATGTTACCCTTACCGGTGGACGCCTGACCGAAGGCAACTCCTTCTACGATAAGATTCATAACGATGATCCGTCATATGACATGTTTGAAGCAGGCTGGTCGCTTTCATCTGAGCCATCACCAATGGGTCTCTATAATGAACATACAGAGTTCAATTATGATCGCTTTGTGACACCCGAGAACAATAAACTGCTTGAGGAGATGGATTCACAGAAGGCCTTCAACCACAAGTACAGGGTGGAGAAATTCCACGAATGGCAGAAGTACATGTTTGACCAGGCGTTTGTCATTCCCGAACAGAACAGTTACAGTGTCAAAGCAGTTAATAAGAAGATTTCTGGTTACTCTTTGAAGCCGTCTGAAAGCACTAATGGTTACCCGCTGTGGTACAAGGTTGGTTTTGTTAAGTAAATAGTCAATACTAGTTAATAAAGATCTTGGGCTTTGTCTCAGGATCTTTAATTGTGGCCACAAATATGTTATAAATTTAATTAGATAAAAATGAATAATTTTATTGCTTTTTTCATTTTATGTGGTATTATTTAATCATTAACTTGTTTTAGAAACTTCACTAATTATTCTACTAGTGAAAAGGAGTAAAAAAATGAATAAAACAAAATTACTTAGTTCAATTGGCGTTGTTAGTGCAGCAGCACTTACTCTAGTAGCCTGTGGCAAAAGCGGCAGCAGCAATGAAGGTGCAAAAACGGCCAGCAAGTTTCCCGTTGAAATGTCTAAAAAGGACGCTAAGCAAGGCGGAACATTAAAAATTGCAGAAGAAACCGATACTCCTTTTACTGGCGTATTTAATGAAGAGCTGCAAATGGACCAGCCTTCCGCCGATGTTTCATCGCCTGGACAAGAATCGTTGTTTGATACCGATGATCACTATAAGATCACTGACAAGGGTCCTGCAACCTTAAAGCTAGATCGTAAGGCCAAGACGGTTACGATTACGGTTAAAAAGGGCGTCAAGTGGTCCGACGGCAAGCAGGTAACCGCTAAGGATATTGAATATGCTTATGAAATTATCGCCAACAAGGCCACAAAATCACAGCGATATTCCAGTCAATTTAATATCATTAATGGCATGCAGGAATATCATGAAGGCAAGGCCAAGACGATTTCCGGCATCGAAATGCCGGATGGCGAAAACGGCCGTGTAGCTGTGCTGCATTGCAAGGAATTGAAACCCGGAATGTACAACAGCGGCAATGGCTATTTTTGGGAATCAGCGGCTCCGTACCACTACTTAAAGCATATTCCGTTTGCAAAGTTGGAAGCTTCAGATGAAGTTAGAAAAAAGCCGCTGTACTTTGGCCCGTATAAAGTCGATCATATCGTCCGCGGTCAGTCGGTTACATGGGTGCCAAACAAGTACTACTGGCGCGGCAAGCCAAAATTGGATAAGATCATCTACCAAGTGGTTAACCCTAATTCAGCTTCGCAATCAATTAAGAGCCATAAGTTTGACGTTGCACGCGTTGTTAACGCACAGTGGAAGCAGGTCAAGGGCACCAAGGACGTTACGTTTGTCGCCCAGGTTCCACTTGCATACCGCTATGTTGCATTCAAGGTCGGCAAGTGGGATGACAAGAAGTCTAAGAACGTCATGAATCCTAACGCTAAAATGGGCAACAAGTCATTGCGCCAGGCCATGGCTTATGCGATGAATACCGATGCGGTCTACAAGCACTATACTGATGGCTTGAGTTTCCAGATTCCAACATTAATTCCGGCCCAGTTTGGTGATTACTTCGACAAGAGCAACAAGGGCTACACTTATAATCTGAAGAAGGCCAACCAAATTCTGGATAAGGCCGGCTTTAAGAAGAAGGGCAAATGGCGGGTGCAGCCGAACGGCAAGCCGCTTGCGATTACCTTTGCGGCCATGTCTGGTAGTGCAATCCAGGAACCGATTGTGCAAAACTATATTCAACAGTGGCACAAGATTGGCCTGAACGTGAAGCTGCTGGGCGGTCGTCTAACGGAGTTCAATTCGTTCTACGACAAGGTCCAGCACGATGATCCGAAGGTCGATATGTTCATGGCAGGCTGGAGTCTGTCTTCAGAGCCTTCGCAGCAGCAAATGTTCAGTGAAGGAACAATGTCAAACTACTCCCGTTTTGTCACGCCGGAGAACAATAAGCTCATTGAGGAAATGGATTCGCAAAAGGCCTTCAATCACAAATACCGGGTTGAGAAGTTCCATGAGTGGCAGAAGTACATGGTTGATCAGGCTTACGTAATTCCAACTTATAATGAATACCAAATTGATGCTGTTAACAGCAAGCTGGCCGGATATTCACTTAAACCTTCACAAAACAATAATGGTCACCAATTATGGTACCAAGTTGGCTACGCTAAATAATTAAAGTCTCCTTAATGCATCAATTAGACCACACTTTTTACAGTAATGAAGAAAACTATTGCATAAATTTTCAGCAATAGTTTTCTTTTTTATTTTAGGTGGTAAAAACTGGTATAATCTAAGAAGACAAGGGGGCTGGCAAAATGGTTAGTACAAAATTTATTAATCAGTTAAAGACGAAATACAAAATCAGGTTTGAAAATCCCAAACTTCTGGAAGAGGCCTTTACCCACTCTTCTTATGCAAATGAGCACCCCGGAGACGGGATTCGCAACTATGAAAAGCTGGAATTCTTGGGGGATGCGGTGCTTGAATTGACAATTTCGAACTACCTGTTCCGGAATTTCCCCGATTTAAACGAGGGTGAACTGACGCGCATGCGGTCCAATATTGTTGACACCGAGGGCTTTGCCGAGTTTGCGCAGGAGTTTGGCTTCCCTGCCCAAATCAATCTGGGTCATGGTGAAGAAAAAGCGGGGGCACGTGCGCGCAAAACACTCTTAGAAGACGTGTTTGAGGCGTTCAACGGTGCGCTTTTCCTTGATCAGGGCATGGATGCGGTCGAGCACTTTTTGAGCCTGACCGTTTACCCGTTAATTGATGCCGGCAAGTTTGATGCCTCGCGCGACTATAAGACTGACCTGCAGGAATTATTGCAGCAGGATGGACCGGTGCGGATTGAATACACGGTCTTGAGCGAGGAGCAGATGCCTTCCCGCTTTACCGTCCAACTGGCGGTCAACGGCAAGGCCGTGTCCCAGGGCGCAGGACACAACAAGAAGGCCGCAGAGCAAGAGGCCGCCAAGGCCGCCCTGAAGCTGCTCAATTAAAGGGGGATGAGTTAGTGCCATTAACAGAACTTATTATTGATGGTTTTAAGTCATTTGCCGATAAAACAGAGATCAAGTTTAATACCGGAATTACGGGTGTAGTTGGGCCCAACGGCAGCGGCAAAAGCAATATCACCGAAGCTATTCGCTGGGTCATGGGCGAGTCGAGTGCCAAGTCGCTGCGCGGTTCGAATATGAAGGACGTTATTTTTGCGGGCAGCGAATTCCGCAAGGCGGCCAGTCACGCCGAAGTAACGATGATCTTTGCCAATGAGCACCGCGAACTCAATTTTGATGACGACCAGGTAATTATTACCCGTCGCATTTTGCGTTCCGGCGAAAGCGAGTACTTAATCAACAAGCACAGCGTGCGTCAGCGTGATGTTCGGGCCCTGTTTTTGGATTCGGGCATTTCGCAGGACAGCCTGGCGATTATTTCGCAGGGTCGGGTTGACCAGATTCTGAATTCGCGGCCGGAGGACCGGCGGAGCCTGTTCGAGGAAGCGGCCGGAATCCTTCACTTTAAGAAGCAGAAGGAAGAAGCCAGCGCGCAGCTCGACCAGACGACCGACAACCTGATTCGCATCAATGACCTGGTCAAGGAACTGGAGCAGCGGGTTGAACCGCTGCACGAACAAAGTTCTCTGGCCAAGCAGCACCAATTTCAAAAGGAAGGACTGGATCGGGACCTGAAGACCCTTTTGGCCTTTGAAATTGCGGACCTGGACCAGCAGAAACAGAAGGTGCAGGAGCAGGCGGACCAGAATCAGGTTCTGCTTGAAAAGTTTGACCGGGAGGTCAAGGAATCACAGGATGCCGTTGCGGCCAAGCGTGACGAATACAAGCAGATCAGCACGGAGCGCGAGCAGGTCCAAAGCGACCTCTTGGCTTTGACCAAGAAACTGTCTGATTTTAACACCAGCCTGCAGGTGGCAGAGCAGAGCAAGCAGTACAGCGATGCAACGAAGAAGGAATACGAAGCCGAACTGGCCGACCTGCAGGAGCAGACTAAGCTGCTGACCAACGAATGCGCTAAGCTGGCCCAAGGTGAGGCTGAGCTGAAGCGTGACCAGGCCAAGCTCCAGGATAAGCGCAGGGAATTGACGAACCGTCTGGACACAAACCCGGAGCAGCTGAACCGGCAGCTTGAGGACCTACGTGCCAGCTACATTCAGCTGCTGCAGGACCAGACGTCTAACAATAACCAGGTGGTCTACCTCAAAGCGGAACTGAGCCGGACGGCTAACGACCGTGAATACCAAAAAGACGACGTGTCCGCTCAGCTGAAGAAGTCGAGCGGGGAACTGGACCGGCTGCGCGAGCGGGGCAAAACCCTCAAGCAAAAGTATCAGGCCGAGAAAAAGCGCTGGTCCGGCTTAACCGCAAAGCAGCAGGAGCAGCAGTCTGAATTGGCCGACCTGCGCAAACTGGTCAATGACAACAGCCGGCGCTACAGCCAGGTGCAGGCCCGCTATGAGGCGTTGGAAAATATCCGTAAGCGCCACGAGGGCTACTACTACGGGGTGAAAAATGTCCTCAACCACCTGGACCGCTATCCGGGCGTCATTGGAGCAGTGGGCGAACTGATCACTTTTCCAGTGCAGCTGGAGGCGGCGATGTCGACCGCGCTGGGCGGCGGCGTCCAGGACCTGGTCACAACGACGCGGGTTAGTGCACGGGACGCGATTAACCAGTTGAAGGCAGACCACGCTGGGCGGGCAACGTTTTTGCCGCTTGACGGCCTGCGTGAATACGTGATTCCGCCTTCAACGGTCAAGATTTTGGCTTCCTATCCGGGCTACCAGGGCATTGCCAGTGAACTGGTCGCGAGTTCGGCGAAAAGGGACATTAGTGCGGCCATCAATTACTTGTTGGGCAGCACGGTAATCGTCGACACGATTGATAATGCGATGAAGATCAGGCAGCGCATTGCCCGCTACCGCATCGTCACGCTGGACGGGGACGTGGTTGCGCCCGGCGGTTCGATGACCGGTGGGGAACGCAGCCAGAAGAACAACTCGCCCCTGCAGACGACCACCGAGCTTAATGAGCTGAAGAAGAATATTGCGCAGCTCAAGCAGCAGTTGGATCACGACCAGAGTCAGTTTGCTGCGTTGACGGCGGTCAGTGCGGACGTGGAGCAGAAGGTGGCGGATGCCCAGACCAGGACGCAGGAATACAGCCGTGACTTGGGTGAGGCGGTGCTTTCGTACCAAAACCAGGAGAAGGAAGTCAACCGCCTCAAGGCAGCCAGCAAGCTGTTTGTCCAGCGCAAGCAGGAACGTGCTGAGCAGGCCGAGGCAATCAAGGAAAAGATTAGGGCGGCTGAAGACAAGCAGCAAGCCTACGTAGAACAGATTGACCAGCAAAAGGCTGCGATTAACGCCGTCCAGGAGCAGATCAAGAATTTTACGGCAATCAACCAGCAGGTGCAGGAAAAATTGGCCGACCTCGATCCGCAAATTGCCGTCCTTACCAACAAGCTTGAGAACCTGGTCAACAAGAAGACGGAGAAGTCCCACAGCTTGAACCAGTCCCAAGAGCAGGTTAAGACCCTAACGGCCAAGCTAGCGGCACTTGAGCAGAACGGCAGCTTGGACCAGGAGAAGAAAAAGAAGCTGGCCGCTGATTTGAAGCGGGAAACGGAGCGCAAAAAGAAGCTGCAGGCCAAGCTGAATACTATGAGTGCACAATTGGGCAGGTATGATGCCAAAATCAACCAGCTTGATCAGGTTGCGAGTCGCAACTATGACCTGCGCAAGGGTGCAGCCGCCGAGCAGCAGGATTTTTCCGTTAAGATTGCCCAGTTGGCCAGCAAGATTGACCAGCGACTAGAGAAGCTCTCCAAGGATTACGCTTTGAGTTATGAGGCTGCCCTGAGCCAAGCTGAAGGCGAAAATAATGAACAAACAAGGGCCAAATTGCAAAAGAGCGTTAAGCTCCACCAGATGTCTCTAGCCGACATTGGACCGGTCAACCTGAAGGCGATTGAGGAGTACCAAGACGTTAAGTCGCGCTACGAGTTCTTGACCGGCCAGCAGTCTGACCTGCTCAAGGGGCGCGACAACCTGCGCGAATCGATGGCTGAACTGGACGCCGAAGTCTGCAGCCGCTTTAACGAGACTTTTTGCGCGGTCGCCAAGAGCTTTACCGCGCTTTACCCGGTTGTCTTCGGCGGTGGCAGTGCCAAGCTGGTTTTGACTGCGCCCGACGACCTGTTGACGAGCGGGGTTGAGATTGTGGCGCAGCCGCCGGGTAAGAAGCAGCAGCGGTTGAGTCTGCTTTCCGGTGGTGAGCGCGCGCTGACGGCAATCACGCTGCTCTTTGCGCTGCTCAAGGTCAAGCCCGTGCCTTTTTGCATACTGGATGAGGTCGAAGCGGCGCTTGACGATGCCAACGTGACGCGCTTTGCCCAGTTTTTGGAGCGCTACGACATGCATACCCAGTTTATCGTGATCACGCACAGGCGTGGAACGATGGAACGGGCCGACCAACTGTACGGCGTCGTGATGCAGGAGTCCGGCGTTTCGCAGGTTTTGTCGGTTTCGTTAAGAGAATTAAAGGATGAGGTGAGCTGAGAGTGGGTTTATTTGATAAGATTAAGAAGTCATTGTTTGGCGACAATAGTGACCAGACAGAGCAAAAGAAGCAGGATGGCCAGGAAAAAGCGGCCGCTGATGAGATCGCCGCTGAAGGGGATGCTGCGTCCGCTTCAGCTGAAGCGTCGTCTGAAACGTCTGCGGTAAAAGCTGATGCGCCCGCTAAAGGGCAGGATATTCCTGGGTCAGACGCGGGCGAAGTAGACACTGCCCGGGCAGGCAATGATGCGAAGGAAGCACCCGCAGGAGAAGTTGAGGATACCGCACCGGAAAGCGATGATTCTGCACCGGCGGACGTGCAAAAAACCGCAGCAAGCGGTCCGGTTGACCAGACCGCACTCTATGAAAAGGGGCTGGAGAAGACCAACAAGGGCTTTGGTGCCCGGCTCAACCGTTTCTTTGCCCAATTCCGCGCGGTCGATGAGGATTTTTTTGATGATTTGGAAGAATTGCTGATTGAATCGGACGTGGGCTATGAGACCGCCGAGGAGCTGACAACCCAGCTGCGGGATGAGGCCAAATTGCAGAACGCTAAGTCGCGCGATGACTTGAAGAAGGTAATCGTCGAAAAGCTGGTCAACCTCTACGACCAAAATGGTGATTCCGCAAACGAGCATCTGCGCGCACACGCTGACGGCAAGCCCAACATCTACCTTTTTGTCGGCGTGAACGGTGCCGGCAAGACCACGACCATCGGCAAGTTAGCCAAGCGCTTCAAGGACGAAGGCAAGTCGGTTCTGCTGGCCGCTGCCGATACCTTCAGGGCCGGTGCGGTTGAGCAGCTGGTTGAGTGGGGCAAGCGCGTGGGTGTGCCTGTTGTGACCGGGCAGGACCAGGCCGACCCGGCCGCGGTGGTCTTTGATGCCACGAGCAGGGCGCTAGAAGATCACGCTGACTACCTGCTTGTGGATACGGCGGGCCGCCTGCAGAATAAGAAGAACCTGATGAGCGAGCTGGAAAAGATTGAGCGGACGATCAAGAAGCAGGCACCGGACGAGCCAACCGAGACCCTGCTAGTCCTGGACGGTTCAACGGGGCAAAACGCGCTGCTCCAGGCCAAGGACTTTGACAAGACAACGAAGCTGACCGGGCTTGTTCTGACCAAGTTGGACGGGACGTCCAAGGGTGGCGTCGTCTTAGCCATTCGCAATGAGATGAAACTGCCGGTTAAACTGGTGGGTTTGGGTGAAAAGCCTAGCGATCTGGCTGACTTTGATGCCGCTGACTATGCCGTCGGTCTTTTTCATGACCTTGTTTAGTATAATTGTATTTAGTTTAAAGGAGTTTACACATGAAAGAATATAGTGCATGCACCACGATTTTAGTTGGAAAAAACGCCTCGGTTGACGGGTCAACGATGATTGCCCGCAACGACGACACCTTCCGCCCCATCACCCCGCAGAAGTTCATAATTGAACCGGCCACCAAGGGTGAAAAGGGCCGCAAGATCAAGTCCTGGCTGAACAAGTTCGCCATGGACCTGCCGGAAGATGCACAGGCGGTCCCAGCCGTTCCGAACGTTGACTACAAGCACCGCGGCTACTACGACGAAAGCGGCATCAACCAGGAGAACGTGGCGATGTCCTGCACCGAATCCACTTACGGCAACGAACGCGCACTGGCTTATGATCCGCTGGTCAAAGACGGCCTGGACGAGGACTGCATGCAGACCGTCGTTCTGCCGTACATCCACTCCGCCCGCGGCGGCGTCGAGTATCTGGGCAAGCTGATCAAGAAGTATGGTTCTCCTGCCGGCAACTCCGTTCTGTTTGGTGACAAGGACGAAATCTGGTACATGGAGATCGTCACGGGTCACCACTGGGTTGCACAGCGCATTCCGGATGATGCCTATGCTGTCGCAGCCAACCGGGTTTCAATCGAGCAGGTGGACTTCGATGATCCGGACAACTTCATGTGGAGCGAGGGCATCCAGGACTTTGTCTCCAGCCACCACCTGAACGTTGACCATGAGGGCTGGAACTTCCGCCATATTTTCGGCACTTACAGCCAGCAGGACCGCTTCTATAACACCAACCGGGTATGGTACGGCCAAAAGTACTTCAACCCGGAAATTGAGCAGGATCCAACCGACGGCGACCTGCCCTTCATTCGTCGTGCCGCCAAGAAGATTACGCGCGAGGACATCGAGTTTGTCCTCGGCAGTCACTACCAGAACACCCCGTATGATCCGTTTGGCCACGGTTCCGAAGAGGATAGGCACCGCTTCCGTCCAATCGGTTTGAACCGGACGCAGAACTCGCATATTTTGCAGATTAGGAACGACGTGCCTCAAGACCGCGCTGCCATCATGTGGGTCTGCATCGGCGGCCCGACCTTCACGCCGTTTGTGCCGTTCTTTGCCAACATGAGCGATACGGATCCGTCATACAACAACACGTCCCTGGACTACAACATGAAGGACGCCTGGTGGTACTACAAGTCGCTCGCCGTTCTGGTTGAAAGCCACTACCCGCAGTTTGTGCAGCTTGATACGGACTACCTGAATGAGTTGAACCAGTATTACCGTCGTCGCGTTCACGATGTAATTGACGGTGCAGAGGGCAAGACCGGTGCCGATCTGACCGCATACCTGACCAAGGAAAACCAGGAGACGGTTAAGTACACGCGCACACGCTCCGAAAAATTCTGGGGCCAGATGATGATCGAGTCGATCAAGATGTCGAAGTTGACGTTTAACATGGACGCCAACCTTTAGGGCAACAGCGCCAATTATCTCTTTAATTTAAAACGATTCAGCATGACTGAATCGTTTTTTTGTTGCACTTAATTAAAAAAATATTAGTTTAACATTGAAATATTAATAAGATATTCTATAATTAAGAAAAGATTGTTTCGTTGTATTTTGCTGCAGCATCTGCACTATGGCTTGTAACGATAGGCAAGGGGCCTTCTAAAATAACGCAAGGAATGGAAAATTATGAAAAAATATTTTGACCGTGATTGTGGGCCTGGATACGCCCTTCAGCACGTGGACCTATTCGCAGATCTTTGCCATGGTTGAGGCCGCCGATAAAAGGCGGGTGGTGGTCGAAGTTAGTCTGATTGTCCTGGCTACCATTCTTTTGACGTTTGCTCGTTACCTGTATGAGCGGACCCTGAACCGGAACATCTACCTTTTTAACCGGAACGTGCGCAGCGACCTGCTCTCTTCCGACTTTGTCCGGCAGAAGGGATCGGTTTCCGACAAGCTGTCTTTTGTCACCAATGATTTAGAGCTGGTCGAGAATAATTACGTCAAGGAAATCTTTAAATTAATTACTAGTATTGTTAACCTGCTGCTTTGCCTGGTCATGGCTCTAAACGCCAACTTCCTGCTAACCTTGGTCTTCATGTGTTTCTCGGTTATTTCGGCAGTCGCTCCCAGGATTATGGCCAAGCGCGTCATGCTTAGTTCCAAGGCGTGGAGTGCCAGCGTGGGCAAGTACACGGGTTTCATGTCGGACTACCTTAAGCACATCGACCTGATTCTGCACTACAACGCCATGCCCTTCTTTTTACTAAAGGGTAGGAAGGCTATTACCGACACTGCTGCTGCTAAGCAAAAGCGGGAGAACACAATTGCTATGAGCAACTTGCTGGCTGGCATCTTGGCTTATGCCCTGTCGTACCTGCCCATCGGAATCGGTATTTTGTTTGTTCTAGATCACCGGTTGCCGCTTTCTTCCTTTATCATGGTCCAGTATTCCAGTACCTGGGTGGTCAACTCAATCTTAGCCATTAACCAGTCGATGACAACAATTAATTCGGCTAAGCCGCTTCTGGGCAAGCTGGAAAAGATTAAAAAGCTGCCCCAGTCTGAAGTAAGCGACCAGCTGACAACAATCGACTTCAAGGAGCTGCATCTAGACAATGTAACCTTTGGCTATGCAGATAAATCCATTGTGCAAAACGCCAGCCTGACGGTTAGGCGCGGGGAGAAGATCCTTTTGACCGGGCGCAGCGGTCAGGGCAAGAGTACGCTGCTTAAGCTGATTGACCACGTCCTGCAGCCTAGCCGGGGTCGAGTCGAACTGATCCAGCCGGACGGCACGGCCATCGCCCCGCGCCCCGACTACTTCGGGGAGGTTAACCAGGATTCCAACATTTTTCACGATACCCTGCGCTTCAACCTGACGCTGGGACGGGATTTTTCTGAACAGGAACTAGCGCATGCCGTTCAAGAAGCGGGCCTGACACCGCTGGTCGAGAAGATTGGCCTGGACGCGGTCATCAAGGAAGACGGGACCAACCTGTCGGGCGGTGAAAAGAAGCGGATTGAATTGGCCCGGGCATTCCTGTATAACCGCAATTTCCTGCTGATTGACGAGGGTACCGCTTCATTAGATCCGCAAACCGCACACGAAATTCACGAATTAATTCTGGGTTCCGACCTGACCGTGGTCGAGATTGATCACCATATTCCGGAAGATTTGCAGAATGAGTTTACGCATGCGTATAAATTAGAAGGTAAGCAGCTAATAAAGGTTAGTTAAACGTTGAAAGCGGTGGCAAGACTGCAGGAAAAAGTTGCCTGCCATCGTCAAACGCTGCTTTTTATAGGGGTTAAACATGGAATTAGGTTTAGATACATATAAAAAGCACGTGCAAGTCGCAGGCAGCCTGACGCTAGCACGCGTTGCACTCAACTCGGCGGGCGTTTGCAAGGTGCTGCACCTCGACGGCAGTGAATATACTGCCATTCCGAAGGACCGCACGGAGCGGTTCTTGGTGGGCGATTGGGTGGCAATTGAGGGGCAAGTTGACTTCGACCTCATTAATGAACGCCTGCCGCGTTACAGCACCTTGGGCCGCATAACAGGCGAAGAGTACCACGCCGTCGAAAAGGATACTGCCAGCAACCTCGACCAGCTATTCATTTGCATCTCGCTGAACAAGAATTTTAAGGATACGCGGATCAAGCGCTACCTTTACGCCTTCCAAAAAGATGAGGAATACCAAACGTCCCTAGTTTTGACCAAGGCGGACCTTAATCCGGCAAGCGGTGAATTGGCGGCTAGGCTTGCGGCGGAATTGGGCGTTGCCGTTTTTTGCACGTCAAGCGTCACGGGTGGGGGAATTGATGGGCTCAAGGCCAGCATCTTGCCTGGTCAAACGGTCTCGTTTTACGGCAATTCGGGCGTGGGCAAGTCGACACTGGTCAATGCGGTTGCGGGCGAAGAGGTAATGGCAACGAGCAGCATCAGTGCCAAGACCGACAAGGGCCGGCACACGACGACCTCTTCGCGGCTTATTCCGATTGCGCGCGGTGGCTTTGTCCTGATTGACACGCCCGGCATCAAGAGCGTGGGCGTCGGGACAAGCAACGCGGCCCAAGTTTTCCCCGTAATCGTTGAATTAGCCCAAAACTGCCGCTTCCGTGACTGCAGGCATAATAATGAGCCCGGGTGTGCCGTTCGTGCCGCCGTTGAGAACGGCCAGCTGGACGCGCGCGACTATGAACAATTCATCGAACTGCAGGCAGAAGGGAACAGGACTCAAGGATATCTGGACGTGAAGACGGCCAAAAAGCTGCGGCGCAAGGCGGAAGGCAAAAAAGAGGCAGTCAGTAAGCGCCGCTACCGCAAGCCCCCGATGTAGGCACAAAAAAGCCGTGAGCGTAATTTCTGCTCGCGGCTTTTTGAGTATTAAATTTACTGTTTGGTGATGATTGCCGAATGGCGGATTCCATACAGGTAGTAGATGAACAGTCCGATGATGGTCCAGCCCAGCATGTATTTTTTGGCTTGGCTATCAAGGCCCCAGAAGACCGCTAAAGAGCCCAGAAAGGCGAGACCGGGCAGAACCGGGTAAAGGGGCACCTTGAAGGCCGGGTCAGCGATGTCGAGCCCCTCACGCGGGCGCAATTTGTAGATGCCGATGGAAACAAACATGAATGCAATGAGCGTTCCTGCGGAAACAAGCTGGGTCAGAAACGAAAAGGGGATGAAGGCCGAGATCACAATCGCGATAATTGCGACGGTCCAAAGCGAGTTAGCCGGGCGGTGGTCTTTATTCAATTTTCCTAACGCCTTCGGCATCATGCCATCGCGGCCGAAGGAATAGACGAGGCGGGAACTGGCCATGGCAAGACCAATCAGCGCGGTGAACATGCCTAAGATGGCGATACCCTGAACGATGACGGCAATTTTGCCATAGCCCGTTTGTCTTAAGGCGTAGCCAACGGGTTCGGCCGAGTTCAGATACTGATGGTAGGGCACCATGCCGACCAGTACCAGGCTGACGGCAACGAACAGGACGACGGCAATCAGAAGGGAGCCGATAATGCCGCGGGGCATCGTCTTTTGCGGGTTGACCGCCTCCGCCGAATTAGACGCAATCGTATCAAAGCCCAAAAAGGAAATGTAGATCATCGAGACGCCGGCATAAATTCCCTGCCAACCACCGAAAGGTCCGTGTGGCGTTTGGCGGTAGTGGGGAATGAAGGGCAAGAAATTGGCCTTTCTTATTACGGTGAGGCCGACGACCACAAATAAGAGGATGGCCAATACCTTGACGACGACCAGGATGTTTTCGACGCGTGAAGCCTTGGAAACGCCAAAACTAACAAGAATGGCAGCGATTACGATGGCAATCAGCGCAACCAAGTCAAGGATGCCGCCGCTAACGCCGAGCGGGTTGGCCAGTGCACGCGGCAATTTCCAGCCCCAGGGCGCAATCAGGGCCCGCAGGTTGGCGGAAAGCCCCGAGCTGATGAAGGCCATTCCGATCAGGTACTCGGCCAGAAGGGCCCAGCCGGAGATCCAGCCCCAGAATTCGCCGAAGATGACGTTGATCCACGAGTAGACGGAGCCGGCAAACGGCATTGCCGCCGCCATCTCGGCGTAGGCGAAGGCAACAAGGCCGGCAACGATCGAAGCGATGATACAGGAGAGGGCAACGGCGGGCCCGGCGTGCAGTGCTGCCACCTCACCGGGCAAGGTGAAAATCGACGTTGACACGATTGTGCCCACCCCGAGGGCGAGAAAGTCCCGCACCTTGAGCGTCCGAACCAGCCGCCCGTCTTTTTGCTGGTAGATGCTGGGATCTTCTTTCCGGTTCATTGCTTTCCATAAATTCACGTAAAATATACTCCTTTGTTACTAAGATGGGCGCTAAAAGGCGGCAATCCGGAGCGCGGAGTAACCGTTAACGTGACTGGCATTGTGCGAAGTAGTCATGCTTTTAGTGACCCTTGCAGGATTAAATAAAAAGACGGCACTCAGGTCAAACTTTAAGCGCCGCAATTAAAATATTTTAACATTAATAACATCATTATATTAAAAATAATAAGTTGGTTGTTAAAAATAATCAATGGTAATCATACAGATATTCAGGCCAAAAAGCAAGATTTACGGAATTGGGGGGGCCTAATCTTGGCTTTTTCAATCGTCAATAGCCGCTATTTTTGCTATACTGGTTCAAGGTGAAAGTTAATGAATGAACTCGAAAAAAATGAAGAATTAGGCGACCTGTACGCATATTACGGTGCTCTGTTCACCCAGAACCAGCAGGATTATTTTTCTGACTATTACTACAATGATCTTTCTTTGGGCGAGATTGCGGCTAACCACGGCGTGTCGCGCCAGGCGGTCTATGACAACCTGCGGCGCTGCCGCAAGCTTTTGGGCAATTATGAAGCTAAGCTGCACCTGAAGCGGGACTATGATGATATTGAGCAAGAATTAACGGGTATTTCTGGACTGCTAAAGCAGGGGAAACCAGAAAAAGCCAGACAAAGAATCGACGAATTATTGACGAAAATGAGGGGAGAGTAATTCATGGCTTTTGAAAATTTGAGTGAAAGAATTCAGAAGGCGCTGCGCAATTTAACGGGCAAGGGCAAAATTTCGGCGGAAGACATTAATGCTGCCAGCCGGGAGATCAGACTGGCTCTGCTTGAAGCCGACGTTAACTTCAAGGTGGTCAAGGACTTTATCAAGAAAATCAAGGAGGAGGCACTGGGCAAGGAGGTCCAGGAGAGTCTGAATCCGGGTCAACAGGTCATCAAGATTGTCAACGATGAATTGACCAAGATGATGGGCACGAGTGCCGCAACTTTGAACAAGTCGAAACACATCCCGACGGTTATCATGATGGTCGGCCTGCAGGGTACCGGTAAGACGACGACGGTCGGCAAGCTGGCCAGCCGCTTGATGAAGCAGGAAAAGGCCCGGCCGCTCTTTATTGCCGGCGACGTCTACCGCCCCGCAGCCATTGACCAGCTCCAGCAGATTGGCGATGAGCTGCAGGTACCGGTATACAGCGAAAGGGACCAGAAGAACGTTGCGCAGATCGTTGAAAACGGCCTGAAGCAGGCCGCGCAAAATAAGAACGACTACGTTATCATCGATACCGCCGGCCGTTTGGAAATTGACGAACCGCTGATGGAAGAGCTGGAGCAGGTCAAGCAGGTAGCCCAGCCCGACAACATTCTGCTGGTCGTTGATGCGATGACCGGTCAGGCCGCTACGGACGTTGCCAAGGGCTTTGACAGCCGCCTGGACATTACCGGCATCATCCTGACCAAGCTCGACGGCGACACCCGTGGTGGTGCGGCCCTTTCGATCAGGGCCGTCACGGGCAAGCCGATCATCTACACCGGTCAGGGCGAAAAGCTGACCGACCTGGAGCCGTTTTACCCGGACCGGATGGCCTCAAGAATCCTCGGCATGGGCGACATGCTGACCCTGATTGAGAAGGCCCAGGAGGACTATGACGCCAAGAAGGCCGAGGAAGTTGCCGAAAAGATGAAGGAAAACACCTTCGATTTCAACGACTTTGTTGACCAGCTGGACCAGGTTGAGAAGATGGGACCATTGGACCAGATCATGAAGATGATTCCGGGCATGGCCAACAACCCCCAGCTTAAGAACATTAATTTTGATAAAAGTCAGATTACGCACGTCAAGGCCATCGTTTCTTCCATGACCCCGCAGGAGCGCGAAAATCCGGAACTGCTCAACCCGAGTCGCAGAAGGAGGATTGCGGCGGGTTCCGGTCGACCGATTGTCGAGGTTAACCGCATGATTAAGCAGTTCAAGCAGGCCCGCGACATGATGAGCAAGATCACCAAGGGCAACTTCAAGGGCATGGACAAGCTGCCGGGAATGGACTCGCCGATGGCCAAGATGGCAATGCGCCACATGGGCAAGAAGTTTAAGAAAAACAAGAAAAAACGTCTGAAGGTCAAACGTTATCATTCATAATTAGCAGGCGTCTATGGTTGTTTTGCCTGTTAAGTAAAAACACTTTACACCCATCAAAAAAAGTGCTATATTAATGTTCGTAACTTTTAGGAGGAATTAATTATGTCAGTAAAAATTCGTATGCGCCGCATGGGTGCCAAGAGAAAGCCTTTCTACAGAATCGTTGTTGCGGACTCCAGAATGCCTCGTGACGGTCGTTTCATCGAAGAAGTTGGTTTCTACAACCCAGTTTCAGAACCAAAAGAACTGAAACTTGATGAAGAAAAGATTTTTGAATGGTTGAAGAAGGGCGCACAGCCTTCAGACACTGTTCGGTCACTGCTTTCAGGTGCCGGCTTAATGAAGAAGCTGCATGAATCAAAATTCACCAAATAATGAATTTGTCAGTTAAAAGTTTGGAGCCAGCTGCTTCAAACTTTTTTCTTTGTTGACTAGGAGAAAAAATGCAATTTTACGATGTTGCGCAAGTATTGACGACACATGGTCTGGCAGGTGAAGTGAAAGTCAAGGTAATCACGGACTTTCCCGCCGAGCGCTTTGCCCCGGGCAGCAAATTGGCGCTCAAGGGTAACGAGAGCCAGGTGCTGACGGTTAGCAGCAGTCGCCCCTTCAAGCAGTTTTGGCTGGTGCAGTTTGCCCAAATCACTGACATTAATGAAGCCGAGCGCATCAGGGGCAAGATCCTGGTCGTTAGTGAAGAGGATCAGCACGAATTGCCCGCGGGGGCGTATTACTACCGCGATATCATTGGCTGCACGGTGATTGACAACCAGACGGGGCATTTTTTGGGCACGATCACCAGCATCGAGTCTCCCGGAGCCAACGACGTCTGGGAAGTTACCGAGGAATCCGGCCGCACGTACCTGATTCCCTATATCGACCAGGTCGTGAAAAAAATTGACGTTGCCAATAAGAAGGTCTACGTTGAACTACTGGAGGGTTTGCGCGATGAAGATTAACGTTTTGACTCTCTTTCCGGACATGTTTACGCCCCTGACCACGTCGATGCTGGGGCGGGGCCTGGAAGACGGCAAGTGGCAGCTCAACCTGATCAACTTCCGTGACTTCACCACCGACGTGCACCACCACGTGGATGATTCGCCGTATGGCGGCGGTGCCGGCATGGTTTTGCAGGTCATGCCAATCAAGAAGGCCCTTGACACGGTGGCCGTTAAGGGCAAGGTGATCATCACCGCGCCGCAGGGGCAAACCTTCAACCAGAAGATGGCCCAGGAGTGGTCGCAGGAAGAAAACCTGACCTTCATTTGCGGACACTACGAGGGCTTTGACCAGCGGGTGTACGACCTGGCCGATGAGGTTGTTTCGATTGGCGACTACGTCCTGACCGGTGGTGAACTGCCGACCATGAGCATGATTGACGCAACGGTGCGTCTTCTTCCCGGCATCCTGGGCAACGCTGCGTCGCCCTTTGAGGAAAGCTTTGCCCACGGCCTGCTCGAGTACCCCCAGTACACCAGACCGGAAGACCTGGACGGGATGAAGGTGCCGGCGGTGCTCTTGTCCGGCAACCACCAGAAGATTGCCGCGTGGCGCCACAAGGAGGCGCTGCGTGCAACCTACCTGCACCGCCCTGACCTATTGGCAAAGTATGAATTGTCGAGCGCGGAGAAGAAGATGCTGGAAGAGGTCAAGCGTGAGGAGGACCGCGCTTGATTTCAGCGGATTTGTTTGCTAGAATAATCAAGGTGCAATTTTGTTTGCACTAATAATTAGGGGTGTTCCGCTGGGGCTAAAGAGCGCCCATGAATGCCGTAGAAGGAGAAAAAAATGGATCCATTAATTCAAGAATTGACCAAAGAACAATTGCGTGATGACATTCCTGATTTCCGCGCCGGTGACACTGTTCGTGTTCACGTCCGCGTTGTTGAAGGAACGCACGAGCGTATTCAGATGTATGAAGGCGTTGTTATCAAGAAGAAGGGTGCCGGTATTGGTGCTACTTACACTGTTCGTAAGATGGCCTCCGGTGTTGGCGTTGAGCGTACCTTCCCGGTTAACGACCCGCGTGTAGCGAAGGTTGAGGTGCTGCGTCACGGTCGTGTACGTCGTGCCAAGCTCTACTACCTGCGTGATCGTCACGGCAAGGCTGCTAGAATTGCAGAAAAGCGCCGTTAATCCGCTTAAATTAAAGAGAACCATCCTGTTGCGGGGTGGTTCTCTTTTTTTGGCTATGGTAAAATCGATAGCAATATAATTTGTGGAGGAAACTACTATGGAAAACTTGTTTTTGGCGGACTTTGATGCTAGCCCGCGCGCCGTCATCGAACCCGACCACGAAAAGGCCGAAACGCACTACCACTTTCCGGCCAAGTTGCTGTTTGGCTTTATCACAAGCGATGCCATTGACGCTTTTTTGGCCCAGCACCCGCACCGCGTCCTCGGCCAGTTCGACTGCTTTGAGGGCTTGACGCCAATCTACGCGGTTGACTTGCCAAACGAAACGGTCACGTTCTGCCAGGCTAAATTGGGCGCCCCGGCAGCCGTACAGCTTTTGGACTGGCTGGTTGGCTACGGCGTTAGGCAGGTACTGGCAATCGGATCGGCCGGCGTTTTGGTCGACCTGCCCGAAAACTACTTCTTGGTGCCAACGAGGGCAATTCGCGACGAAGGGACGTCCATGCACTATGCGCCAGCGCAGAATTTCATTGACCTGCGGTCGTCCTTTTTGACGCGCGTGGAAAAATTGATGGGTACGAACGGAGTGCGGGTCAAGGAGGTCACGACCTGGACTACCGATGGCTTCTTCCGGGAAACGCCGCAAAAGGCCCAGCAGTTTAAGGCCCTGGGCGCGTCCTGCGTGGAGATGGAATGCGCGGCACTGGCGGCTTGTGCACAATTCCGCGGCGTTGATTTTGCCCAGGTTTTGTTTACGGCGGACTCGCTCAGTGACCTGGACCAGCATGCAGGACGGGGCTGGGGCAGGGACGCACACGAAGAGGCACTTGACCTTGCAGCCCAGATTCTGGATAACCCCTAGTCCCAACTTTGTGAAAAGCAGCAGCCATGAAACGACCGTGGAACGGATGGAAATTTCACAAGCAAAAACAATAATGCTGGTTTGACAGGCTTTATTGTTTTAAACCAGGCCCAGTATTTGTGAAGCGTGATTATACAGTAGATGTGGAAAGTCCCGCATACCGCTTTTGGCAGGTGGTAGGCGGCGCCTGCCCCTTCATCAGCCGTCCCGCATGCGTTTCTTGCGTCCTTTAAATTAACTAAAAATTGAGGTTGAGCCCAATCAGCAGGATGGTCAGGAAGAAGCGGACGAGCCAGTGGCTCCAGTCAACCCGATGGTGGAGTGCCATGCCGTTGACCGCGGCGACAATTAAAAGGGCGAGCAGGAAACCCGTAACGATTGTGGGCCGGTCCGTTAGCCCGGCAAGGACGACGCCAGCGCCCAGCAGAAAATTGGCTGCAACGAGCCAGACGGGCAAGGTTTTGTGGGCTGCCAGCGCCGCCAAACCCATGATGCCGCCGTATAAAATGGTTAAGAAACAGGTTAAGTAATTCATTGATTTTTCTCCTTTGCAAAATTAAAGCACCAGCTGCACCCCGACGTCAAGGCGGCGTCGCCGCTAACGGACAGGCAAGAAGGGTGGGGCAGCGCACGATTTCTTCTGCAACAAAAAAGCCGTCCGGCCAACCCCTGAATTGTGGAATTCATGAGTTGGCAAAACGGCTGTATTGAAGGGCAAGAGCCCGTTTGCCCGAATAGATTGGGAGAAACAACTCGGGCAGTAGCAACTAGAAAATATTGCTGCGGTAAAGGCCGACTACCTTGCCCAGAATCTGCACGTTCTCCAGAATGATCGGTGCCATCGTGTCGTTTTCCGGCTGCAGGCGGAAGTGATCCTTTTCCCTGTAGAAACGCTTGACGGTGGCCTCGTTCTCATCGGTCATGGCGACGACAATTTCACCGTTGGTCGCGGTGCTCTGCTTGCGTACGATAACATTGTCGCCGTTCAGAATACCGGCATTGATCATGCTCTCGCCGTGTACCCGCAGCATGAACAGGTCGCCCGCATCGTTGGCAAGGTCGGGCGGCAGCGGGAAGTAGTCTTCAATGTCCTCCACCGCCAAAATGGGCTGACCAGCCGTGACGACCCCGACAACGGGAATTTCGGTTGGCTTGAGCCCAAGCAGCTTCTTGCCCTCGTCGGTTATTTCCAGTGCGCGCGGTTTCGTTGCGTCCTTAATGATCAGGCCCTTGCGTTCCATTCGGGAGAGGTGGCCGTGAACGGTCGAAGTGGACGACAGGTCAACCGCGTGGCAGATTTCGCGGACGGTGGGCGGGAACCCCCGCTTTTGGACGGTATCATAGATGTAGCGTAGAATTTGCACTTGCTTATTATCCTGAATGTTGGTCATAATTTTGCTCCCTTGCACTTGACAAACTGTTGATAAGCATATTTTAGCAAATATCTGGCATAAACGCAAACAAACGTTCTAAGAAATTAAACTTTTTTTATTGGACGAAATAAGGTAGACTTTTTAGGATAAGGGGTGTAAATAATGACTGAAGACGAAGAAAAAAAGTTGATCAACCGCATCAACGAACTGTACCATAAGAAAAAGACCGTCGGACTGAGCGTTGAGGAGGAAGATGAGCGTAAAGAGTTACACCAAAAGTTCATCAAGAACTTCCGCGCGGGCTTTAAGCAGGACGTTGAAAACCTGGTTCTGATTGATAAAAACGGACGTGAGGTAACGTCTGAAAAGGCCAAACGGGCTCAACGGGAAAAAGGTTTAAGAAAAGATTAACGTTTATCTTTAATTTTACTTAATTTTTAGGTAAGATATAACTATTGGACAAATTGAGGTGAACATTTTATGAATATGGGATTAGCAGTCTTTTTAATTGTAATAGCACTGTTGCTGGGCCTAATTGGCGGTTTTTACGGTGCAAGAGCATACATGAAGAAGTATTTTAAGGATAATCCACCAATCAATGAAGACATGATTGTTGCCATGATGTCACAGATGGGCCAAAAACCTTCGGCCAAGAAGGTTAACCAGGTGATGAACATGATGAAGCACCAAAAATAATGGTCTTGCACGATTGAGAATAAAGGCGGAGGATTGTCTCCGCCTTTTTATTTATGGAAGATAGATGAGCTATGAAAATATTTTTTAAACTAGGCTGGTTTTTTAAAAAAGAAAAGAAGCGCTACCTGATTGGCATTGCCTTTTTGGCCTTGACCTCGATAGTCAACCTGGTGCCGCCCCGCATTCTGGGGCTAATGGCTGACCAGTTGGAACTGGGCCACATCAGCTGGCAGGAGTATGGCCTGTTGATCCTGGCAATAATCCTGGCGGCGCTCCTGCTCTATGGCTTCCGTTACTTTTGGCGCCGGCAGATCTGGGGCGGTTCCGCGGAACTGGAATTGCAGTTGCGCTCGAAATTGTTTGCCCACTTTATGGAAATGGACCGCACCTTTTACCAGCGGCACCGGACCGGGGACCTGATGGCCCATGCCACCAATGACGTTTCCGCCGTTCAAGAAGTTGCCGGTGAGGGTGTTTTGACCCTGGTTGACTCGCTGATCATGAGCGTCTCGACGATGGTTGCCATGATTATCTTTGTCGACTGGCGCCTGACGGTCGTGGCGCTTTTGCCGCTGCCGTTTCTGGCCTGGGGGGCGTGGAAACTGGGCGACCAGCTCCATGATGCCTTCGACAAGTCGCAGGCAGCCTTTTCGCGTCTGAACAACAAGACGCAGGAATCCGTGTCGGGGATTAAGGTGCTCAAGACTTTTGGCCAGGGTCAAGACGACACTGCAGCCTTCGATAAGATGATCGATGATACGATCACGATCAACAAGCGCGTCTTCAAGTGGGATGCGCTATTTGACCCGCTGGGAACGATTCTCATCGGTCTGACTTACACAATCACGATTATTTACGGTGGTCTGCTCGTCAGCAGCAAGGTTCTAACAATTGGCCAGCTGGTTTCCTTTATTGCCTACATCGGCAACATGGTGTGGCCGATGTTTGCGATTGGCTACCTCTTTAACATTTTGGAGCGGGGCAGCGCCAGCTACGACCGTATTGAAAAGCTGCTCGACGAGAAGCCGGCAATTACCGATCAAAATGCCGACGAAAGTTTAGGTGCCGGCGACATTGCGGGCGACCTGAAGTTTCAGGTTAAGTCATTTGCCTACCCCGATGAGCCGCAGATTCCGGTCCTGAAAAACGTTGACTTTACGCTGAAAACGGGGCAAACGCTTGGGCTTGTCGGCAAGGTGGGAGCGGGCAAGACCACGATAATTCAGCTGCTTCTGCGTGAGTTTGACCGCTACGACGGCCAAATAACGCTGAATGGCCATGACATCCGCGAGATCCCGCTGAACGTGCTGCTGCGCCAGATTGCATACGTGCCGCAGGACAACTACCTGTTTTCAACCAGCATTCAAAAGAACATTGCGTTCGCCGATGCCAACACGGGTACGGACGCAATTGTTGCGGCCGCTAAAAAGAGTGACCTGCACAATGACATCCTGCAAATGCCGGGCGGCTACAACACGCTAGTCGGGGAGAACGGCGTCTCGCTGTCCGGTGGCCAAAAACAGCGGATGTCGATTGCGCGCGCCCTGCTGAAGAGCAGTCAGATACTGGTTTTAGACGATGCGCTGTCGGCGGTTGACGCTAGAACAGAGCAGGCAATCCTGCACTCGCTGCGTAGAGAGCGTGCGGGCAAGACCACGCTGATTGCAACGCACAGGCTGACGTCGGTGATGAACGCCGACCTGATACTGGTGCTGAAAAACGGCCGCATTGTTGAGCGCGGGACCCATGACCAGCTGCTGCTTGAACGGGGCTGGTATGCCGACATGTGGCAGAGACAGGAACTAGAAGAAAAGGTGGGCGAATAATATGGATGAACAGAACATGAACCAATCCGTTTGGTCCCAAGAAATCCCGGTCAAAGAGCAGCTCGGCATCTTTAAGCGCCTTTTGGGTTTTGTGCTGCACTTCAAAAACGAGATGATTGTTGCGGGCATTGGCGCCTTTTTAGTCAGTGTCATTAACATGCTGCTGCCTTACGGTTTGCAGTACTTCCTGGATAATTATCTTGTCAAGGCCGATGTGACTACGCAGGTAATCATATTTGCGGGGCTGCTTTACGCGCTGGGTTCAGTGATCAAGGGCGTTTTACAGTTCACGTACGAGTACTTCTTTGCCCTGGGTTCGGAAAAATCGCTGGAGGGCCTGCGGGCCGCGCTCTATGAGAAGCTGCACACGCTGGGCATGCGCTACTTTGACCAGACGCCGGCCGGTTCAATCGTGTCGCGGGTGACCAATGACACGATGACCCTGAGCAACTTTCTAACGGTTTTATCCAGTGTCGTTATATCCTTCTTTTCTATCATCTCGGCGATGGTCGCAATGTTTACGACCAACTTCTGGGCCGGGGTAATCGTGCTGGCCTTTCTGCCGTTTCTCCTGCTCATTATCTGGGCGTATTCAAGGCGCTCCTCTAAGCTCTACCGCAACTACCGGGAGCGGCTCAGCCGGATCAACACGAACCTGAACGAATCAATTGAGGGCGTTTCCCTGATCCAGCAGTTCAAGCAGGAAGAGCGCATGACCGGCAACTTTGAGCGGGAAAACTCGGCCCTGATGAAGACCCGCTTCAACATGATCAACCTGAACTCGCTTTTGCTGTCGCCGCTGACCAGCCTGCTTTATTCGCTGGCCCTGGCCCTGACGCTGATGTACTTCGGCTTTCCGCTGCGCTCAACGTTCGTGCCCGCCGGCGTCGTTTACGCCTTTTCGCAGTATATTTCACAGTTTTTTAACCCCATTTCCAACATGATGGACCAGATGACGTTCTTCCAGGACGGCATTGTTGCGGGCAAGCGCATCTTCCGGATACTGGACAACACCGACTATGAACCCGCACAGGATGCCCAGAAGGGACTAACGATTGCCCGGGGCAAGATCGAGTTTAAGCACGTCAGCTTTTCGTATGACGGCCAAAACGAGATTCTGCACGACATCTCCTTTACCGTCAACCCGGGTGAAACGCTTGGAATTGTTGGTCATACGGGCTCGGGCAAGAGCTCAATCATCAACGTGATGATGCGCTTTTACGAGTTCTACCAGGGGCAGGTTTTAATCGACGGCGTTGACATTAAAAAATACCCGAAGGCCGAATTGCGCAAAAAAATGGGGCTGGTGCTGCAGGAACCGTTCATGTTTTACGGTGACATCAACTCTAACATTAGGCTCTATAACCAAAATATTTCCGATGAGCAGATTGAAGATGCTGCTAAAACGGTTCAGGCCGATCGCTTCATTGCCAACTTGCCGGGCAAATACCACGCCCAGGTCGGCGAGGGGGGCAGCGAATTTAGTCAGGGCCAGCGGCAGCTGATTTCGTTTGCCCGAACACTGGTTACTGATCCCAAGATTTTGGTTTTGGATGAGGCCACCGCAAGCGTGGACACCGAGACCGAAACGTTGATCCAGCAGGGCTTAAGGCGCCTGCGTCAGGGGCGGACGACCCTGGCGATTGCTCACCGTTTATCGACCATCGTTGATGCTGACCAAATTATCGTCCTCGACAACGGGTGCATCGTTGAGCGAGGCACGCACGAAGAACTGTTAAACCATAAGGGTTATTACTATAACCTGTATACTCTGCAAAACGGCCAGAAGTAGTCTTTGACAATTTGTGAAAAGTATTTTTTGAAAGCACTATTGATAACGGTTACATAAAGTAGTAGATTATAAATATAGTTTTGTCTGAATTTGTGAATTTTGATAAATAAGAAGGAGACTACTATGGAATACCATAAGATTAATCAAACCGACCGTGACAATTTGCGGAAATTTATTTCCGATCCGGAGCGCTTTGTTACTTCCCCTAATGCGCACTGGGACCACGATCAATTTGGAACTTTTAAGGCAATGCCGGATTTGGTTATTCAACCGATCACTAACGAAGAGGTAATGCACGTCGTTAAGTACGCAAGTGACAATCATATTCCGCTGGTGCCGCGCGGCAACTCAACCGGGTTGATGGGTGCGAACCTGACCGTTGAGGGGGGTATTTCACTTGATATGATTAAGATGAACAAGGTTTTGGAATATAGTCCGGAAAGCCTGACCATGACCATTCAGGCCGGCATGAGACTCAACGACCTTGACGCATACCTGGAAGACAAGCCGTTTGCTTACATGCCCGCTCCTGCCATGCACTGGGCAACGATTGGCGGCAACACGGCAACGAACGCCGGTGGGCTAAAGGCAATCAAGTATGGCGTTACGCGTGAGCACATCCGTGAAGTGAAGGTTGTTTTGACTAACGGCAAGATGTACAAATTCGGTTCAAAGGCCGTTAAGTCGTCCTCAGGCTACTCGCTCAGGGACCTCGTTGTTGGTGCTGAAGGTACCCTTGGCGTCATTACCGAAATCACCATCCGGCTTTACCCCAAACCGCGCAAGTCAATCAATGCGGTTATTCCATTCCCGACGCTGAATGATGCCATCCGCTCCGTCCCGGCAATTTTGGCTTCCGGGGTGGTGCCGACGACCGTTGAATTCATGGGACGCAAGGTCATTGACTTGTGGGAAAAATTCGCCAAAACCGAATTCCCGATCAAAGCCGGCAACGGCTTCATCATTATCGGCATCGACTCCTTCACTGAGGACGAGTGGCGCGCTGAACTGGAGCAGACGCTTGAAGCCGTTAAAAAGTTTAAGGCCGGCAAGGCAATCGTCATGAGTGCCGACTCGGAAGAGGCCAAGACGGTCTGGAAGTGTCGCGAAGAGCTGCTATTGGCAATCCAGAGTTCGACGCCAAAGATGGACGAAATCGACGTGTGCGTGCCGATTAATCACATTCCGGTAGTCCTGGATCGGATTGAAGAACTGGAGAAGGAACTGAACATCAGAATCCCTAACTTCGGCCACGCCGGTGACGGGAACCTGCACATTTACCTCTGCTCGGACGACATGAGCGATGAAGAATATGCCAAGACCAGCGACAAAGTTATTTCTGAATTGTACAAGACCGCCAAGAATCTGAACGGCAACATGTCGGGTGAACACGGCATTGGCTACGCCCGCGCAAACTACTACGAGGACTTCTATGGTCACGACTACACCGAGCTGCTTAGGAGCGTCAAGAAGCTGTTTGATCCAAACTACATCCTCAACCCGGACAAGATTTTTAAGAAATAAGTTTGCTTCTAACCAAAAAGAGCATGAATTGGCTTCATGCTCTTTTTTTGTTTAATCAAGACTAGTTAGTAACCATGTAGTTTCTGGTCAGCGGCAGGTTTTGGCCCGACGGACCCTTGCTCAAAAGGTACTGGACAACGTCGATGTTGCCCGATTCAAAGGATGCGGCGCACGCCTGCAGGTAGAGGTCCCACATGCGCGTGAACCGTTCACCCATCTTCTTTTGAATCGTGGACCGGGCCCGGATAAAGTTTTGGTCCCAGATTTCAATCGTCCGTTGGTAGTGGCGCCGCAGCATCTCCACGTCGTCTACCTGGAGGCTGCTGGCTACGATGTGCTCGATGTTTTCGCTTAATCCCGGGATGTAGCCGCCCGGGAAGATGTACTTGTCGAGCCAGGCGTTGGTGGCGCCGCCCTGCTGGCGGGTAATGCCGTGGATTAGTGCAATACCGTCTTTTTTGAGGTACCTGGCAACGTCTTGGAAGTATTGGCCCAGGTTCTCCTTGCCGACGTGTTCAAACATGCCGACCGAAGTGATGTAGTCCCACTCGTCTTCACCCAGTTCGCGGTAGTCCTCAAGCTTTACCTCGGCTACATCCTGCAGGTTTTGATCGTAGATTTTCTTTTGCACCAGCTTGTACTGCTCCTCGCTCAGGGTCACGCCGGTCACCCTGAGGCCGTATTCCTTGGCGGCAGTCAGCATCAGCGTGCCCCAGCCGCAGCCGATGTCAAGCAGCGTCTTGCCCTTTTGCGGGTGCAGCTTATCGAGTATGTGGTGAATCTTGGCGTGCTGCGCCTTTTCCAGGTCATCGTGGTTGTCATCGGCAAAATACGCGCAGGAATAGGTGAGGGTAGGGTCAAGCCATAATTTATAAAAGTCGTTGCCGATGTCATAGTGGCTCTGCACGTCCTGCTCACTCTGCTTTTCGGTGTGCTTGTCGTGCGGCAGGAACCTGCGGAACTTTTTGGAACGCAAAAAGCTGCTGCTGCTTTCGTAGGCACCGCAAATCAACCGCTGCAAGCTGCCCTTGACCTCAATGCGCTTGTCCATGTAGGCCTCGCCTAGTGTCAGCGCTGCATTGTTCAGAATGGACGCAATCGGTATCTTCTCGTTAAAAATGATTTCGATGTTGGGGCTGCCGTTTCCGTATACCTCGCTCTTGCCATCCCAGTAGGTTACCCTCACGGGGAAAGGGAACGAGTTGCTCAACATCCGTTTATAAAAAGTCTTCTCTAACAATTGACTAACCCCTCCATAATAAATAATGAATATTAGTTATTCTAACACCAGAAAAAAAGATTGCAGCCTATGGGGCTTCAATCTCGTTTAATCCTTTATTGGGCATGGTAGTGAAAGGCCGGATTTTGTTCCTGATCAAGTCGGGCCCAGGCCTCCTTCATCTGCTGGTCAACCACTTCTTCGTTGTCATGGGTCAGCTTCATTTTGCGGTCAACGCGGATGGGCTCGCCGAAACAGACTTCAAGCGGTCTCCTCTTTAAGAGCCCCGTGAAGGTCAGTGGCCCCTGGTAGACAACCGGCACGATTGGCTTGCCGGAAAGCTTGGCAATCGCGATGGTGCCGCCCTTTAATTCCTCAGAGTGCCGGGTCCCGGAAGGAAAGATAATCAGCGAATAATTCCCCTTCTTCAAACCGCTGATGGGAATTTTCAACGCTGATGGACCGGGATGTGTACGGTCCACGGGGAAGGCGTGTGCATGCCTCAGGATAAAGCGCAGCAGTGGATTCTTAAACAATTCGACTTTGGCCATGAACATGAATTCCTTGGGACTGCCAGCGAGGGCAAACAGGATGGGCTCCCACCACGTGCGGTGCGGTGCCGCCAGGATATAGTTGCCGTCAGGGATGCGCTCGCGGTGATTAACGTGCAGGTGCCCGTTGATTAGCCACACGATGAAGCGGGCAACCGGGCGAATAAAGTGGTAAAACATAATCTCCTCCAATTGTTGTAAAATATTATAACAGAGCCTGAGGAGAGGATAAAATTTTTATGGACAATTTGCACAAGAATGAACGGATTGATTACATGTACAGCGATGAGCTCAAAATCATCCAGAGCAAGGAATCCTTCAGTTTTTCACTGGACACGCTGCTGCTGGCAGCTGCTGCCAAGGAGGCAATCCGGGACAATTCAAAGGTCGCGGATCTGTGCGCGGGCAACTGCGCCGCTACCATGTACATGGCGTATTTCAACCGGGCCAGGTATGATGCGGTGGAGATACAAGAAGACATCGCATCGCAGGCACGGCGGTCTGTTGAGCTAAACCAGATGGAGAACCGCATCACGGTTTTTCAAAAAAACGTGCAGGACGCCGCCGCCTTTTTGCGCAAAGATTCGTATGACGTCGTTGTAGTCAACCCGCCGTACTTCAAGGTCAGCCCCGAGCACAAGGTTAACCCCGACCGCGAAAAGGCCATCGCTCGCCACGAGCTCCTAATCAACCTGGAAGAAATTATCAGCGTTGCCAGCGGATTATTGAAGATGAAGGGCAAATTCTTCATGGTGCACCGGCCGGAACGGCTGGGTGAGATTGCTTATCTGTGCATCAATCACGATCTGAGCGTCAAAGTGGTGCAGCCCTACGTTGCCCACCGCGGCGAGGACAGCAACCTGGTTGTCGTCGAGGCGGTGAAACACACGGCCAGCGACGGCCTGGTTCTCAGGGATGCGCTTGTGGTCCACGGTGAAGACGGCAGCTACCTACCGCAGATTCAGCGGATTATTCGCGAAACGCCGGAGAACAGGGCGAAGCGCCGTGAACAAAAATCGTATTATTTTTATGTCCTCTTGTGCCGCGACGGCAGTTTTTACGGGGGCTTTACCGATGATCTCGCCAAGCGCTTGGCGGCGCATAACAGCGGCAAGGGGGCCAAGTATACCAAGGCCCGCCGGCCGGTCAAGATGATTTATCACGAGCAGTTTTCGGACAAAAAATTGGCACTGAAGCGTGAATACTGGTTCAAGCATCATTCGCGGACGTGGAAGGAAAACTTTTTGCGCACCCGGGGAGTTGATTTTTAGCCTTGCAACTTAGGCCTAAATCTAGTATCATTTTAAGGTATGCCAAATGGCATGCATGTATAAAACATCAGGGGCGATCAACGTTTTGGTGCCAGACAATGGTGAGACGTTGAGGTGACCGCTTGAGAGGTTTAAAACCATAGGAGGAAGTTATTATGTCAGTAGTTTCAATGAAACAATTACTTGAAGCTGGTGTCCACTTTGGTCACCAGACAAGAAGATGGGATCCGAAGATGGCGCCGTACATCTTTACCCAAAGAAACGGCATCTACATCATCGACTTGCAAAAGACCATTAAGATGTTGGACGATGCTTACGCCTTTGTCAGAGCTGTTGCTCAAGATGGCGGCGTAATTCTCTTTGTTGGTACAAAGAAGCAGGCCCAAGATTCCATCGCTGAAGAAGCCACCCGTGCTGGTCAATACTTTATTAACCAACGCTGGCTTGGTGGTACTTTGACTAACTGGAAGACCATCCAGAGTCGGGTACAAAGATTAAAAGATTTAAAGAAGATGTCAGAAGACGGTACCTTTGATGTATTGCCAAAGAAGGAAGCCTCGCTTTTGACTAAAGAAATGGACAAGCTGGAAAGATTCTTGGGCGGTATCGAAGACATGCCAAGAATCCCTGACGTTTTGTTCGTAGTTGATCCGAAAAAGGAAAAGATTGCCGTTCACGAAGCCAACATCCTGGGCATCCCGGTTGTAGCCATGGTCGACACTAACACTGACCCAGATCCTATTGACGTTGTCATTCCTTCAAACGATGACGCTATCCGTGCTATCCGCCTGATTTCCGGCGCAATGGCCGATGCCGTAATCGAAGGCAAGCAGGGCGCTGACGAAGGCGAAAGCGCAGAAGCTGAAATGACCAAGGACGGCGCGGATGCTGAAGCAGAAGGCACGGAAGAAGCTGCCAAGGCTGATGAAGCTGCAACCGAAGACGACGCAGACAAAGACTAATTTTTATTGTTAAGCTTTTATTTGGAAGGATACATTAATGGCAAATATTACTGCTAAACAAGTTAAAGAGCTACGTGATCGTACTGGTGCCGGAATGATGGACTCTAAAAAGGCTTTGGTTAAGGCCGATGGAGACATTGAAAAGGCAATTGACATTTTAAGGGAAAACGGCGTTGCCAAGGCTGCTAAGAAGAGTGGCCGCATCGCTGCCGAGGGTCTTGCTGAGTTTGCATTCAGCGGCAACACGGCAGCCCTGGTTGAAGTCAACTCAGAGACCGACTTCGTATCATCAAACGACAAGTTTATCAAGCTGGTTGATGATGTAACTAAGGCAATCTTGGCTGCGAAACCTGCTAGCGTTGATGAGGCCTTGAAGGCACCAATGGATGGTTCTACTGTCGGCGACGCCATCACCAACCTGACCGCTGTTATCGGCGAAAAGATCACGCTCAGAAGGTTTGACCTGATTTCCAAGAGCGACGACGAAGTGTTCGGTGCATACAAGCACAACGGTGGCGCAATTGTTGCCCTCGTTACCCTTAAGGGCAACAGCGAAGAAGCCGCAAAGAACATCGCCATGCACGTTGCAGCAATCAACCCCGAGTACCTGAACAAGGAATCCGTTCCTAAGGCCGACTTTGACCGGCAAAAGGAAGTTTTCACCAAGGAAACCGAGAATGAAGGCAAGCCTGCCAACATCATTCCTAAGATTGTTGAGGGTCGGGTCAACAAGTACCTGAGCGAAATCTGCCTGGTTGACCAACCTTACGTCAAGGATGGCGACATGACCGTTGCAGAATACGCTAAGTCGCAAGGCTGCGAAGTTGCCGGCTTCACCCGCTACGAAGTAGGCGAGGGCATCGAAAAGAAGCAGGAAGACTTTGCTGCTGAAGTTCAAGAACAAATGAAGTAATTTTTGATTAATTCAAAAAGAGTGTGGGGATTAGTTTTTCCACACCAACTAAAGAGGCGTTGAACAAGAAGTTCAACGCCTTTTCATCTGTAGTCCGACTTAATGACTGGTTTTTATGGGACTGGGGATATAAAATTTGCTGGCCTAGTACAAGCAAACTTAAAAATAAATTCCATTAATTTTAATAATATGATATATTAGATGATGTATTTATTAACAATAATATACAGATAGAAAATTATAGATAAGGCATGAAAGTTTATGCGGGAGATTGTGAACATGACTAATTTGCTTGAAACGAAAAATATTGTTAAAAAGTTTAAGGACCAACTGGTTTTAGATGGAATAAATTTGCATGTTCCTGAAAATAAAGTTTATTGTCTTTTAGGACCCAATGGCGCTGGTAAAACTACGTTAATGAAGATTTTAACGGGAATGATTGCGGCTTCGAGTGGCAAAGTCAAATTTGCCGGCCATGAATGGACAAGGTCTGACCTGGCTGATATTGGTTCGCTGATTGAGAATGCTCCTTTATACGGCAATCTGACTGCCGAAGAAAACCTGCAGGTGATCTGTCGTTTGCGGGGAACAAGCGAAAGCGAAATTCCAGGTATCTTGCAAACCGTCGGTCTGGGCAGCACGGGGAAAAAACTAACCAAGAACTTTTCCCTGGGAATGAAGGAACGGTTGGGCATCGGGCTAGCACTAGTTGGACACCCCAAGCTGCTGATTTTGGATGAACCCACCAATGGTTTGGATCCGGTAGGCATCCAGCAGCTGCGCAATTTGATCGCTGAATTCAAGCAGAGAGACATCACGATCATTATTTCTAGCCACATGCTCTCAGAAGTGGAACACCTGGCCGATAACATTGGCATTATTGGTGGGGGCAAGCTTCTTTTGGAGCAGCCTTATGACCACGAAACCGATTTGGAAAAACTCTTTAATTCTACCCTAGAGAAGGCCGGTGTTTTATATGCTTAGCGTTTTAGCAAATGAGCTTTTTAAAGTCAAGAGAACGATTATCAGACCGCTAACGGTGCTTTTTCCCTTTTTGGTTGTTGTCTTCACTGGTCTTTTCTTTAATTCTACGGGTTACGTGCTTGAAAGCACAATTAACCAGTGGGGCTTTCTCTGGCTTAATTTATATTTGGCCCTAATTATTGGCCTGATTGATCGTCATGAAAAAAATAGTACGGAGTATAAAACAATTTTAAGTTCTCCCACTAATTTATTTACTTATGAATTAGGAAGAATTCTGCACGGTGTGCTGCTGTCGTTTGCTGTCAGTCTGGTTTTAGCCATTTTTCTGCTGTTAACCAGTCTGGTTAGTCCGGTTAGGGTCGGAATTATGCCCTGCCTAACAGCAGTCGGGGGACTTTTTTTAACGACATTGTGGGAAATTCCCCTGTACACGTGGTTAAGCAGAATATCTAACCTCTACGTTACTGTTGGACTAGCCTTTATTGGCTCTATGATTGGCATATTTTGTGTAACCACCTTTTCTTGGGGCCCGGTTTTGCCGTATGGTTGGTCCAACCTCTTTCCCGTTGCACTAATTAAATTGCATATTAATGGTTTTCCACTAAAGGCTGGTGAAGTTGTACCCAACGCTTCCTGGACCATTCTGGCTTCGATGGGCTTATTCGTTATTTTCAGCTGCTTGACGGCTGCTTCATTTCAAAGGCAGGTGACCCAAAATGCTTAAACAAATTTTTGGTGCGGAAAATGTCAAACTACGGCGCAGCATGCTGCTCTACCTACATTTAATCGCCTTAATTGTCCTCCCCGTTATCTTTGGTTATTATTACGGCAGTCGAAAAGCCCTCTCTAGTGCAGCAAATATGATCAATACGTTTAATGATCTTTTGGCACTTGCTTCGCCACTAGCCATAAGTATTGTAGTGTGCTTAGTCTATGACCGGGAAAAAAAGGCCGGGGACTTTAAAAATTGGCTAACCGAACCGATCAGCAGGGGCAAAATAATAGTGGGGCAATTGTTTTATTACTGGCTGCTGTATGTAATTGAAATCATCGGCACGAATTTAATTTATTACCTCATCTTGACTTTTGGTTTCAACGTGGTGGGCATTTCTTTTATTAAATTATTGCTTACTAGCATTGCCATGGCGCTTTTGGGCTTTTTGCAGTATGAGCTTGCTGAAGTGGCTGCAATGAAGTGGAATGTTGGTGGTAGTTTAGTTTTAGGCTTCTTTGGCGCGGTAGTTGCGATGTTAGGCATAACCTCCTTGCTTGATTTTATTTGGCCGGTTATTCCTTGGGCATGGCAAAGCCGTTTGACCGTCTTTTGGCTGCCTAACATTCCGCTTGCTTACCAAAAAGTATCTGCATTGACTTATGTTGTACCAGTTTTGTTAACCATCATCTTAAGTTGGATGATTATACGCTACTTTAACCATTGGCAAGAAAAGGCAGAATAATGGTGAATAATGTTTTCAAATTCTGGTTTATGATTTAGAAGTCGCGGGTTAGGGGATATAAACGCCGGCCTCTGCAGAATTAAATGACTTAATAACAAAAAAGCAGCATCCCGCTACTAGCAGGAATGCTGCTTTTGTTATTCGCTTTTGCCAATGGCAACCTGTTTCACGCTGCTCCATCCGCAGTGAAGGAGGTAGGCCGAGGCAAAGGATAAAAGCCAGGTCAATAGCCAGGCGCCAAAGAAGTGGTCAAGCAGGTACCAGTCCCGTTCGTGTACGCCGTGAAAGACGTAAAAATAAAGCCAGGCAAAGTACAAAGCAGCGGCAACCAGTGCCACAAGAGTACCACACTTGGTGTTTTGTCCCACATAGCAGCTAATGGCCCAAAAAAGCGGCATTAGAATAATAAATTGCAGCCACGGCATGCCCAGCAGGTAGACCAGCGTCCACCAAAATGTGGGTACAAACAGGTTGGACCAACTAGCCCTCATGTGCTTTTGGTAAGAAAACGCCCCCGCCAAATCATTGGTACGGATCGTCGAATAAAGAATGCCAAAGATAAAGGCAGGTGCGGTATATTTTACCAGGTTATAAAGAAGGCCAAAAACATCCTGCGTCTGGGTGGGCTGCCCCACGCCGAGGATCATGGACATAATTGGCTGCGACATGACAGCGGTGCAGGCAAATACTTTTAAGTAATCGCCGATATCGGCAATGTTAAGCATTGGTGAACGGCGTTGCGTCATTGAACGATCCTTTCTTTGTTACTACGTATAAAAGATTTAAAGTTAAAATCAGTATATATTTTAGTTTCGGCAATTTTAAATATTATATTAATCCTTGTTTTGTTGCTTTATTTGCAATTGATCTTTGAGAAAATCAGTAAATTGAGTAATACTTGTTTTCTTATTACTAGTCAGAGAAGCAACCCCGTAACTTAGTTCGATATCGTACTTAATTGGAATGGACTTTACGTATTTGTTGTCTTTGCCACATATAAAGTCTGGGCTAAATGTAATGCCAAGTCCAGACCTACTCATGATGTTGGCAGTGTTAACGTTATTTACGTATGCTATGTCTTTAGCAATATTTTCTTTGCGAATAATTTCCTGAAGTCTGAGTTGTTCTGGTGGACACCAATTATTATCCAAAAGAATTATACTTTGATCCTTAAAATCCTGACTAATAAAAAAACTTTTAGCGGATAAAGAGTTTGAGCGTGGGACCGTTGCACAGAAATTTCCGGTAATAATTTCATCATACTTTGCATCTTTAAGCTCCGCTACGTCATCTTTAGTGGTTAGAATTAAATCACAGTCGCCATTTAAAAGTTGCCTTTTGAGTTGTGTATGATCATAGTTTTGGAGAAAAATTTTTATACTGGGGAACTGATGCCGAAATCTAGGTATTAGTTGTGGGATGAATTCTTCTTCGTACGGAGAATTTGTTATACCTATAGTTAAGGCAAATTTTTCTTTATAGGTTTGCTGTACTTCTTGAATTGATTTGAAATATGTATTTAGAAGTGGCTTGATGTTTTCATAAAGCAATTGCCCTTTAGGCAAAATCTCAACTCCTCTTCTTGATCTTTTGAATAATTTTACACCAATTTCATTCTCTATAGAGTTTAGTGCTTGAGACACGGCTGGTTGAGAAATATTTCTACGGTAAGCCGTTTTCCTGAAGTTTAGCGTTTCTGCCAAATCAACAAAAATTTCTAAATGATCTAAGTTCATAATAGTCTCCTGATAAAAGATGCTTATTAGTAATAATAAAGTTAATAATCATTACTTTTTAAAGATGATATTATTATATCTGAAAGCGCTATTAAACAAAAGCAAAAGGAGAATATGATTATGAATCAATATCAAAATGTAGACGGTTACGATTTAGACAAAGTGGTTCCCGCTAAAATAATTAAAACTGACGTTTTAGTAGTTGGGGGTGGTAATGCCGGCATGATGGCTGCCGCGGCTGCTAACGAAAAGGGCGTACATGTTATTTTGATTGAAAAAGAAAAAACAATAAATCTAATGAGAGTAGGTATAGCCAGTGTTGACAGTAATGCTCAGAAACGGGCAGGAACGGTAATCAACAAGCTAGACCTAGTTGAATCAATGGCTTCGTTTGCACAGCACAATGTTGATGAACGCTTGCTAAAAACATGGGCAGATAACAGTGCCGAAAGCGTTAATTGGTTGGAAGACAATGTTTTAAGACCGAATGGTGCGCACTTTAAGTCAGAGCCGGATGCAATGGTAACAGGAAAAGCCTATCAAGGTTTTCCAACCGAAAACGATCCAACGACGGATGATCAGTCTTTTGTATCTTACGGAGACTGGTTTGTTAAGTATCAAGAAAATCATAATGTTGATATGCGTTACCAAACCTCTTTAGTTAAATTGCTTAAGGAAAAAGATACAGTGACGGGTGCTATTGTCAAGGACCTTGCTAAAGATGAATTTTATGAAATAGATGCATCAAAGGGTGTAATCATCGCAACGGGTGGCTACTCTGCAAATACGGATTTATTACAACAGTGGAATTCTTTGTCTCTCAAGAAAAATGTTTATAACGATTCTCCCCGGTCGAACGGAGCAGGGATTACAGCAGCTTTAAATGTGGGTGCTATGCGTGACGAAGAGCCGGCCGAGAGTATTTTCGATCGTGGACTTGTTCCTGTGGGAACTAAAACAGAAGATATGTACTACCAAACTGCCACGTATGATAACTGGCTCTGGATTGGATCATATCCATTCTTAAAGGTTAACCTGCGCGGGAAAAGATTTGCTAATGAATCTGTTCCGTACCAGTTCATTGTCAATGCCGCAAGCAAAGAGCCCGGATACCTATACGCAATGGTTTGGGATGATAATTATGCCGAACAACTTGAAAAGATGCACATGTTGGGATGTGCACGCTATGGTTTCCCAGGTTATATGAGTGGCAAGCAGGCATTTATCGATGACACCGAGAACTACATCAAAAAGGGTCTTATTGCGAAGGCCAATACGGTCGAGGAATTGGCCGCAAAGCTCCACTTGCCGGCTGATAATTTAAAGCAAGCCGTGGCCAATAATAACCAGTCCGTCATTGCCCACAGCGACCGGGAGTTCGGCAAGGAAGCCTACAGAATAACGCCGGTTAACAAGGCCCCGTACTACGGCTGCATTCTGGGTGGCCGCATCCTGTGTACTTTTGATGGTCTGAGGGTTAATACCAAGATGGAGGTGCTTGACACGAACTACCAGCCAATCAAGCACTTGTATGCGGGCGGAAATGATTCCGGCGGCTTCTTCTGGGGCTCATATAATGACCGGGTGCCGGGTCTGGCTTCGAGTCACGCCCAGACCTTTGGCCGGTTAGCAGGCAAAAATGCTGCGGAAAATTGATTAATGAATAGGTCATCCGGCCCTGGTTAAAAATATCAGGTTTGAAAGCACAAACGTAGTCCTTTAAAACACGTTTCACCAAAGCGGTTGGCGCAGCGCAAGGGACGTTTGTGTTTTTTACTTAAGAGGCAAAATTTACTGGGCCGATTAACCGCTGTTAAAAGCTGCGCTTGCAAAAATACCGCCTTGTAAACTTAGTGAAAAAATTCATTATATAGTTGACGGTGAACCTCCTTCATCACTTACACTAAATACGTAAGCGTTTAAAAAGGAGAGATAAAAATGACAGACAAAGCCGTTTATACCGGAAAAGGCAAGGGCTTCAAAAGCACCATTATTGTAGAAGGCGAAGTTGCCGGTGAGCAACTGAAAAACGTTAAGGTTGTTTCGAGCAATGACACTGAGAATATTGGCGAGTTAGCGCTGCCCAAGCTGGTTGCACAGGTGAACAAAACAAACAGGTTTGCGGCTGACGCAGTTTCTGGTGCTTCCTATACTTCAAGGGGCTTTAATGAGGCGCTTCAGAATATTAAGGATCAATTGGAAGGCATTGAAATTTCGACTGACACCAATATAAAAGACGGCGTTTACCGGGAAGACATTGCGTCTTTTGCCGAAAACGAGGGTTTGCCCGGAACGGGGAGAGCAACTTTAGAGGTTACCTTTCAGGACAACCAGATAAAGGATATAAAGGTTCTTAAATATTCGGATACGCCGGTGATTGGTGGCATGGCCTTTGAACTTTTAAGAAAGCAGATAATTGAGAATCAGTCAACCGCCGTCGATGCCATTTCGAGTGCAACGGTTTCATCCACGGGCTACTTAGCGGGCGTGGCCAAGGCTATAGACGATGCCGGTGGGGATTCACGTGCTTTTGCCAACCGCAAGATTGCAAAACCGGAACCCAAGCACGAGGAGCTGCACACGGACATTATTGCCATTGGTGCAGGTCTAACCGGTTTCAGTGCCGCCTTGGAAGCCGCCCAGGAGGGTGCAAGCGTGATGCTCCTTGAGGCCGGACAAACCTACAGCAGTTCCACGACCCGTGCGCAGGGTTTTATCATGGGTGCGGACACCGACGAGCAGAAGCGGCGTGGGATTAGCGACAGCGCGGAAAGTTTTTATAATGACCTCATGGCGGTATACGGCGACGAGCCTAATATCGAACCAGATTTGCTACGCAAACTGGCAAATGAATCAGCTGATTACATCAGGTTTCTGGAGGATCAGGGACTGAAATGGGACAAGGTCGTCAACATTGCGCCTAAAGCGCCGCGTCTGACCAAGCGTGCACACACCATCAAGGGCATGGGGACAGCACTAATGAATACGCTGGTCAAGGCAGCCCGCGACAAGGGCGTCGACCTGCGTTTAGGGGTGAAGGTTGACGAACTTATTGTCGAAGACGGGCAAGTAAAGGGGGTTGAAGCTACGACCGTTGAGGGCGCTAGGCTAACAATTCATTCGGCGGCCGTTATCGTCGGGACCGGTTCATACACGGCAGACCCCACGCTAATTAAAAAATACAACACGAAGATGACCAATATTGAAGTTGTTGTTGGCAACGGTGACGGGTCAGCACTCAAATTTTTTGACCAGGTAAACGCTAAAATTGTTAACGTGCCGTACCTGCAATTTATGTATTATTTCTACGGTGCCTCGTTTGGCGATAAGTTCCCTGAGGCAATTCCGGAATCGCCAACGCTGCCCAACTATGACGTTCTTTCGGTAGACGGCAGCGGCAAGAGGCTGGTTTCCGAAGATGATTTTACCTTCGAATTTACCAAGCGCTGCTGGTACAACGGCTATGACGAAGGGTACGCGGTTTACGGCCAAAAGACGGCAGAAAAATATCCGATCATGACCGAACTGGGCCTCACGAAGAAGACCGCACATGATAGGAATTTTGGCTATAAAGAAGACAGCATCGAAAAATTGGCGAAAGACGTTAACATCGATGCAAAGACCTTGCAGAAAACGATTGAGCGGTACAACGAGTTGTGCGACAAGGGCGTGGATGAAGATTTTCACAAAAATCCTGCTCACATGGTCAAGATAACGGCGCCCTACTATATCTTAAGAATGCCGCAGGTATGTACTGACGGCTACACGGGGCAAAGATTGATGAGCACGGCCAGGTTTTGAGCGCGAACGGAACGCCCATTCCTGGTTTGTACGCTGCTGGTTCATGTGCCGACAGTGGCGTCATGGGAATCGACTACTTTGGTGACGGAATGTCCCTGCTTAACTGCGGCGTTTTCGGCCGTGCAGCCGCTAAGGATGCAGTCTCAAAGATCCATAATTAAATAAATTGTTAAAGGGCCCTAATTTTTCTGAAATGGGGCTTTTTTTCTGCTTTAATATAGCTGTGTGAAAGCAGAAAGAGATAAATGACTATGAAAAGAGAAGTAAAGTACCCGTATATTTATACATCTTCGCAACTGGGAAAGTTTTTTGGCATCTCAATCAAGGGCATTGAATATTATGAAAAGAAAAAATTAATATCGCCGCAACGGGTTGGCAATAATAAGCAGCGCCGCTTCAACCTAAACGACTCGTATCGAATATTCATGGCACGCTACCTGAGTCAAGCGGGCTTCTCACTAAATGAAACACTGGGTATTCTGAACTCTCCCAGTAAAGAAGTTGCTTTAGAGCACGTAAAGCCGCAAATTGATAAGCTAGAAAAAGAAAGTTTGCGATTAAGTGTAACACTCGCTATTATGAAATATAATTACAACCTTCTAAACAGTGTTGATGAAGGGCAGCCGTTTTTTCAAGTGGAAGAATTCACCGGCTTTTAAGCAGCTGTTCTTAAGGGAAATGGGCGGTCCGCACCAGAGTAATGAGGAGCAGACTGAAGAATACCGGCAGTGGAACGAACTGATGCCGATTACAAATGCGTCCATAAGATACCGCAAGCAGGAGGTCTTACAAAAAACATCGGTAATTGAGCCCGAAATCGAAATGATTATCAGCGAAGATAATTTTAAGCGTTTTGGGTTGAAAGCCAGTGACAGGGTACGCACAATTCCTACTCAAACCTGTTTGCATACAGTGGTTATGGGAAACGCACAAGACATTGACAGTAAAAAATGGCTTGACGAGGTAAGGCGCTACTTGAAAAAGAACGATTTGCTGCTTAACGGCGATATTATTACTTCACTTCTGCTGGTCTTGAGCAATCCCGAGGCGGAAATTCGCTTTGACGAAGCGTGGATTCCGATTTCAGACAGATAATATCTTATTGTGTACACCAATTTAAATTCTGATTGATATTCAAAGTTTTTTGTTTGCTGAATTAACTACCCTACACAACTTTTGCGCGACTTCGTTCACTTGGGGCGAAGCACTTCTATTAGTAGTTACACCGACGTCCAGGTTGAACATCGTGCGTGGAATCTCCATGACGTTAAATTCGTACCTGCTGGCATTCAGGTAATCCAGCGTGTCGTTTAGCGTAACCGTGATGCCTAACCCCTTGATTGCAAGCTGGCAGGCGCCAATAAAGTCGTTCACCTTGATTGTTTTATGGACCCTGATGCCGTCGTCTGCGAATAAGTGATCGGCAATCTTTTGAAAAACGGAGTTATCGGTCAGTGAGACGAGGGCACTATTGTTTAACTGGTGGAATAATGCCGGTGAAAATGCCACTTTGCGCCTGCCTTTTTGAAAGAGGGCGTGGTTGCGGGGAATGATTATGCTCGCCCGGGAACGGTACAGGTAGCGCGAGTTGAATTCCGGCCCGTGCAGCAGGGCACCCCAAAAGACGTCAACGTTGTGGTTTTCGAGCATCTTAAGCGACTCATTCGAAGTGAAAAGGTGCTGAATTTCAAATTGAAAATTGGGAAATGCACCTTGCAACTCACTAATGACCGCTGTGGTTGTTCTAGCGGTCCAGAGTGGCGCAAGCGCAACTTTAATTAATGGTTTTTGGTTGGGTGAATAGTGCTCCAACTCGTGTTCAAGTTGGATGCGGTCGCCGATAATTTTTTCTAGCCCCCTGGCTAACTCGGCACCGGCTGGGGTCAAGGAGATTGGCACCCGGTTGCGGTTGACCAGGCGGACGTGGTAGTGGCCCTCCGCCTTGGTAATAATCTGGCTGACGTAGGGCTGACTCAAGTACAGCAGATTGGCCAGTTCACTGACCGTCTTGACCTCGTTCACGGTTAGGAGAATTTGGTGTAAAAGTTTTTCATCCATAGCATCTTGCCTCACTATTATTGCAGTTTCACAATGATCAGAATTCAAAATATTTATTTTACATTGGTGATTTCATAACTTATATTAGCATTGTAAGCGGTATTTAGAAATATCATTTAATAGTAAGATTTCAATAATGAGGGAGAAAAACATGTTAGCACAAAATAATCAGTATGACCTGGTGATTGTTGGTTCCGGTTTATCCGGTCAAGCCGCTGCAGCCGAGGCCGCAAGTAGGAAGCTAAAGACGCTTGTAGTTGAGCAGGGCAGAACCACCGGTGGCTCGGGCAACTACGTTGAGGGCGTGTTTGCCATTGGGAGCCAGATGCAGAAGGAACAGGGAATCGATCTTTCCGCAGAAAAACTGCTGCACGACGAGCAGGAATTCTCGCACTTTGAAGCAGACACCATGATCTGGAAGGACTACATTGCCCAGTCAGCTGCCAACGTCGACTGGCTGGAGCAACTCGGTGTGAAGTTTAAGGGCGTTGCAACCCTGGGCGCGGGTCTGAACACCTGGCACATGTTTAGTGGCCTGGGCAATCATGCCATTCACGATGGGATGCAGCCCCATTCAGAGCAAAGGGGCGTTGAGTTTATTACTTCCGCGGCGGTCACCGACTTGCAGCAAGATGACACCGGCAGGATAACGGGCCTCACGATTGAAGATTTTGACGGCAAAGAACGGACAGACATCAAGGCCAAGACGGTCATCCTGGCAACCGGTGGCTACTTAAACAACCGCGCGATGTTGACGGAGTACTTTAATTCCAATTCCAACCGCATTGTGCCGATGAATTCCGGCAAAAGCACCGGCGCGGGCCTGCAGATGGCGTGGAAGGTCGGCGCGAAGAAGTACGGCCTGGGCATGGCAATGATGTTTGGCGGACAGATCATGGAAGATACGGTACCGTCGTTTAAGTTCTGGAAGACCGACATTGGAATAGCCAGCTGCGAGATGGCACCTTTGTGGGTCAACGAAAGCGGCAATCGCTTTGTGGATGAGAGCGTGTTTAGAATATGGGCCCACGCCGGAAATGCGCTTATCAGACAGGAGAAGGTCTTTGCAATATTGGACCAAAAAGCGGTAGATGAATTCGCAGACAATAAGCTGCCGCGCAGCCTTAAGCCGTTGTCTGACCGGACCAGGCTTGACCAGTTGAAGGCCATGATTGAATCCGCTAAAGCGCAAAACTTATCTTTCCTTACCGTTGCCGATTCAATTGCGGACTTGGCGGCCCGACTTGACCTGCCCGACTTGCCTGCAACCGTTGAACGCTACAACCAGCAGGTTGACCGCGGCCGCGATGACAACTTTGAAAAACCAGCAGATTACCTTTACCATGTAAAGACTGGTCCCTTCTACGCCTTTGAAATTGGTGTTGGTGCCTATTGCACGATGGGCGGACTGCGCGTGAACCGCAAGAACGAAGTTTTGGATAAGCAGGGGCGGAAAATCCCTGGCTTGTATGCGGTCGGTGCAGACGCGTCTGCGGTTCTCGTCGGTGACACTTACGGGGTCAACGTTCCCGGGTCAGAGGCCGGCTACTGCATCTACTCGGGCCGGGTTGCCGCCGCTGAAGCCGCCAAAAGATAATTAAAAATATGCCAAAAAGGGGAGGAATCATTTTGACCGGATGATTTTCCCTCTTTTTGCATGCAAAAAGCCGCCCGGCATGGTAAAGTGCCGGGTGGCTTTGTTCGTAAGGAAAAAGTATCTTATTATCTCACATCCAATTATAGCAGTTTTGCGTTAAGGTAGCCGCAAATTGCACTCGCCTCCAAATGGCCGCCTTTGGGAGCAGCCACTTTATAAAAACTTAATGACCCAGCTAGGGGTTTTTGGGAATCGTGCACGTTCTGTCGATCCGCCCTTGCGCGCAAAACCACGCACGCGCACAAGTGCCTTTTGCTTTAACAAAAAGTGGCCGGCTTTCGTTTTGCTATCCACATTTGCCCGTTTTCTATGGTAGAATAATTTAAGTTAATAGAGGAGGTTGTCATGACTGAAGTCAAATATCATCGCATTGTTTTGAAAATATCTGGTGAAGCTTTAGCTGGTAAAGAGGGAACCGGAATTAGTCCAACCGTTATTAGCCACTTGGCCCAAGAGATCAAGTCGGTCCATGACCTTGGGGTCGATATCGGCATCGTCTGCGGCGGTGGCAACATGTGGCGCGGTGAAACGGGCGCCAAGCTCGGAATGGAACGCTCACAGGCTGATTATATGGGCATGCTCGCCACAATCATGAACGGCTTGGCGCTTCAGGACGGCCTAGAGCACGTTGGTGTGCCGACTCGTCTGCAGACTTCAATTGAGATGAGGCAAGTTGCCGAACCTTACATCAGGCGCAAAGCGATTCGGCACTTGCAAAAGGGCCGCGTGGTAATTATGGGCGGGGGTACAGGCAACCCTTACTTCTCGACCGATACCACTGCGGCGCTGCGGGCTGCTGAGATCAACGCAGACGTAATCCTGATGGCCAAGAACGGCGTCGACGGTGTATATACGGCCGATCCCAAGATTGACCCCAACGCCCAAAAATACAGTGAATTAACTCAGCTTGACGTAATCTCCAAGGGCTTAAAGGTCATGGACCGGACCGCAAGTTCACTCTCAATGGACACAAACATCCCGTTGATCGTATTTAACGTTAACACCGCGGGCAACATTAAGAAGGTTGTCATGGGAGAACATATCGGCACAGTAATTGAAGGAGGAAAATAATGAACAACGATACTATTAAAAAAGCGCAGGAAAACATGGACAAATCCATCACTGTTTTTGCCAAAAATCTGCGTTCCATCCGTGCTGGCGTAGCCAATGCGGCAATCTTGGATGGAATTCAGGTTGACTACTACGGTGCACCAACGCCCCTAACCCAATTGTCGAGCATCACGATTCCGGAACCACGCGTCCTCTTGATTACGCCCTATGACCAAGGCAGTCTCGACAACATTGAACACGCGCTGCTTGCATCCAATTTGGGCCTGACCCCCGCAAACGACGGCAAGGTCATCCGACTGGTGATCCCGCAGCTAACCGGTGAGCGGCGCCGGGAAATCGCCAAGCAGGTCAACCAGCTGGCTGAAGAAGGCAAGATTGCGGTTAGGAACGTCCGTCGCGATGCGATGAACAGCCTCAAGAAGCAATTGAAGGATGACGATATTACCGAAGATGAGCAGCGCAGTTTGGAAAAGCGGGTGCAAAAAGCGACGGACGATGCCACTAAGAAGATTGACCAGCTTGCCGACCAGAAGCGTAAAGAAATCACGCAAGGCTAAATAATGGCAGACAAGAAGAACCAGCTCAACCACCTGGCGATCATCATGGATGGCAACGGCCGGTGGGCCCGCAGGCAGGGCAAGCCGCGCGTTGCGGGTCACTATGAGGGCATGAACAACGTTGAACGCATTACCCTGGCCGCTGCGCAGATGGGCATCAAGGTGTTGTCGCTCTATGCCTTTTCGACGGAAAATTGGGCCCGACCCAAGGAAGAAGTGGCCTACTTGATGAATCTGCCAGTGCGCTTTTTTGACAGGTTTATGCCGACTTTGATGGAAAATAACGTCAAGGTCAATATTATGGGCTACCTGGACGAATTGCCGCGTAAGACGCACGACGTCGTGCAGCGGGCCATGGCACAGACGGCAGCTAATACGGGATTAGTGCTGAATTTTGCCTTTAATTACGGTTCCCGCAGCGAGCTTACCACCGCCGTGAAGGAGCTGGCCGCGTTGGTTGAGACGGGGGCGATCGGCAGCGAGCAGATTGACGAAGACATGATCTCGGCACGGCTGATGACGGCCAAGCTGGGTGAATACAGCGATCCCGATCTGCTCATCCGGACATCGGGCGAACAGCGAATCTCCAACTTTATGCTCTGGCAATTGGCTTATTCCGAGCTTGCCTTTAGTCCCAAAAATTGGCCTGATTTTACCGCCGCAGACTTGGAAAAATTTGTCAATGAGTTTCAAGGTCGGCACCGCCGCTTCGGTCGGGTCGATGAATCAGATAGTTAGGTAGAGATATGAAACAACGTGTAATTACAGCAGTTATTGCTTTAATATTATTTATTCCGATTGTCCTAGCGGGCGGGGCGTGGATCGACTGGCTCACGGTGGCCTTTGCAGCAGTCGGCATCAGTGAAATTTTCCTGATGAAAAAGCAGATCTTGGTCTCGGTCAACTTCCTGCTAGCACTGTTGGCAACCATTACGTGGGCTGTGCCTAACAGCTTTTTCAACGGTGCGCCCTTCAACTGGACAAAGTACGGGGTGTACTTTGCGCTCATCATGCTGATGCTTTCATGGACGGTTCTGTCCAAAAACAAGACCACCTTTGACGACGTCAGTGTTTACACCCTGGGCTCTTTATACATTGGCACCGGCTTTCACTACATGGCCGGCGTCAGGAACAGCACCAATGGCCTCGCGCTTTTGTGCTACGTTTTTGTGGTTGTTTGGCTCACCGATACCGGCGCGTACATGATCGGGCGCAAGATTGGCAAACATAAGTTATGGCCCGTGATCAGCCCCAACAAAACCTGGGAGGGGTCGATTGGCGGCACACTGTGTGCCGTTGTATGTGCCGCAATTTATGTTTACTTTGTCAACACGGGTTACCCGCAGGGGCAGATGATTATCATCGCCTTTGCCCTGTCAATTGTTGGCCAGATGGGCGACCTCGTCGAATCCGCTTATAAGCGCTACTACGGCGTGAAGGATTCCGGCAAAATCTTGCCGGGCCACGGTGGCATCCTGGACCGCTTCGACAGCATGCTTTTTGTCCTGCCCGTTTTTGCCGCGCTACTAGGAATCGTGCATTAGGAGAATTCTAATTGAAGGGTATACTGATTTTTTTAGTTGTATTCGGTCTCTTGGTCTTTGTCCATGAGTTCGGGCATTTTATCGTCGCCAAGAAGTGCGGCGTTTTGGTGCGCGAATTTTCGATTGGCATGGGGCCCAAGCTTTTCCAGGTGCGTCGCACCAAGACCACCTACACCATCCGCTGGCTGCCCCTGGGCGGCTATGTGCGCTTGGCAAGCAAGGATGACGGGCCGGCCCTTGAGCCGGGCATGACCGTTATCCTGCAGTTAAACGACCACGACCAGGTGGTTAGGATCGATGCGTCGGAAGCAGACCTGCCCATCGAGGGTATTCCCGTGCTGATAACCAAGGCCGACTTAGTTGACGACCTGCTTATCACCGGCTATGAAAATGGCGACGAGGATAAACAAGTTACGTATCACGTGGATCATGATGCAACAATTATTGACCAGACCAAAACGGAACTGATTATTGCGCCGCGCGATACGCAGTTTCAGGAAGCCAATGTGTGGCAGAAGCTGGCGACCAATGTGGCCGGCCCCTTAATGAATATCCTTTTAGGCTTTGTCGTCTTTTTGATGTGGACGTTTACCGTTCCCGGTCCGGCGACAACGACGATCAGCAGGGTGGTTGCGGGTTCGCCGGCCGCGTCTGCGCGGATTGAGCCGGAGTCCAGGATACGTGCCATCAATGGGCGCAAAACCGTCACGTTTGAGGACATTTCCCGGCAAATTGACCACAGCAAGGGGAAGGCGTTAACCGTTGAGCTGGTTAGAAATGGCACGGTCAAGACGGTTAAGGTGCAGCCCAAGGCCGTCAAGGTACAAAAGCAGACGGTATATCAGATCGGCATTCAGGCCAAAAGCGACGAACGCTTTGGGCCTAAGTTGCGCCGCGGCTGGGATACCGCCGTCTCAACCACGGGGATGATTTTCAGTGCCGTGGGCAACCTGTTCAGGCACTTTAGTCTGAATAAGTTGTCTGGGCCCGTCGGTATTTATTCACAGACGTCGCAGGTTTCGCGGATGGGCTTCTCCTACCTCCTGGCCTTTTTAGCCATGATCTCAATCAACCTGGGCATTGTGAACCTGATTCCGATTCCCGGCCTTGACGGGGGGAAGTTCCTGCTGAACATCATTGAGATACTGCGGGGCAAGCCTATTTCCGAGGACCACGAAGCGATGGTTGAGCTGGTTGGTTTTGGCCTGTTGCTGCTCTTGATTATTGCGGTTACCGGCAACGACATTTACCGCTACTTTATTAAATAGAATATTAAAAATTGTTTTTCTTGGGGGAAATTTAATGCGTCAATCCAAATTGTTTATGCCAACTTTAAAAGAGGCGCCGTCGGATGCGGTTGTAGCGAGTCACAAGCTCATGCTCCGGGGCGGCTATGTGCGCCAGGTCACGGCCGGCGTGTACGCCTACCTGCCGCTGGGCTTCCGCGTTTTAAGCAAGGCTGAAAAAATCATGCGTGAGGAAATGGCTAAAATCAACGTGCCGGAAATGCTCATGCCGGAACTGTTGCCATCCACGCTTTGGGAAGAATCCGGACGCTGGCAGAAGTACGGGCCCGAGATGTTTAAGCTTAAGGACCGTCACGGCCGGCCCAGCATGCTTGGTCCAACCCACGAGGAAACTTTCACCGAGATTGTGGCCAAGAACCTGAAGAGTTACAAGCAGATGCCGATTGCCCTCTACCAGATTCAAAATAAGTTCCGCGACGAAAACCGGCCCCGCTTCGGGCTTCTGCGCACGCGTGAATTTGTCATGCTTGATGCGTATAGCTTTGCTGCAACAACCAAGCAGCTGGACGAGCAGTTTGACGATGAGAAGCGTGCATTCGAAGCCATCTACCGCCGCTGCGGCGTCAAGGTCACACCCGTAATTGCCGACTCGGGCACGATGGGCGGCAAGAATTCCACTGAATTTCAGGCACCTGCCGCAATCGGTGAGGACACGATTGCAACCAATGAGAGCGGCACGTATTCCGCCAACTTGGAGATGGCGGTCAGCGTCGACACCTTCAAGCAGGATAAGGAAGAGCTGCGTCCGGTAGAAGAGGTTGCTACGCCGGGGCAGGAGACGATTGCGGACCTGGCTGACTTCCTGCAGGTGCCGGTCACGAGAATCGTTAAGAGCGTTTTGTATGTGCTTAACGAGAAGGAGCACGTTTTGGTTCTGATTCGGGGCGACAAGCAGGTTAACGAGGTCAAGCTCACGCACCTGCTGGACGCTGATGCGCTGCGAGTAGCGACAGACGAGGAGCTGCGTGCGGTTGCCGGTGTGGGCAAGGGCGGCCTGGGACCGGTGAACGCCGACTGGGCGGACCGCATCATTGCGGATGATACCGTCAAGAACCTCTTCAATGTGATTGTTGGTGCGGGCAAGGACAATTGTCAGATTAAGAATGCCAACCTGGGCCGTGATTTTAATGCTGATATTTTTGGCGATGTCCGCGTTGCCAACGAAGGCGAGCCAGATCCGGTAGACCACCTGCCGCTGCAGTTCACCACTTCGATTGAGGTGGGGCACATCTTCAAGCTGGGCACATACTACACGAAGACCATGGGCGCCAGCTTCCTGGACCAGAACGGCAAGGCCCAGCCCGTCATTATGGGTTCATACGGGATTGGCGTCACCCGGGTTTTGTCTGCTGTGATTGAGCAGCACCTGACTAAGAACGGAATTGCCTGGCCCAAGGAAATTGCGCCGTTTGCCGTTCACATCGTTCAGATGAAGATGAAGGACGACACGCAAACGCAGCTAGCAGAGCAGCTCGAGCAGAAGTACAGCGCGCACTGCGACGTCTTGTACGATGACCGCAATGAGCGTGCCGGCGTCAAGTTTGCAGATGCGGATTTGCTCGGTGCACCGATCCGCATTACTATTGGCAAAAAGGCCGCTGACGGTATCGTTGAGGTTAAACGCCCAACAGATGAAAAGGCGGTTGAGGTAACCGTCGCAGAATTAGACAGTTTTATCAATAAAGAGTTAGGATAATTTTTGTGGCTGATAAAAATAAACTTTTCTTACGCCTTCTGCAGCAGGTTCACTTTCCGGAACAGTTCGCGGATGATGACCTGGTGCAAAAAGGCGAAATTGAGAACGTGGATGTGTACGCTAAGGAACATAGGTGGGATATCCATGTTCTTTTTACTACACCGCTAAAGTTTGAAACGTATGATGCCCTAAACAAGTCCATCGGGGCTAATTTTTCTTCCTTCGTGGACACGCGCTTGATTGTACGCACGAAGGACGGTGCCGATGATTATTTGCCGGACTACTGGCACTATGCGGTCCAGAATTCGCAGATACTGCAGCCGGTGGCACGTGAATTTATTTCCAGTCACCAGCCCCAAAAGGAGGATGGTCGCTGGATCATTCCGGTGGATAACCTGATAGTGGACGGTCTGATTGAGCAGAAAATGTTGGACCAGCTGGCCGAAGAGATGCGGGACTATGGCTTTTTCAACCTGAAGTTTGTGACGGAAGTCGACGAGGCCAATTCACAGAGCAACTTGGCCAGCCTCCAGCAGCTCCAGGAGCAGCACGAGCAGACCATGCAGGAAGCGTACAATGCCGCACCGCCTAAGGAACGCCCAAAGCAGCAGAGCTACCCGACCAGGAAAACCCGCTACGGCAGCCGCAAGCTCGATGAGAGCCTGCCGGTGAAGCAGATCAAGGAGGTAGTGGACGGCACGCGCAACGTTGTGATTGAGGGCAACATCTTCAACATCGACCGGCGCGAATTGAAAACCGGCGCAACTATTTTTACCGGCGAAATTACCGACTATACTGATTCGATTACGTTTAAAAAATTTGTGTCCGATGACGACCAGAAAAAGAGTATCGGTGAGTTGAAGCCCGGCACGTGGGCCAAGATGCAGGGGTCCGCGTCCGAGGACCAGTGGGACCACGACACCGTCTTCAATATTTCCAGTTTTGAGATCATTGAACACGTGGGCCGCCAAGAAGAATACGAAGGTGCGGAAAAGCGGGTGGAACTCCACCTGCATACCAATATGAGTCAGCTTGATGCCACCAATACCGCAACCGACTTTGTCTTGGCCGCCAAGAAGTTTGGCCAGAAGGCGCTCGCAATTACCGATCACGCTGACGTCCAGGCCTTCCCCGAAGCTTACAGCGCCGGCAAAAAGAATGGCGTCAAGATTGTTTATGGCCTTGAGGCCAACATGATCGATGACCATGCCCTGCTTGTTCTCAATCCGGCCCCCATGATCTATGAGGACCGTGAATTTGTGATTTTTGACGTCGAGACGACCGGACTCTCCTCCGTTTATGACACAATCATCGAGATCGGTGCGGTTAAAATGAAAAACGGCGAGGTGATCGAACGCTTCGACAAGTTCATCAATCCTCACCACCCCCTGAGTGAGCAGACGATTAATCTGACCTCGATTACCGATGAGATGGTCGGTGCGGCCGACGATGAGGCCGTTGTTATCAAACAGTTCCAGGATTTCTACGGTGAGCGGCCCCTTTGCGGGCACAACGTCCAGTTTGATGTTGGCTTTGTCAACGCGGCGCTCAAGCGGGCTGGCCTGTCCAAAATCACCCAGCCCGTCGTCGACACGCTGGAGGTGTCGCGCCTGCTGCACCCGGAGCAGACCCGGCACACGCTTGATTCGCTGGCTAAGAAGTACAACGTCGTGCTCGAACACCACCACCGGGCTAACCAGGATGCGGAAGCAACGGGCTACCTGATGTTCAAGCTGCTTGCGGCTTTTACCAAGAAGTACGGTGAAGACGACCTGGGCAAGATGAACGACTACGCAGCGCGGGGCCAGGTCTTTAAGCGGGCGCGCCCGCAGCACATGACGATTTTGGCCAAGACGCAGGCGGGACTCAAAAACCTCTACCGGCTGGTTTCGCTGGCCAGCACCAAGTATTTTTACCGGATACCGCGGACGCCCAAGTCGGACCTAACCAAGAACCACGATGGTTTGCTCTTTGGGTCGGGCTGCCAGGAGGGTGAGGTTTTTATTGCGATGATGCAGAAGGGCTATGATGAGGCCCGCGCAAAGGCCCGGTTCTACGACTACTTGGAAGTTCAGCCCCCGGCTAGCTACAGGGAATTGATTGCCGACCACCTGATTGCGGATGAAGCGGAATTAGAGGAAATCTTGACCAATATTTACAAGCTGGGCAAGGAATTGGGCAAACCAGTGGTGGCGACGAGCGACGCCCACTATGTCGAAGAGCACGATGCCATCTACCGGCAAATTCTGGTTTCTGCGCAAAGAAGCAATCCGAACCGGAACAAGAAGCAGCCGGATATGCACCTGTACACCACACAGGAAATGCTTGATGCATTCGGTTTCTTGGGTGAAGATGCGGCCAGGGAGATTGTCATTGCCAATCCGAATAAGATTGCGGAGGGGACGGAAGAGATCGCCCCGATCAGGGACGGACTCTACCCGCCCCACATTGAAAACGCCGATGAGGAAATGAAAGAACTGACCTACAATAAGGCACACGAATTGTATGGCGATCCGCTGCCCCAGATTGTGCAGGAGCGCCTGGACATGGAGCTTAAATCGATCATTTCCAACGGCTATGCGGTCATCTACCTGATCTCGCAGCGCCTCGTGGCCAAGTCCAACAAGGACGGCTATTTGGTTGGCTCGCGGGGTTCTGTCGGCTCCAGCCTGGTTGCCACGATGTCCGGGATCACCGAGGTCAACCCGCTGGCCCCGCACTACCGCTGCCCCGAGTGCAAGTATTCCCATTTTTTTGAAAACGGCGAATACGGCTCGGGCTATGATCTGCCAGACGAGAAGTGTCCTAAGTGTGGAACTGACCTGGTGAAGGACGGACAGGATATCCCGTTTGCAACGTTTTTGGGCTTTCACGGCGACAAGGTCCCCGATATCGATTTGAACTTCTCGGGCGACTACCAACCAGTAGCCCACAACTTCATTCGGGTAATGTTTGGACCGGATAATTCCTACCGTGCCGGTACGATTGCCACGGTTGCCGACAAGACGGCCTACGGCTACGCTAAGCATTACGATGAGGAAAAGGAATTGAAGCTGCGCCGGGCCGAGCTCGACCATCTGGCGGCCGGCGTTAGTGGCGTCAAACGGACAACGGGGCAGCACCCGGCCGGGATCGTGGTTGTGCCGGATGATATGGACATCTACGATTTCACGCCCGTGCAGTACCCCGCCGATGACGTTAATGCGGCCTGGCTGACCACGCACTTCGACTTCCACTCCATTCACGATAATATCCTGAAGTTTGATATTCTGGGGCACGATGATCCGACCATGATCAGGATGCTGCAGGACCTCTCTGGCGTTGACCCGCTGACAATTCCGCCCGATGATCCGGGCGTCATGTCGCTTTTTTCCAGCCCTAAAATACTGGGCGTAACGCCCGACCAGATCCAGTCTAAGACGGGCACGTTGGGCGTGCCCGAATTTGGCACCAGGTTTGTGCGCGGGATGCTCGAGGAGACGAAGCCAACGACCTTTTCGGAACTGCTCCAGATCTCCGGTCTTTCCCACGGAACGGACGTGTGGCTGGGCAATGCCGAGGAACTGATCGATAACGGCACCTGCAAGCTGAAGGACGTGATTGGCTGCCGGGACAACATTATGATGGACCTTATCCATTGGGGCGTGAAGCCGGAGGTCGCGTTCTCAACAATGGAGTCCGTGCGGCACGGTCGCGGCATCAGCGACGATGACATGGCGGAGCTGAAAAAGAACGATAAGATTCCCGACTGGTACATTCCGTCCTGTCTCAAGATCAAGTACATGTTCCCGAAGGCCCACGCGACGGCCTACATTCTCATGGCCCTGCGTATCGCCTGGTTCAAGGTTTATTACCCGGAAATCTACTACGCCGCGTATTTTTCCGTGCGTGCCGACCTCTTTGACCTGGTGGCAATGAGCCACGGCAAGAACACGGTCAAAAAGGCGATGGCAGACATCCAAAACAAGGGTAACGATGCTTCCGCCAAGGACAAGGGCCTATTGACGGTTCTGGAAATTGCCAACGAGTGTCTTGAACGCGGCATCAAGATCAAGATGGTTGATCTCAATAACTCCGAGGCCACTAACTTCAAGATTATTGACCAGCACACCATTTTGGCGCCCTTCAACGCTGTCCCCGGGCTTGGTATCAACGCGGCCAAGCAGATTGTGGCCGCCCGGACCGAGCAAAAATTCTTGTCGAAAGAGGACCTGGCAAACAGGGGCAAGGTGTCGCAGACAATTATGAATTACCTCGAGGAAAACGAGGTTTTGACGGGGATGCCCGACCAGAACCAACTTTCGCTCTTTTAAAATTTTGCAGTATTAATATAATTGTGGTATACTTCATATATAAGTTCGAATAATGATTCGGAGTGAGCAATTTCTGCTCACTCTTTTTATTACGGAGGAAAGTACTTGGCGAAAGTTAAAGATTTTGTTCTTGCAGAGATTAAGCCAATTATTGCGTCGCGCAACGACGAATTGGTGGATATTGAATACGTAAAGGAAAAGGGGCAGGACTATTTAAGGATATACGTAGACCGTGAAAACGGGATTGATATGGATGAGATTGCGGGTTTAAGCGAATTGATTTCGACCAAGCTCGACGAAATCGAACCGGATCCGTTTCCGACCCCCTACGTTCTTGAGGTTTCCTCGCCCGGTGTCGAACGCCCGGTTAAGACCGCGAAGGATTGGCAGAAGGCGCTGAACAATTACGTTCACGTCGGCCTTTACCAAAAAGTTGCGGGTGAAAAGGAATTCGAGGGGACGCTCAAAGCGTACGACGAAGACGAAATTTCGTTGGAAATCAAGATCAAAACAAGGCGGAAGGTAATAACTATTCCCCGTAAACTGGTTGCAAACATTCGTTTTGCAATTGAATTTTAGAAAGGCCGATTAAAAGTTATGTCGAAAGAAATGCTAGAGGCGTTTGCGACTTTAGAAGAAACTAAGGGTATCAAGCAAGATGTGATCGTGGAAGCGATTGAGGCTGCACTTATCGCTGCTTATAAAAAGAATTACAACCAGGCAACGAACGTTGTGGTTGAATTCGACGAACGCAGGGGCAACTTCAAGATGATGAGCGAAAAGGTTGTCGTCGAGGAGGTCCACGATGACCGCTTGGAAATAAGCCTGAAGGATGCTCTTGCCATCAACAAGGCTTACGAGCTGGGCGACAAGATCCGCTTTGACGTGGCACCGAAGAATTTTGGGCGCATTGCCGCCCAGACCGCCAAGCAGGTCATCATGCAGCACTTGCGGGAAGCAGAACGGAATCATATTATCGATGAATATTCGCAATATGAGGACGAACTGATTACCGGGACGGTTGAGAGGCGCGATAATCGCTTCGTTTATGTTAAAATTGGTAATGTTGAAGCGGTAATGCCGCGTAATGACCAGATGCCGCACGAAAACTACAACCCGCAGGACCAAGTCCGCGTGCTTGTGACGCACGTTGGTTCCGACGCCAAGGGTGCGCAGATCACGGTGTCACGAACCGCCCCGGACATGGTTAAGCGCCTGTTTGAGCAGGAAGTGCCGGAGATTTACGACGGGACGGTCGAGATCGTCTCAATCGCACGCGAGGCCGGTGACCGGACGAAGATTGCGGTTAAGTCAAACGACCCGAACATTGATCCGGTCGGTACTTGTGTGGGTCAACGCGGTGCGCGCGTGCAGAATGTGGTCAACGAACTTGACGGCGAAAACATCGACGTTGTTAAATATGAAGAAGACCCGTCGGACTTCATTGCCAATGCGCTCAATCCCGCAGAGGTCATTGCCGTTCAGTTCGGTGACGAGGAGGACGAAAAGAGTGCCCTGGTGATTGTTCCGGATTACCAGCTGTCGCTGGCGATCGGCAAGAAGGGCCAGAATGTTCGTCTGGCGGCGCGCCTGACCGGCTACAAGATTGACATCAGGCCGGAGTCTGAAGTTGAATTTGTTAACGAGGGCGCCGATGAAGCCGATGAGGAAAATGAAGAGGCCATTCAGAGCGCGGAAATAGACGCGGAAACCGCTGCGGATGATTCGAATGAGTCTTCTGTGGAAGAGGAAGATTCGGACCTGGTCGCTGAAGAAAACGGAGAAGCTGCTGGCGATGATGCTGCGGCCGAAGCGGATGCTGTTGGGAGTACCGACGGTGAAGAGACAGTTGAATAGCGTAAGCACTGACGAAGAATGTGGCAAGGGGTGAGTTCTTTTGAAAAAAAGAAAAATTCCAATGCGGAAAGACCTGTTGACTGATACCATGCAGCCGAAGAAGGAATTGGTTCGCATTGTGGTCGACAAGGAAAAGAATGTTGCCGTTGATTCTACGGGCAAAAAGCCCGGGCGCGGCGCATATGTTTCACTTGACCCGGACAAAATAAAGCAGGCCCAGAAAAAAGGCGTGCTTGAACGGAGCCTGGGCGCAAATATCCCCGCAAGTTTTTACGAGGAATTATATGCCTACGTCGACCATCAAAAGGCAAGGAAAGAATTATTTGGTGATAAATAGATTTGCAAAATAGACAGAAAGCTTTGAATCTGCTGGGACTTGCCCAGCGGGCCGGGAAGCTGGTTACGGGGCTTGAGACGGTCCTTATCGGCCTCAAGGCACAAAAAGTTAAGGTAGTTGTTTTGGCTAATGACAGTCACGCGGATACACGTGAAAAAGTCGCAAGAGTTGCTGAGCAGAATGATATTACGGTCATTTCCGCCTTTAGCGGCAGCGAAATTTCGCATGCAGTTGGCAAAAAGCGCAAGGTGTTGGGTATTACCGATGCCGGCTTTTGCAAAGCATTAGTACAAAAGGTTAATGAAGGAGTGTGATTGGATGGCTAAGAAAAGAATTTATGAAATCGCAAAAGAGTTAGGCATCGAAAATAAAGTTGTGGTCACCAAGGCGAAAGATCTTGGGTTCGATGTTAAGAACCATATGTCATCACTAGAAGATTCACAAGTGAATCAGCTAAAGGGAAGTTTTAGCAGCCCCGCTCCTGCCCAAAAACAAGAAAGTTCCGCAAAAAAAGGCGGAAAAATCAAAATTTCCGTCAACTCAATCCGGAAAAACGAGAAAAAGCGGGAGGATGCTTCCGGCAGCAAAAATAACGGTCGCCGCAGGAACCGGCGCATAAACAACCGCTCGCAGAGCCAGGACCATTCGGGCCGCCGCGCTAACCAAGGTTCACAAAAGAGTACGCCCAAGCCGGCTACGCAAGACTTGCTTAAGCAGTTGAAGCAGAAGCAGCGCGTTGAAGAACATACGGCGATTCGTCAGGCTGAAGTGCCCGCCAAGAACTTAAGCAAGGATGTGGCAAAACCTCAAGCCGGCAAAGAAGCGGAGAACGTTAAAAAAGCACCCGCACCAAATACCGTTAAGAAGGTTGCCAGGACTGAAAGCACAGCCTCCCAAGTGGCCGGTCCCAAGATTATCAAGCCGTCACCGGCCCGGTTGAAGCAGAACCAGGGCTCGACTGCTGCGCACACGGGCAAGCCACAGGGCGTGAAAGCTGCGGGCGGACCTGAACCGGCTAAGGAAGAAAAACGCCGGGGCAACGGCTATACCCGCAATTCGGGCAAGCCTGGCCGCAAGGGCAGAAACCAAACGTATGGCGGCAACAATAATTATCCCAAGCGCAAGCGGAAGAACAAGAAGCATCAATTTGAGCAGGCTCCTAAGAAGCAGCCAACACAGAGAAAAGAGCGTCCGTTGCCAGAGACCCTGGTTTATGAAGTGGGGATGAACGCGCAGGACCTCGGCAAGCTGCTGCACCGTGAACCGGCTGAAATCGTTAAGAAACTCTTCATGCTGGGCGTGATGACGAACCAGAACCAATCGCTGGACAAGGATGCGATTGAACTGATTGCGGCGGAATACGGCATCAATTCTGAAGAAAAGGTCCACGAGGACCTGTCCGACATTGACAACCTGTACGACAAGCGCATGGGAGCCTCAAAGGAATCCAAGAAGCAGGTTAAGCGGCCACCAGTGGTCACGATTATGGGTCACGTCGACCACGGTAAGACCACGTTGCTTGACCGTCTGCGTCACACGCACGTTTCGGCCCACGAAGCCGGCGGTATCACGCAGAAGATTGGTGCCTACCAGGTTAGAATCGACAACAAGCCGATCACCTTTTTGGATACGCCGGGTCACGCCGCGTTCTCAAACATGCGTGAGCGTGGAGCTGAGATCACGGATATTGTTGTCCTGGTTGTTGCTGCTGATGACGGGGTCATGCCTCAAACAATTGAAGCTATTGACCACGCCAAAAGTGCGCACGTTCCAATCATTGTTGCGATTAACAAGATGGATGTTCCTGGTGCCAACCCGGAACACGTCACCGAGCAGCTGATGAAGTATAACCTTATCCCGGAAAATTACGGTGGCGACACGATTTTTGTCAATATCTCCGCTAAGACGGGCGAAAATGTTGACGAGCTGCTGCAGATGATTCTGCTGCAGGCCGACGTGATGGAACTCAGGGCTGACCCTGAACAAAAGGCAATCGGTACTGTTATTGAGGCCCGTCTGTCAAGGGGACGTGGTCCCGTTGCCGACCTGCTAATTCAGCAGGGCACGCTGCATACCGGTGATCCGATTGTTGTCGGCAACCGCTTCGGGCGCGTCCGGGTCATGACCAACGACCGCGGTCGCCAGATTGAGAAGGCGACGCCATCGATGCCGGTTGAAATCACCGGATTGAACGATGTTCCGGAGTCGGCCGACAAGCTCGTTGTCTTCGACGACGAGAAGACCGCCCGTACCATCGGTGAGCAAAGAGCCGAACAGGCCCTCGTGCACGCGCGTGAGAACGTTCAGCACGTTACCTTGGACAACCTGTTTGACACGATGAAGAAGGAAAACATGAAGGAAGTCGACATCGTTTTGAAGGCTGACGTCCAGGGTTCTGTCGAAGCACTGCAGCAATCGCTTGAAAAGATTGAGGTTGAGGGCGTGCGGGTCAACATCGTCCACGCCGGTGTCGGTGCGGTTAATGATTCGGACGTCACCCTTGCTGGGGCCTCTAATGGTTTCATCATCGGATTCAACGTTCGTCCAACCGCAACGGCCAGGTCACAGGCCGAGTCCGACGGCGTCGACATCCGCCTCTACAGCATTATTTACAAGGCCATCGACGACGTTAAGGCCGCCATGCAGGGGATGCTCGAGCCTACTTATGAAGATAAGGTTGTTGGCAACATGACCGTCCGTGAAACCTGGAAGGTTTCAAAGGTCGGAACGATTGCCGGTGCCTTCGTTGACTCTGGCTACGTTTCCCGTGATTCGGAAGTCAACCTCATCCGCGATGGCGTCGTGATTTACACCGGCAAGGTGGCTTCACTCAAGCGCTTCAAGGACGACGTCAAGATGGTTAAGCAGGGCTTTGACTGTGGGCTGACGATTGAAGGCTACAATGATATCAAGATTGGCGACGAACTCGAAGCCGTTGAAAAGCAGGAAGTTCAGCCTAAGTAGTTTTGCTAGGAGGAAACGATGAAGCACAGAATAGGTCGTGTTGAAGGAGAGATCCTCCGTGAACTGACTAAGATTTTGCGGAAGAATATTCGTGATCCACGCGTTGATGACGTCACAATCACGGCGGTTGAATGTACCAATGACTTGTCTTATGCGACCATTTATTACAGCATTCTTTCCGAAGATCCGCAAAAAGAAGAGGAAACCGCTGCTGGTTTGGAAAAAGCCAAGGGAATGATGCGCCACCTGCTGGGACAGGTTTTGACCGTCTACAAGGTTCCCGAGCTGATTTTCAAGCGCGATAACTCAGTCAAATATGGTAGTAAAATTGATCGCTTGATTGCTGACCTCAAAAAGCAGGACACGGAGCGAAACAATTAGTTAAAGCGCCAAACGGCGCTTTTTTAGTCGGCGGGGGCAATGATGATAAACGGAATTTTAGTAATCGATAAGGACAAGGGCATGACGAGCAGCGACGTCGTATACAAACTGCGGCGTGCACTGCACATTAAAAAAATTGGCCATGCAGGGACACTCGACCCTGATGTGACGGGCGTCTTGCCGATTGCAATCGGGCAGGCGACTAAACTGATCGAGCTTATGCACACGCGTAACAAGAAGTACGAGGGCACAGGCGTCCTGGGACTAGCAACCGACAGCTACGACCTGAGCGGCAAGGTGCTGGCGAAAGAGGAAATAACGGACCTAATTAGTGCCAGCACGATTCAGACGGCCATGCAGGCCTTCACCGGCTCCATCGTACAGGTCCCGCCAATATATTCGGCCGTGCGGGTCAACGGCAAACACTTGTATGAGTATGCCCGGGCTGGGATCGCGGTTGAACGGCCGCAAAGGACCGTGCGGGTTTTTTCTTATGATTTAAGCGGGAACCCCACGTTGGATCGGCAGGTATGCCGGGAAACCTTTGGCTTTAAGATCGAGTGCAGCAAGGGCACCTATGTGCGCTCGCTTGTTAACGATCTGGGTGCAAAATTAGGCGTGCCAGCCGTTATGGCCAGCCTGAGGCGCACGGCGAGTGCCGGCTTTGATGTTCACCAGGCGGTCAAGCTGGATGAAATTGTCAGCGATCCGAGCAGGGCGGCTGCTCTTATTCAGCCCATCGATGCTTTTTTTGCGGATTACCCGCAGGTGGACCTACCGGAAAACCAGTGGCTCAAGGTGCAAAATGGGGCGGCAATCTCCCTGGAAACAAATGCAAAATGGGTTGCATTACGGTACAATAAAAGGGTTAAGGCAATATATCAAAAAGATGATACCCAGTATCGCCCCTATTTAATGCTTTTACAAAATAATTAGGTGAAATGAAGGCTTTATCGTGCAAATTATCCATTTAACTTATCCGGTAGAAGAAAACTTAATCCCGGACAAAACCGTTTTGGCCCTCGGCTTTTTTGACGGCGTTCACCGCGGCCACCAGCAGCTGATTAAGCTGGCACAAATGGCGGCGAGAAAAAGCAGCCTGCCGCTGATGGTAATGACCTTTGACCGGCACCCTAAAGAGGTGTACCAGAATGCCGACGTGTCCTACATTGACAGCCTGCCAGAAAAGGCCTACAAAATGCGTGCGCTGGGGGTAGACTACCTGCTGGTGATGCACTTTAACGACCGTTTCAGCAGGCTGACCGCGCAGGAATTTGTCGATGAGATCATCATCAAGCTCCACGCAGACACCGTTGTGGCGGGCTTTGACTATACGTACGGACCGCGGGACGTTGCCAACATGACCAACTTTCCGCGCTTTGCCCGCGGCCGCTTTAAGATTATTGATGTTCCGAAACAGTCTTATGAGGGGCAGAAAATCGGTTCGACCGAAATTAAAAAGGCAATTAGTGCGGGCAACATGGCGCTGGCGGCAGAACTTCTGGGTGAACCCTACGTGATGTCGGGCACCGTCGGGCACGGCTTGCGCAACGGCCACAAGTTGGGCTATCCGACCGCAAATCTGGTCTGGAGCGAGAACAAGGTCGTGCCCAAGGTCGGGGTTTACGCCACGAGAACCAAGATTGGCGGCAGGTGGTACGACTCGATGACCAGCGTGGGCTACAACGTTACCATTCACAATGGCAAAAAAATCTACATTGAATCAAACCTCTTTGGCTTTGATGAAGAGGCATACGATCAAGAAATGATTATCAAGTGGTATAAGTATACCCGCGGCGAGATTAAGTTTGCGGGCCTGGCTGAATTAAAAAAACGGATGGCGCAGGACGAGGCCGAGATCAAGGACTACTTTGCCCGGCAGAAATAGTTTTTTATGTGCAGCGCGGGTTAATTTTATTGCAAAAAAATTAGCACTCGACTTGACATTCTGCTAAATACTAGTATCATAATAGTTGTTAGCACCTAACAGCAATGAGTGCTAAAAGTGAGGGCGATACTTATGTTGACCGAACGTCAAGAACTAATTTTAAAAACAATTATTAATGATTTTACGCAGACCAATGATCCAGTCGGCTCCAAGACCGTGATGAAGCAGTTGCCGATTAAGGTTTCAAGCGCAACCGTCCGCAATGAGATGGCTGTTTTGGAAGACAAGGGACTGATTGAGAAGACCCACTTGTCGAGTGGGCGCGTGCCGTCAACGGACGGTTACCGCTATTACCTCGATAACCTGGTTGAACCCCTACAGATTCCGTCATCCGTCTACCAGCGAATCGTGAACCAGCTAGACCAGCCGTTTCACCAGGTAAATGAAATTGTGCAGGAGGCAGCCAAGATTCTGTCAGACTTGACCAACTATACGGCCTTTGCGGAGGGACCGGAAAGCAGCAACTTGACCATCACGGGCTTCCGCATTGTCCCGCTGTTTAGCCGGCAGATTATGGCGATTCTGGTGACAAGTGACGGCAATGTCCATAACCAGGTCTACAGTCTGCCGCACAACGTTCACGGCGATGAGGTTGAGAAGGCTGTCCGAATGATTAACGACGAGTTGGTGGGCAAAACGCTCAGCAAGGTAACGCCGGCACTGCTTAACCGCGGCCTGGGCAAGAAGCTCAGCAGTCATCACGCGGGCGAGCTGCTTGATCTGGTTGAGGACGTGATTAACGATGCTGCCAGCGAGCAGATGTACGTTGACGGACAGCTCAACCTATTGAATACCGCTTCAATGAGCGACGTCGCGAGCCTGCGGTCGCTGTATGAACTGATTGACCACAACGACTTGATCTCAAGTTTAATGGACCAACCTAGCGGCACAAGCATCGGCCATTATCCAGTTCAGGTTAGCCTGGGTTCGGAATTGTCCAATGACTTGCTGAAGGATTACAGTCTGCTAACGGCAGAATACAGCGTTGGCTCGCACGGCAAGGGCGTGATCGCGCTGCTCGGCCCGAACAATATGCCGTATTCGCAGGTGATTGGCCTTCTGGAATATTTCAGAAACGAATTGGCCAAGAAGCTGCTGGAGTATTACGGTCGGTTTAAATAAAGGAGGTTAGCCGTGAGTAAGGAAAAATTTCCTAAAGAAAAAAAACTAAAGAAGGATAAAACCGAATCTTCTGAAGCGGCATCCAAGAAAAAAGATGCAGGCAAAAATGAATCAGCTGCCGGAGCAAATTCCGGCAAGCTGAAAGACGCAGGGGCTCAGAAAGAAGACTCTGCCGCTAAGCTGGTTGCACTACAGGCTGACAACCGGGACCTCGAAGACAAGTTCCTGCGCAGTCAAGCTGAGATGCAAAATATGCAAAACCGTTATAACAATGAACGCGCGCAGCTGATCAAGTATGAATCGCAGTCTTTGGCAAAGGATATTTTGCCCGCAATGGACAACTTGGAGCGCGCACTGGCCACTAAGGTCGATGACGAAGCCTCAAAGCAGCTCAAGAAGGGGGTTCAGATGACGCTCGACGCACTTGTCAAAGCCATGAAGGACCACGGAATCAGCGAGATTGAAGCGGAAGGCGTCAAGTTTGATCCGACGCTGCACCAGGCCGTGCAAACGGTTGGGGCTGAGAATGATGATCAAAAGGATCACGTTGTCCAGGTCCTGCAAAAGGGCTACCGTTATAAGGATCGCACTTTAAGACCAGCAATGGTCGTTGTTGCACAGTAAGTGAAAGGAAGTTAAACAATGTCAAAAGTTATCGGAATTGACCTCGGAACTACCAACTCAGCAGTTGCTGTTCTGGAAGGAAAAGAACCTAAAATTATTACCAATCCGGAAGGAAATCGGACTACTCCGTCAGTAGTTGCTTTTAAAGATGGCGAAATTCAGGTTGGTGAAGTTGCCAAGCGGCAAGCAATCACTAATCCGAACACGATTTCATCAATCAAGCGCCACATGGGCGAGACCGATTACAAGGTTAAGTTTGGTGATAAGACCTACACGCCGCAAGAAATTTCAGCGATGATCCTGCAGTACATCAAGAAATTTGCTGAGGACTACCTGGGCGAAAAGGTCACTGAGGCAGTAATTACGGTTCCCGCTTACTTCAACGATGCGCAACGTCAGGCCACCAAGGATGCCGGCAAGATTGCGGGCCTGGAAGTTAAACGGATCATCAACGAGCCGACTGCTTCTTCACTGGCCTATGGTCTTGACAAGGATGCCGAAGATGAAAAAGTTCTGGTCTATGACCTCGGCGGCGGCACCTTCGATGTTTCTGTTTTGCAGTTGGGCGATGGGGTCTTCCAAGTTTTATCTACCAACGGTGATACGCACCTTGGCGGTGATGACTTTGATGACAAGATTATTGCCTGGCTGGTCAAGAACTTCAAGGATGAAAACAGCGTTGATTTATCCAAGGACAAGATGGCAATGCAGCGGTTGAAGGATGCCGCTGAAAAGGCCAAGAAGGACTTGTCTGGCGTGTCGTCGACTCATATTTCGCTTCCGTTTATTTCTGCTGGCGAAGCAGGACCGCTGCACCTAGAAGCAGACTTAACGCGGGCCAAGTTTGAAGAATTGACGGCTGACTTAGTCGACAAGACCAAGATTCCATTTGACAATGCGCTAAAAGATGCCGACCTCACCGTTAATGACATTGACAAGGTGATTTTAAATGGTGGTTCAACCCGTATTCCAGCGGTGCAAGAAGCGGTTAAGAAGTGGGCTGGCAAGGAGCCTGACCACTCAATCAACCCTGATGAAGCCGTTGCGTTGGGTGCGGCAATCCAGGGCGGCGTTATCTCCGGCGACGTTAAAGACGTTGTTCTGCTCGATGTTACGCCCCTTTCCCTGGGGATTGAAACCATGGGCGGCGTCTTCACCAAGTTAATCGAAAAGAACACGACCATTCCAACCTCTAAGAGTCAAATCTTCTCGACCGCGGCCGACAACCAGCCCGCCGTTGACGTGCACGTTTTGCAGGGTGAACGCCCAATGGCAGCGGACGACAAGACGCTGGGCCGCTTTGAACTGACGGATATTCCTGCTGCTCCACGCGGCGTCCCGCAAATTCAGGTTACCTTCGATATTGATAAGAACGGTATCGTCAACGTTTCTGCCAAGGACATGGGGACAGGCAAGGAACAGAAGATCACGATCAAGAGTTCATCCGGTTTGTCTGATGAAGAAATTCAGAAGATGCAAAAAGAGGCCGAAGAACACGCCGAAGAGGACAAGAAGAAGAAGGAAGAAGTCGACTTGCGCAATGAAGTTGACCAGTTAATCTTCTCCACGGAAAAAACGCTCAAGGACGTTAAGGGCAAGGTATCGGAAGATGATACCAAGAAGGTTCAAGAAGCCCTTGACGCTTTGAAGAAGGCGCAAAAGGACAACAACTTGGACGAAATGAAGACCAAGAAGGATGAATTGTCTAAGGTTGCCCAGGACCTAGCCGTCAAGCTATACCAGGCAAATGGTGGCGCTCAAGGTGCCCAGGGTCAAGGCGGACCGCAGGCAGGTCCCCAGAAACCGGGCACCGAAGGCGGCGATGCAAACAATGGTGCGGCTGGCGACGGTGAGTTCCATAAGGTAGACCCAGATAAGCAATAGGTTTATAATTGAATAAATCAGAAAAGAACTGCCGCAAAGTAGTTCTTTTCTTTTGGAAAGTAAGGAGCTTTTAGATGGCACAGGAAGATTATTATGGTGTGCTCGGTGTTGATCGCAATGCCAGTGATAAAGAAATTAACTCTGCTTACCGTAAATTAGCAAAAAAATACCACCCAGACATCAACCATGAACCGGGTGCTGAAGAAAAGTACAAAAAAATCAATGAGGCCTATGAAGTGCTCCATGACCAAAAGAAACGGGCCCAGTATGACCAATTTGGTGCAGCCGGTGTTAACGGCCAGGGCTTTGGCGGAGGCGGCCAGGGCTATAGCGATTTTGGCGGTTTCGGCGACTTCGGCGACATCTTCAACGACTTCTTCGGTGGTGCAGCAGGCAGCGCACAGCGCCGGGCTAATCCAACTGCCCCAACGCGCGGGCAGGACCTTGACTATACCTTGACAATTGAATTTATGGATGCCATTAACGGCAAAAAAACCCAGATTTCATATACGCGCAGCGAAACCTGTCCGACGTGTGGCGGCAACGGTGCCGAAAAGGGCACGCACCCAATCACTTGTGACAAGTGCAACGGCACGGGCTACATGACGATTACCCAGCAGTCGCTGATTGGCGTTGTGCGCCGGCAAACCGTCTGTGATAAGTGTCATGGTCGCGGCGTCATCATTGAACACCCGTGCCAGACCTGTCACGGCGACGGCGTAGTTCAAGGCAAGAACACGATCGAGGTTAATATCCCAGCTGGTATTGATAACGGTCAGCAGCTGCGCTACGAGGGTCAGGGCGAGGCCGGCAAGAATGGTGGTCCTTACGGTGACTTGTATATTAGTTATCGCATCAAGCCATCAAAAGACTTTGAGCGCAGCGGGACAACGATCTATACTACTGTGCCGATCTCCTTTGCCCAGGCCACGCTGGGGGATGAAATCATGGTTAAGACGGTGCACGGCGAGCAGAAGCTGAAGATCCCCGCCGGCACCCAGCCCAACAAGAAGTTTACCCTGCACGGCGAGGGCGTACCCTATATACGTGGCAACGGCTCTGGCGACCAGATAACAACCGTTGACGTCCAGATACCGAAGTCCATCAACGAGGAGCAAAAGAAAGCCCTGGTCGACTTTGTCAAGGCCGGTGGCGGTTCGATTTCGCCGCAGGAAAAGGGTTTCTTTGAACGACTGAAGGAAAAGCTGCAGTAATTAAGCAAAAGAACTAGCTCTTAACAATTATTCGGAGCTAGTTCTTTTTTTGGATAAGCGCTTGGGTGAGAACGATAAGAAACAGCCAATTTAATTTTATCCATGATGTGAGTTTGTTATAATGGAAGGTAATTAGCAGAGGGTGCAAATAATTTATGGACATTAAAAAACTACAAGACTACCAAAAACATATCCGCAACTTTTCCATCGTGGCCCACATTGACCACGGCAAGTCGACGATTGCCGACCGGATTCTGGAACTGACCGATACGGTTTCGGAACGCCAGCTCAAGAACCAAATGCTGGATGACATGCCGCTTGAGCGTCAGCGCGGGATCACGATCAAGATGAACTCGGTTGAGATCAAGTACCATGCCCAGGATGGCGAGGATTACATTTTTCACCTGATCGACACGCCGGGACACGTGGATTTTTCCTACGAGGTTTCACGTTCGCTTGCGGCCTGTGAGGGCGCGCTCCTGGTGGTTGATGCTTCGCAGGGCGTTCAGGCCCAAACACTGGCCAACACTTATTTAGCGATTGACAACGACCTGGAGATCCTGCCCGTAATCAACAAGATTGACCTGCCGTCGGCGGACCCGGAGAAAGCCAAGGAAGAAATTACGGAGATGCTGGGAATAGACGCCACGGACGCGGCAGAGGTTTCCGGCAAGACGGGCCAGGGCATTGCCGAACTGCTGGAATACATCGTCAAAAACGTGCCGGCACCACGCGGCGACCTGGAGGCGCCCCTGAAGGCCCTGATCTTTGATTCCAAGTACGATGACTACCGCGGGGTTGTTCTGTCCGTGCGGATCGAAGACGGCACGGTTAGGCCCGGTGACCGCATTCGCATCATGAACACGGGCAAGGACTACGAGGTAACCGAGGTTGGCGTTCTGAGCCCGCAAACGGTGAAAAAGGATATCCTCATTGCCGGAGACGTGGGCTACGTTACGGCCAACATCAAGTCTGTGCGGGAAACGCGGGTCGGTGACACGATTACTGCGGCTGCGAATCCGACGGCTGAGCCGCTGCCGGGCTACCGTCAGATTCCACCGATGGTATACTCGGGGATGTATCCGGTCGATAATTCCAAGTACGATGATTTGAAAGAAGCCCTGCAAAAATTGCAGCTGAACGACGCTGCACTGGAGTTTGAACCGGAGACGTCAACGGCCCTGGGCTTTGGCTTCCGCTGCGGTTTTTTGGGACTGCTGCACATGGACGTGGTTCAGGAGCGCTTGGAGCAGGAATTTGACCTTGACCTGATTATGACGGCACCGTCAGTTGACTACCATGCGATCATGAACGACGGCTCGACCAATGTAATCGATAATCCGTCTGACCTGCCCACGGCGGGCGAGTACAAGGAGGTCCAAGAGCCTTACGTCAAGGCCGAGGTGATGGTTCCAAACGACTTCGTTGGTCCGGTGATGGAACTGTGCCAGCGTAAGCGCGGCGAGTTTGTCACGATGGATTACCTGGACAAGTACCGCGTTAACGTCATTTATGACATGCCACTGGCCGAAATCATCTATGACTTTTTCGATGACCTCAAGTCCTCGACCAAGGGCTACGCATCGCTTGACTACGAGATTACCGGCTACCGTGCGACCGACCTGGTCAAAATCGATATCCTCTTGAACAAGCAGGCAATCGATGCCCTAAGCTTCATTGCCCACCGCGATGAGGCGCAGAAACGCGCACGGCAAATGACGTCGATGCTCAAGAAGCTGATACCGCGGCAGAACTTCGAGGTCGACATTCAAGGCGCAATTGGGGCCAAAATTATTTCGCGGGCAACGGTCAAACCCTACCGCAAGGACGTTACGTGGAAGATTCATACGGGGGACCCCGACCGGCGCGCAAAGCTGCTTGAAAAGCAGAAACGGGGCAAAAAAAGGATGAAGGCGGTCGGTCGCGTCGAAGTTCCACAGGATGCTTTCATGGCCGTTTTGAAGATGAACGATGATGACCTCAATGCGAACTAGGGGATGTTATTTTGAAGCTGCAAAGTTTAGAAAAGGGTTTTAACTATTAGATGATTGAATGGAAAAAGCGCACTAGCAGTGCGCTAGCACCCGAACTGGCCGCTGAATACCAACTTAGCCCGCTTGCGGCTAAGTTGTTTTCTTTGCGCGGGATTGATACTCATGAAAAGCTCGACTTCTGGTTCAATGCCACGGAAAATGACCTGGCGGACCCCTTGCTGATGCATGACATGGCCAAGGCGGTAGAACGGATCAACAAGGCGATTGACAACGGCGAAAAAATCACCGTCTACGGTGACTACGATGCCGATGGAATCACGGCCACGACGATTATGGTTGAGACCCTGGGCATTTTAGGCGCGGATGTGCATTACTTTATTCCGGACCGCTTCCGTGACGGTTACGGCCCCAATATGGAGGCCTATAAGCGCATCGTGGCCGACGGGACCGGGCTGATTATCACCGTCGATAACGGCGTTACGGGTGTTAAGGAGGTTGCTTATGCTAATGGCCAAGGCGTGGACACAATCATTACCGACCACCATAAGATTCAAGAAGAGGTTCCCGACAGTTATGCGCTTGTGCACAGCAATTATCCGGGGCAGAAGTACCCCTTTGACGATTATTGCGGCGCGGGCGTAGCCTTCACGATTTGTCGGCAGCTGATGCAGGACCCGATGCCCGAGCTGCTTGAACTAGCAATGATTGGCACCATTGGGGATATGGTCAAGGTTTCGGGCGAGGGGCACGTCATCGTTAAGCGGGGCCTTGCAATGCTTAATCAGACCGAACGCCCCGGCCTGCGCGCTTTAATCAAGAACGCGGGGCTGACCATGGGCCAGATCAATGAGACCGACATTGGCTTCGATATTGCACCGCGGATGAATGCAGTCGGCCGTCTTGCCAATGCGCAGCTAGTGGTCGAGCTGCTTCTGTGTGACGATGAAGAAAGGGCGCAGAAGATCGCCGATGAGGTTGAACAGCTTAACGAGAAACGTAAAGAGCTCACCAAGGAGGTCAACGAGGCCAGTCTGAGGCAAATTAAGGCTAACGACTGGCAAGCTAAAAAAACGCTGGTAATCTACGATCCGACTTTTCACGAAGGCGTCCTGGGGCTGGTGGCCAACAGGGTTGCAGAACAGGTTCATAAGCCGGTTGTGGTCTTAACCAGGAATGATGCGGGCATTGTCAAGGGATCGGGCCGTTCTGTTCCCGGGTTCAACCTCTTCAATGCCCTTAATCCCCTGAAGGAAGATTTCTTGCTAAAGTTTGGCGGCCACGATTTTGCCTGCGGCCTCTCGATGAAAGAAGATAAGATCGATGCGTTTAGGGCAGCCTTTGAAGCCAGTTACCACGGTTCGCACGGCAGGGTAACAAAGCACTATGACGCCGAGCTGCCGTTTGCTGATATAGGGCTTGATACAACCGCTGCAATCAAGCAGGTCGGGCCCTTTGGCACGGATAATGAGCAGCCCGTCTTTAGCATTACCCACCCGCAGGTCAGCAGCTGCTTCTACATGGGCAAAGACAAGAACCATATTAAGTTGACGATTACTAAAGGCAATGACAGTCTTGCTGTTGTTGGCTTCAATAAGAAGTACCTGACTAAGGCGCTTCTGCCATATATTGACCAGCTGTTCGTGCACCTGGAGGAGAACCGTTACCAGGGACGGGTCAAGCTGCAGGGCATGATGCAAGGGATGATTTTTGCAGCGCCGCAAGCCAGTGCTTCAGTGCCTGTCGTTGATTTGCGCCAAGAGAAGTACGTAATGGGGTTTGCGGACACGTACCTGTTGTTCGATGACAAAAACCGGTCACGGGCCGTCAACACGTTTGGGGTTGACCCGGAAAAAATCGCGCTGGTTAGCGAATATGATGGCAACGATGAAGTAGCAGTTTTGCTTGACGTGCCGCGTAACCAGCGGGAACTTGATCTGGCCCTGCAGAATGGATACCGGCAGCTCTACCTGCGTTTTCTGATTGACCGGCTGCCCGTTCAAAGTCTGCCGGCCCAGTCCCAGTTTGCCAAGGTTTTACGGTACGTTTACCTGCATAGGGGACTAGCAATCGAGGACTACCGCCCGGTGGCCGCCTTTTTGGGGATGGATTACAATAGTCTGCTCTTTATTATGCGCGTCTTCTTTGAATTAAAATTCATTAAGGTGGAACAGGGGAAGATTTTTGGCGTTTCTAACCCCGTAAAGCAGCCGCTTGCCTCATCGCGCTACTTTAAGGCAGCCCGCTCGCAAATTCACTTTGTGCAGGCGCTGCGACATGCGTCCAGCACCAAGCTGCTGGCCTACGTCGAACAGCAATTAAAACGGCATTAATTGCTGGGTGGTTAATGCTTTTAAGGTAAAAGTCTGTTAGAATAATTAAGTCAAAGAAGCTTTAGAAAGCAATTGAAGTTTTGGAGGTTTTTTCTTCTTATGGCAAACGATTTTGAGGAACACATTGCAAGTGTCGAAAATTTTCCTAATGAGGGCATCATTTTTCGCGATATTACGCCCATTCTGCAGGACGGAGAGCTATTCAGGACAGCTACACACAAGTTAGCGGCATACGCCAAGAGCAAGCAGGCAGACGTCATCGTTGGCCCTGAGGCGCGTGGTTTTATTGTTGGTTGTCCGGTTGCAACCGAATTAGGGATTGGGTTTGTACCAGCGAGAAAACCCCACAAGCTTCCGCGTGAAGTTGAACGTGCATCATACGATTTGGAATACGGTTCAAACAGCCTAGAGATGCACAAGGATGCAATCAAGCCGGGCCAACGGGTAGTCATCTGTGATGATCTGCTAGCCACGGCCGGTACCCTGCGTGCGTGCAAGCAGCTGGTCGAGAACTTAGGCGGCAAGCTGGTTGGCGCTGCCTTCTACATTGAACTCCCTGATCTAAAGGGTAAAGAAAAGCTGCCTGGACTTGACGTGTTTTCACTAACCCAATTCCACGGAGCATAGCTAAAGCACATCATCTTGCCCGGTTGGCAAAAGATGAGTGATAATTGCAAAAAGGGACCTAGGTCCCTTTTTTGCGTATTGAAAATCTTGTCATATTGGTATTGCTGCCGGGTATCAGTATGAAAAATGCCCCAGTAGCAATAAACATCTCCTTGTAGCCCGGCTAGATAAAGTTAGTGGCCTTCACAAAACAGTTATTAGCGACAATGTAGTAGCGCTGTTTCTTGATTAAAACCGCATCACCATACGTTCTTACCTGGTGGTCGCTTTGCAGTATTTTCCGGCCGCAATGGTGCAGTAAAGGAGTGGCAAAGCAGCCTATCATCTACGCATGCTTTGCTTTTGTTTTTAATAAATTTAAAGTTTTTGGGATGCAACCAAATATTTTTACAATCCCGGCGGAAATATTTATAATAATACGGTATTTCAAAAAAGGAGTTAGGTAACTTGCAATTAAGAAAAGCAACAACGGCCGATTTTGACCGGATCATCACTATTTTAAAGGATGGCGCTAACCAATTAGCGGAAAGCGGCGTTAACCAGTGGCAAGGCGACTACCCCTCAACGGGCCAAATCGAAGAAGATATCGCACGGGGCTGGGCCTTTTTGGCCGAATCCGATGACCACGAAACCGTGGGTGCAATTGCGATTGTCGATGCGCCCGACCATTCATACGATAGCCTGAACGGCCAGTGGCTTATGGATACGGATAAGTACGTTGTTATCCACCGCGTGGCCATCCATTCGCAGCACGCGGGCAAGGGCTATGCCACCCAGCTGCTGAATTCCGTCATTAGTGACATCAAGGCCAAGCGCTCGGACGTGGACTCAATCCGGATTGATACGCACGAAGACAACAAGGCAATGCAGCATTTGATTACCAAGATGGGCTTCACGAAGGTGGGGACGCTGCACGGCGTGTACCGGCCTAGTGAAATTTCCTACGTCTATGAACTGGTAAAATAACAATATCGGATACAAAAAAAGGGCTGAACTCAATGGTGGGTTCAGCTCTTTTTTGTCTGATAAATTATCTATTTTTCATAATCGGTTGGTAGAACAGGTCGATAACTACCGCTGCGACGAGCGCCACAACAAAGGTCAACAAGAGGTTGCCTAAGCTGATCTTGGTCATGGCAATGCCGAGAAGGGCCAGGATCACCGTGAGGATGACGTCGCCCAGCTGGGTCAGAGCTACGGCCTTGGAGGGATAGTCCTGCCAGAAGTAGCGCTTGGTTCTGGTGATCAAAATAATGAACATCGCACTCAAAACGAGGAAGACGTAGACCATGGTCGAGATTGTGCCATGTGACCACCCGTGTGTATTCAGGTAGGCAATCGCGGCGATGCCGATAATGGTCCAGCCAGCGGCCAGCGAGAAGGCAATTTTAGCCAGCTTGGCCATATTCCAGTTTTCCGGCTTATAGGTAATCTGTGCCCGGTCGGTTCCAATCATCATCGTGACCATATTATTCATGATGGTGTAGATTACCATTGCGTTTAAGGCCATGGGAATGTAGTCGAAGAACAGGTAGCCAAAGGTGAGAATCATTGTTAGCTGGGCCGTTCTAGCCAGCTTGGTCAGTGACCAGGTGGTCATGCGCTGGTATACCCGGTGACCTGCATCTAAAATTTTGACAATTGACGATAGACCGTCGTTGAGCAGAACCATTTTGCCGGAGCGCTTAGCCACGTCGGCCGCATTGGAGACAGCGATGCCGACTTCGGCTTGCTTCAAAGCGGGGGAGTCGTTGACGCCATCCCCGGTCATCCCGACAATATAGCCTTTTTGCTGGAAGAACTTGACCATGCGCAGCTTGTCCTCGGGCAGCACGTCGGCAATGCCGGCCAGGTTGCTTGTGTCGGTATCCTCGTTAAAATCGTGAATCGAGATCACCTGGCCCTTGAGGTCAACCTGACGTGCGACGGCCACGGCCGTCTTTTGGTTGTCCCCGGTCAGCATGATGGGCAGGACGCCCCTTTTTTTGAGTTCCGCCAATGCTTCCTTAGAATCAGAACGAACTCTATCTTGCAGGATGAAGACGCCCGCAAGCTGGTCGTCGATTAGCAAGGCGACAGAACGGCCCGCGCTGAAGTCGATTTCTTTGACTTTGTCGTTAGCCGTCTGGTCAATTAAGGATAGCTGCTTAAAAGAACCCAGCTTGACGTTATGCCCGTCAACCGTGGCCATCGAGTAGCCCGTGGCGGATGTGAAGGGGATGAAGTCGGTTGCGGTCTTGACCGTTAACCCCTGCTGGACCACGTAGTCATCGATTGCGCTGTCGATAATCTTCTTGTTGCGCTGGTCGGTGGCAGCAGCGGCCAGTTCAAGAACATCCTTGTTGTCTAGCTGGCTGAAGTTGGTCCAGCTTGATACTGCGGTCTTATTTTCCGTAATTGTGCCCGTCTTGTCGAGCAGCAGCAGGTTCAAGTTGGCCGCATCTTGGATGCCCGTCAAGTCTGAAGTTAAAACCCCTTCCTTGCTCAGCCTGGTTGCTTCGAAGGAGTTGGACAAGGCAAAGGTTGACGGCATTGCGACCGGAATGGACGCGATAAACATCATCGCCAAGAATGGCAGCATGCCGACCAGGTTTTTGAGGTCGCCGCCCTTGAAGAAGGAGGCAATCACGATTACCAGCGTCAAGATCCCGTCGAGAATGCACAAATAGTAGATAATCTTAGTCAATAGCTGCTGCAGGTGACCCGGAGCAGCTGAATTGTTGATCAGGTTGATTGTTTTACCCGAACGGGAATCAGCACCGGTTGCCGTCACGCGGGCAAGACCACTGCCCTCCATCACGGTTGTGCCGGCAAAAGCCGCGTCCTGCGGATTCTTGCGGACCGTTTTGGCTTCGCCCGTGATTGAACTTTCATCGGTTGAAATCTGGCCGTCGACGAGCTCAATATCGGCTGCGAGGACGTCACCGGGCTGGATGCTGATTAGGTCTCCTGGTACCAGGTACTTGGAGTCGATGCTTTGCCACTTGCCGTCACGCTCGACTGAAACGGTGGGCGTCAATTTGTGTGAAATATTATTTAGCACGCGGCGTGACTGCTTTTTCTTGGATGCGCCGTTCCAGGCCGCAAATAAGAGCATTAACAGTACGAAGAGCGACTGAATCCACTTGCCGAGCACGCATTCAAGAAGCAGGGCCGCCTCCAGAATCCAGGCGGAGAGGTTCCACAACTTAGATAAAAATTCCTTAAAAAAGTTGAATTTTGGTTCAGGAACTGCGTTTAGCCCCTTCTGGGCGAGAAGTTTATCTGCTTGGGCTTGACTTAAGCCGCTAATTTTTTCAGACATAGTTTTCCTTCCTTATTAATAATTCATTATCTAAATTAGCATAATTAGCCTGTTTTTACTAGCAATTGGGATAGACTGACGCTTTCATTTCTAAACTTGACCGGCAAGACATATTTTAAGTTTATTTAAAAAGGTAAATTGTTGAACCTCCTAGAATTATCAGAATGCTAAATAATAGGCGTATGTGGTTGCGCTTGCGCAGCCCGCTTCTTCGATTCGATATAGGAACGTGTAAGCAGTGAAAGGAGCAAAAATGTTTGAGAAGTTACTAGTCACCGGTTACGTGCTTTTTTTGATAGCGATTGGCAAGGTGGCGCCTGACGATCATTTCTGGACCGATCGGATCAACCAGAATATTCCGGAAACGGTCAGTTATGCAAAAGTGTCTAAGAATAGCCAAGATCATCGTAATGTGCAGGCCATTGACCCGGCGACCGGCAAAAAGCTGCCGTACCGCATCAAGCGCGTGGGTGGCTACGATCCAAGCCGGCAGTATATTGCAATTGACCATAAGGGCCAGTACGTTCACCAGATTACGTACATTTCTAAGGCCAAGTACTTGGCTGCCAAGAACAAACTGAATTAACAAAATACTAACCATAAATACTGGTGTAAAAATATTGGGCACCAAAAAGGGCTTGCAAATCTGCAAGCCCTTTTAAGTTGGGAAAAATTGTTATTGATTAATCCTTGTCAACACTGTCCGGGAAGGTAGCTAAACGTTCGCCCGCACCGAGTTCTTCCTCGATTTCAAGCAAGCGGTTGTACTTTTCAACCCGCTCTGAACGAGCCGGGGCACCAGTCTTAAGCTGACCGCCATTGATTGCAACAGCAAAGTCGGCAATGAAGGTATCACCGGTTTCACCTGAACGGTGAGAAATCATCGTGTTGTAGCCGTTCTTACGGGAAAGACGGATGGTTTCCAAGGTCTCGCTGACCGTACCGATTTGGTTCAGCTTGATTAGTGAAGCGTTGCCAGCACCTTCCTTAATTGCTTTAGTTAAAAGCTTAGGGTTGGTACAAATGAAGTCATCCAGGACGATTTGAATTCTGTCCTTGTGGGTCTCAGTGAACTTGATCATACCGTCAACGTCGTTTTCATCGTAAGGGTCCTCAATTGAAATCAATTCAGGGAACTCGTCTAACAGCTTGTCGTAATATTCAGCTAATTGGTCGTCGTCAAAGACTTTGCCCTCGAAGTGGTACTTGCCATCTTCCTTGTTGTAGAAGTAAGAAGCGGCACAGTCGCAGGCGATGGCAATGTCTTCGCCAGGCTTGTAGCCTGCCTTGACAATAGCTTCATGCAGAGCCTTCAAGGCTTCTTCAGAGTTCTTCATGTTAGGGGCAAAACCACCTTCGTCACCGAGGCCAGTCTCGTAACCCATGTCTTCAAGAACCTTCTTCAACATGTGGTAGGTGTTGACAATCTTTTCAAAGCCGTCGCGGAATGAAGTCTTGTTAACGGGCGTAATCATAAACTCTTGAACATCGATTCCGTTGTCTGCATGCTCACCACCATTGATAACGTTGTGGAAAGTCTGAGGCATTTCGAGGTCGGTTCCGCCCAGGTACCTATACAAAGGCTGGTGACTGTCCTTAGCCGCTGCAGCCGCAGTAGCCATCGACACGCCCAGGATGGCGTTGGCACCAAGCTTGGCCTTGTTAGGGGTACCGTCTAATTCGATCATTACGCGGTCAATGTTTGCTTGATCATGTGGATCAAGGCCTTTTAGCGCCTTGGCGATCTTGTCGTTAACGTTTTTAACGGCTTTGGCAACGCCCTTGCCGCCCACACGGCTGCCGCCGTCACGCAATTCAACTGCTTCGTTTTCGCCCGTTGAAGCACCTGATGGAACTTCAGCCTTGCCGACAACGCCGTTTGAAAGGGTAACAAAAGCCTCAACTGTTGGGTTGCCACGTGAATCATAGATTTCCAGTGCATGAACATTTTCAATGACTGATTTTAACATCTAAAAACCTCCTAAAAAATAAATGCTGCACTAAAGAATAGCACATACATTAGTGGAGCGCACGCTCCATCTCTACAGGTTAAATTTTATCCCAAGTTTGTGATTATGTAAACATTTGTAAACGATTTCTATTACTAAAAAAACTTTAAAAATATTTAGTCGCTTTTTCGTGCGGGATGCTATATCATTTAACTATACAAAATTTAATTTAGACCGGTTTATTTCGGCGAGGATATTAAGCAATATGGAAAAAGTAAAATTGATAATTGATTCTGGCGCAAACGAACAAAGCAGTGGGTCTTTGGCCGTTGTTCCCCTGACAATATCCCTTGCGGGGCGGGATTTTGTTGACGACAGCAGCCTGGATATGAACGAATTCCTTGAAGCCATGGCTGCAAACACCAAAGAAGGCAAAACTTCGTGTCCCAGCATCAATGATTGGCTTGAGAAATTGGAAGGCAGCAAGCGGGCTGTATTGATGACGATTACCAGCGGACTCAGCGGAAGCTTTTCATCGGCATACCAGGCTAAGGAAATTTACGAGAAAGAGTATCCGGATAGTCGGATCATCGTAGTGGATACGCTGACGGCCGGACCAGAGATTGCGATTATTCTGCGTGAACTTAGGCGGCTGGTGGATGGTAAAATCCGTTTTGTCGATTTAGAGCAAAAAATTTCCGCATATAAAACGCATACGCATCTTTTGTTTGTATTGCAGTCGCTGCATAACCTGGCACTCAACGGCCGGGTTAACATGGCCGTGGCCAAGGTGGCCGCAGCCCTGAAGATTGACCTTGTGGGCACGGCCAGCACCGCGGGCAAGCTGGAGCCGATTGCCAAGGTGCGCGGAATGAAACGGGCACTCAAGAAAATCCTGGCGCTGATGGATGAAATGAAGTATCAGGGCGGCCCGGTAATTATTGACCAGTGCAACAATGAACAAGACGCACAAAGCCTCAAGGAAAAGATTATTGCAAAGTACCCGCAGACTAGCGTGATTATCCGTCCCATGCGCGGACTGTGTGCGTTTTACGCGGAAGAGGGCAGCCTGATGGTGGGTTTTGCCGATGTGCAGGCTTGAATAAATACGCTAAGATTCACATGGTGGCCACTGCTTAAACGTTAGATTGTAATGGCACTAATTTTAAAAACGCGACTAACTTTCACGCTGCGAGTGGGGGCTAGTCTTTTTGGCTAACTCCGATTTAAGCCCTAGTTGCGCGTTTTGCACAACCAGAATGTGGCCGCAGTCTGGTTATTCATTCAATTATTTTGTTTGCAAATAATATGTTTTATATAAATAATTAGCTGGTCCGATTGCGTAAAATATATTAGTGAAAATTTATACAATGAAAACACATCATGCCGATAAAGCCGCTTTTTTGAAATTTTATTTGTGATAAAAATCATTATAATTTCATTTTTTAAATATTAATTTTCTCTTTAAACGGTTGCGACATCATGTTATAATGTAAGCGGTTAGATTAATAGCTACTAATTTAAAACAACTGATGCAGTCGATGTGTCTCTTCAGGAGGTGTAACGGGAGTATTTTTTAACGTTGAGTAAGTTTTTTGGAGGAAATTTAAAATGGATTTATTAAAAACCGTGATTGCCATGGTCCCAATCATCTGGTTGATATTATCCCTGGGCGTTTTTCACGTTCGCGGAGATCTCGCCTGTGTGATTGGTTTTGTTGGCGCAATCATATTAAGCATCGTCGGGTTCAACTTCTCGTTTACCAACAGCATTACGGCTGGCCTGGACGGCATCATTATGGCAATTTGGCCAATCATTTACGTTATCATTTCTGCTGTTTTCATCTATAACATCAGTAAAAAGTCGGGCGGCATGGACACGATCATGTCCATGTTGACCTCTATTACTAAGGATATCAGAATCCTCGTGCTGATTCTGGCCTGGGCATTAGGCGGCTTCCTGGAGGCTGTGGCTGGTTTCGGTACTTCTGTGGCCATCCCCGCAAGTATTTTGATTATGTTGGGCATGAACCCCATCAAAGCCGCGGTGATTTGTTTAATCGCCAACACTGCACCAACGGCCTTTGGTGCAATCGGCTTGCCAATCACCACACTGGCTAAAGTTACGGGGCTGGGAGCCACGCAACTAGGCTTCTTTGTTTCCATTCAGCTGTTTGTTTTAATCCTGATTGTTCCCTTTGTCCTGGTTTACCTTGCCGGTGGCAAAGGCATGAAGTCCTTTAAGGACCAAGGTATTTTTACCTCTACGCTTCTTGCAGGGTTAACTTTTGCTGTTCCGCAGATTTTCATTACTAAGTACATGGGACCAGAACTGCCTTCAATCATCGGGGCGATTCTGTGTCTGGCTGCACTGGTTCTGGTTACCAAAATGCACACTAAAAAAGACATGGAAGCAGCAGCCGACGCACCTGAAAAGTCGGCTGGCGACAAATTCAAGGCATGGTTCCCGTTCATATTGCTCTTCATTTTGATAATCGGTACCTCGTCGCTGTTCCCGGGTGTCAAGAACACCTTGGCGGGCGTAAAATCGAGCTTCCACTTCTACAATGGCCCTGGGGCCAAGCCGGTTGACGTTGACTGGCTGACCTCGCCGGGTACCTTGATTCTGCTTTCCAGCTTTATTGGTGGGGCCGTTCAGGGACTATCCCTGGGCAAGATGTTCGCGGTCTTAGGCAGCACAATCAAGCAATTGAGCAAAACCATTGTGACCGTATGTGCGATTGTTGGTCTGTCCAAGGTCATGGGCTACAGTGGCATGGTTAATGCCATTGCCGTTAGTCTGGTTGCTGTGACCGGCCCGTTCTACCCGGTAATTTCACCAATCATCGGTGTTCTTGGCATCTTCATCACTGGCAGCGACACTTCCGCCAACGTTCTGTTCGGTGGTCTGCAAGCGCAGGCTGCACACGCACTGAACGTCAGTCCGTACTGGCTGGCTGCAGCTAACATGGCCGGTGCAACTGCCGGAAAGATGATTTCGCCGCAGAGTATTGCAATTGCCACCGGTGCAACCAACCTGGATGGCAAGGAGGGCGTTCTTTTAAAGAAGGTTCTGCCATACTGTGCAATGTACACGTTGGCACTCTGCGTGATTATCTACGTAGTAGGCAAGATGATGAGCCTGCTGTAATACTAAGCATTAATATAGTCGTATTAAAACAAATAAGGATCAACTCTTTTTAACGGAGCTGGTCCTTATTTGTGTGCTGCGATTTTTGGGTCCGGCTTGAGCAGCAAAACGTCTTGAGTACTGGGCGGATATGCACTACTTCACAGGTAGTCAGAGAATTTTGGGCTCCCTTAAATAAAAACCGCAAAGAGCTGTTGCGAAACGCTGAAGCAGAAAACTGCCAGGGTGGTGGCGCCGATGATGTCGGACGGGTAGTGGGCGCGCAGGCTGATGCGTGAGATCACCACCATTACCCAAATTGCAGTGAGCGTGACCACTAGGCCGGTGCCCAGCTGGGGCGCAAAGAGCTGTTCGACAATCAAAACCATGACCGTCGTTCCTAAAACGTGCCCGCTGGGAAAACTGTAGCCGCTTTCGAGCTCCGAATGCTTAAGTGGGCGCTGCCTGCGCACCCATTTTTTGAGGAGGATTCCGACCGCATCAGCAAAGCCGAGCGTGAATAGCACCCAAAATGCCTTCGCGTTTTGCTCCTCGTTAATTAAGAAGCTTGCCAGGAAAACATCCCAAACAACCAGCAGTTTAGGATCGTTGATGAAGGCAATAACCTGCCAACTGAATCCATTCTGCCTGCGCACCAGCTTGTGGTGCAGCCAGTGGTCGAAGAGGTTAAAACGACGTGATTTTTTGATATTAATAATTAATAGCAGCAAGATCAGGCCCGACAAAGCTGCAAGCCAAATACTCTTATGCAATATTGCATCTCCACCTAAATACTTATTCAATAATATTTTAGCAGATGGTATTTGGAGGCGGTTTAAGCAGGGGGAATGCTTGAATAAATTTTAAGAAATGAGTGCAAGCAGTTGGACAAGAATGCCAAATCAATGGTATTTTTTTAATCCATTTTAAATTTTAAAAAATAACTGATGTAATTTGAAATTTTTAAACAGCAATGGCATAATGAATGACATTGAAGAGTTAAAAGTTAAAGCCACTTGGGGTGTCGAGCAATAATGATTAGGACACGTGTTGCCCGGCACGACAATGTTTTGGCCGGTAGTCTTAAAGCTGCATAATAAGACGTCAGGATTGCGGGAAAAACCTGCGGTCCGGCATTAATAGATTAGCTTAATCAAAACAGTGCAAGCATAATTTTGGGAAAAATTTGCGCTTGACCTGGCAAAAGCGGCGACCGGGTGAGTGGTGGACTTTGCTTCCATGCTAGGAAATATAAAGGAACTGGGGTAAGTATAAAAATGGGAATATTTTGGACGTCAATTCAAAGTGTTTTAGCAATCATGATCATGATTGCAATCGGATATTTTGCCAATCAAAAGGGTTGGTTTGATGAAAAGTTTTCACAATCGTTATCTAAAATAATCATGAAAGTGGCATTGCCGGCGTCAATTTTTATGTCGATGATGGAGCACTTCAAGCCTGAGCAGCTGTCCAGGCTGTCAATCGGGCTTCTGTACACAATCTTGAGCATTACGATCGGCTTGTTGATCGGCTGGTTCGTGGTTAGGGCAATGAAGATTCCTAAGGGCCGGCGCGGATTAATGATAACGGCAATGAACTTTGCCAACACGGTATTCATCGGGATGCCGCTTAACGAGGCGCTGTTTGGAACCGTCTCGGTGCCCTACCTGCTCGTCTACTACATCGTCAACACAATCATGCTGTGGACGGTCGGCGTGTGGATTATTGCGGCCGACGACCCCACCGTTGCTAGCGGTAACCAAAAGGTTAAGCTTGACTGGCACCACCTGATCCCGGCTCCTCTTTGGGGATTTATCGTGGCGATACCGTTCATCTTTATCCCTTGGCTGCAGAGCCACCTGCTGGTAAGCTTTGTGACTACCACGTTGTCAAAGGTCGGAGCACTGGTTACGCCGTTGTCGCTGATTTACATTGGAATCATGCTGAGCGGCTTCGGATTAAAGAATATGAACTTTGACCGGTCCGTAGTTGTTACCTTGCTTGGACGCTTCGTCTTGGCGCCGATTATAATTGCAGTCTTAATTTACCTCGGTGCACAGGCTGGTTTGACGATGATCCCGGTCTTTTACAAGACGCTGATTATTCAATCGGCAACGCCAACCTTCGCGGTTCTGCCCGTTTTGGCAAGCACCTACCACGGTGACGTCAAGTTTGCGACCAACATTGTGGTTTCGGCGTCTGTCTTGTTTGTGATCGTGGTTCCCGTAATCATGCTGATTATGGGTTAACCCCAAGATTAAAATTCAAAACGTTTAGTTGGGGACCAACTTCCTATATGCACGGAGGTTGGTCCTCTTTGCGTTTAATGATATTAATTCGGCGCAAGATTGACCTAAAGCGTATTGCCGGCTGCAGGCGAGCTCGCTTAGCGCTTGGCAATGCAATGAACTGAAGCGGTCTTTGGCTATGGACGGCATCTTTGATTTTTGCGGATTGCTGAACGCTTATTGTGCGCTTCTTAAAAAATGCTAAAATATTTGGTGGGTTAAGAGCAACGCAGTTTTCAGGCCCAAACCGTGGTACTAGCCAGGCGGATATTAATCAGCGGAACAAGGCTCGTTACATTGCACCAATACCTGAAACTGTTGCCGTAATAAAAAAGAAGAAGCAAAAATGCTTCAACAAGAAACTCAAGCTAAAATTGCTAAATACACAGCAATAGCGGCTTGGTCAGCGCCAGTAGTCGAATTGCTGGGGCTAATCAGAAGTCTTGTCAAAGCATTTTTAAGCTAACCAAGTGGTGAGGAGAAATAATAACATGAGTGATAAAGAGAAGAAATATTATGCATCTGCATTTATTGCGATTTTACTAGGAATTATATTATTTTTGATTGGAGAAATTATTTAATGGAAAAGATTTCAGATGCACGGAAAAAAGCCAATAAGAAGTGGGACGAGAAAAATAAAGAAAGAAAACGCTATTTGAATCGAAGATCAACTGCAAAAAGTTTTATTTTAAAAGATGCCATTGAAGAAGACTTGGATACGCTGCAGGAATACATTGATCAACGTAGAACAGAATTGGAAGATAAATAAATACAAACAAAAAGCACTCTAGGATAATTTCCAGAGTGCTATTTTGATACCACGTCGTACATTTGCAATATAAAACGTTGATATATCAACGTTATTAAGGCCTATATTAAGGAGAGTACAGGATTTGAACCTGCGCGCCAAGGAAAACTTGGTTCGCCGGATTTCGAGTCCGGTGCATTACCACTCTGCCAACTCTCCGCAACGTTTATTATTATACATTAATTGCACTTTTTTTCCAATACCAATGCAGATAAAAATAATTTTGATGAATGGAGGCTGGGCTGCAAAAAGTTCTACGGTAGTTGTGCCCCAAGTTATTCCCCAGGGTTTAAGCGGTCGCCAAACCGTTCGCTATATTCGCCGTACAAGGGTGCTTTTGACATGCACCTTTTATTTATAAGCGATTTTTGCTATAATGGACAACATCATTAAAACTGGTTGAGGTCATTGACTTTCAAGAATTGCGTTTAGGTTTGGGTTGCCTGAGCAGTTTTTGAAGGTCTTTTTTGTTGGGAAAGTGGGATGCAAATGCAGGTTTTAGGAGAGCTAGTGGTAATTTTGCTGTTTACGCTAATTGGCGGGCAGCTGAGCGCGCGGTGTAAGCTGCCGGCGGTAATCGGTGAACTGGCAGCGGGAATAATTATTGGTCCGGCGGTTTTGAACTGGGTCCAACCGGGCAGCATCATTAAGAGCGTGGCGGACCTGGGCGTTATTCTGCTCATGTTTCTCGCCGGGCTTGAGAGTGACCTGGACACGCTTGAAAAATTGTGGAAGCCGAGCTTCTTAGTTGCGGCTTTGGGCATGATTGTTCCCATTATCACCGCGTACATTACCGGAATTTGCTTTCATTTTTCCCAAGTTGAAAGCATCTTTTTGGGCATCACCTTTGCGGCAACCTCCGTTTCAATTTCCGTTGCCGTCCTGCAGGAAATGGGGCGCTTGGAAACAAGGGCGGGGATGACCATACTGGGGGCTGCCGTAGTTGACGATTTGCTCGCGGTTGTTCTGTTGAGCGTTGTCAGCAGTTTGGCCGGAATTGGTGGTGCCCATCCGGCACTGCAGCTGGGTGAGACGCTCTTAGTGCAAGTGCTTTTCCTGCTCATGCTGTTTGCAGCCGCAGTCTGGCTTGTGCCGCGGTTAATGGAACTAAGCGGGCGCTTGACGCTGCCCGCAGCCAAGACGCTGGTCAGCATGGTCATCGTCTTGACGGCCGCGTGGGGAGCCGAGCAGGTTGGCTTAAGCAACGTCATCGGCGCATTTTTTGCGGGGTTGGCACTCAACCGCACGTCCGCAAAAATAACGCTGGCAAAAAGTTTTACGGTCATTGGCTATAGTTTTTTCGTTCCTGTTTTCTTTGCCAGCATTGGCCTAGAAATGACCGTTGCCGGCATTACGGACGACTGGGCCTTATTCTTGACCCTGTTTGCCGGTAGCGTGGCGTCAAAACTAGTTGGTGCTGGAGCCGGTGCAAAGCTGGCCGCCTTTTCCGATTCTAATTCCCTGCTAATCGGTTCAGGAATGGTCTCGCGTGGTGAAATGGCCCTGGTTGTTGCCCAACTCGGGCTCCAGAAACACTTGCTGGCGCCAACGGCTTATTCGGTCGTTGTGGGCGCAATTATTATGACCACCCTGGTCGCACCCCTTTTATTAAAGTGGGCAATTGCAAGGCAACACAGGGGGTTCAACTGACTTAAATGAAAAGGGGCCCAGTTTTACCAATAGGACAGAATGGGCGGGAAAAGACTCGCCGTTTTCCACCAGCAAGCGCTAATACGCCATACTAGGCAAAAGAAAGGCGGGTGGTAAAAAGGCGCAGCTCCTTCTTTTAAAGAAGAACCACGCCTTTTACTTTTCCAGATGTTCCTTGACGATTTTTATGAGCAGCTTGGTTGCGCCCTGACCGGCCTTGTTGTCGTAGTATGACTGGTAGCGTTCGTCGCGCTCATAGCCGTTGACTATTCCTAAGTGAATCTCAGGCGAATAGTTGGGCATGATGACCTTGAGCCAGTCTTGGTGGGCGGTAAAGATTGCATCGCTCAGGGCGGCTTCTTTGCCGGGCTCCCTGACCACGGCCTGCAAATTGCGCACGAGGTCCGCCTCGGTGCGTTTCATCTTGTTGTAATTTTCTGCGGTAATTTTGTCAGTTCTCTTGTTCATGCTGTCTTCTCCTTGTCAGCGGTTATTTTACTCAATTACTATAGCATATTAGGCAATCATCACGCACCAATTAAATGGTAGGGGTAAAATAGGGGCGGTGTAAAATAAAGTACGAAGCTGCAGGAGGTGACGACGATGATTACGTTTGTGTGGGCTGAAGACCAAAAGCGCCAAATTGGGCAAAAAGGCCACTTGCCGTGGCACCTGCCGGCGGACATGAAGCACTTTAAAGAATTGACGGTGGGGCACCCCATTGTGATGGGGCGCAAAACTTTTGACAGCCTGCCTGCCATTTTGCCCGGCCGCCAGCACGTTGTCTTGACCAAGAGGCAAGACCTGGCAAATTCGCAAGTTGAGGTTGTTAATTCGCTGGCGAAGTTGAACGAGTGGCTGGACGCGCATCGAAGTGAACAAATTTACGTGATTGGGGGCGCAACGATTTTTCAGGCGCTTAAAGACCATGCGGACTGCCTGGAAAGGACCGTGATTAAGGCATCGTTTGCGGGCGATACAAGGATGCCCAGGCTTGATTACAGCAAGTTCAGGCTGGTAAATAAGAGAGTGCACGGTCCCGATGAGCGCAACAAGTATTCTTACGAATTTCTGACCTATTTGCGCAAAACATCGTTTTGCACAAAAAATTCTTGACATGCTAAAATGTTGGTGTTAAATTAATAAACAATTAAATAATTAATACATCTTGAAAAGCAGAGTAGCCGTTGCTGTTGTTAATAAAGAGAACTGGCGTGGTGGTGAGAGTCAGTTAACAACGGATGGTGAACATGGGCTTGGAGTGATGACCGTGAGTGATATTTAGCTTGCGGCGGAGTTGCATCCGTTATCCTTGCAGGCTGTTGATTGACAGCTGATGAGATTTATTACGTGAGTAGTAAATGAATTTAAAGGTGGTAACGCGAAGCACTCGTCCTTAGTATTGGGGACGGGTGCTTTTTTATTGGAAAAATTGTGGAGGTTGCGTTGATGTCAAAGAAGGCAAAGCATATTGTTATTTGGGGGACTGTGGCCCTCGTTATCGTAGTCGCGGGCTGGTTTAGTTTTGGCCCGGGAATTGGACAGGGGACCACGAACAGTCACGTGGTGACCCTGGGAATTGTTAGTGAAACCAAGCCCAAGGAGGTTATCTGGCAGCACGTTGCGGATATTGCCAAGAAAAAGTACGGCGTGACGCTCAGGGTCAAGAATTTCACGGACTACAACCAGCCCAACAAGGCGGTAAAAAGCGGCGACCTTGACCTTAACGCCTTTCAGCACTATGCCTTTTTGAAGGCGTGGAACAAGGCTAATCACGGCGGAGTAGTTGCCATTGGCAGGACCAAGATTGCACCGATCAGGCTTTATTCCAAGAAGTACCACAAGCTGGATGACCTTCCTGCCGGTGCTACGATTGCCGTGCCCAACGATGCTTCTAATGAATCGCGGTCATTGTTCGTTCTGAAGAATGCGGGCCTGATTGGGCTGCGCCCTGGCAAGACCCTGGTGACCGCCGCCGACATCGTTAAGAATCCCCAGAATCTTAAGATTAAGGAGATTAACGCTGACCAGGCTGGCCGGGTCATTGACTCAGTTGACGCTGCGGTGGTTAACAATGACTTTGCGGCACCTGCCGGTCTGGGCAAGAAGGAGACCATCTACGTCGAACCGGTGAACAAAGACTCCCTGCAGTGGGTAAACATCATTTGTGCACGCAAGGGTGAAGAGAAAAACAAGGACTATATCGCAGTCGTCAAGTCCTTTCAGACAGATGAAATCAAGCGGCTTTATAAAAAGTACTATGGCGACATGGAAAAAACAGCTTGGGACCTGAAGTTTTAGTGAATGGAGCAATAAGCATGGGAATTATTGAATTACAGCACGTCAACGTTGACTTTACAGATAAAAAAAGGAAGGTCGTCCATGCGGTTCACGATGTAAGTCTAACCGTTGAACCCGGGGACATCTTTGGCATCGTCGGGTTCTCTGGTGCCGGCAAGTCGACGCTGGTTAGGACGATCAACTTGCTGCAGGCGCCAACCGCAGGCACCATCAGCGTTAATGGGACTGACTTTGTCAAGGACGGCAAGCAGGTTATTGGCAACAAGAAGCTGCAGCTTGCGCGGCGCAAAATCGGGATGATTTTTCAGAATTTTAACCTGCTGAATGAGATCACGGTGGTCGAAAACGTGGCCTTCGCGCTCAGGCATTCCGGGTTAAAGGACAAAGAAATTACGGCCAAGGCCCAGACGCTGCTTGAACTGGTCGATCTAAAGGACAAGGCCAATTTTTACCCGAGTCAGCTCTCGGGCGGCCAGCAGCAGCGGGTTGCAATTGCACGGGCCCTGGCCAATGAGCCGGACATCTTGATTTCAGATGAGGCAACCAGTGCACTTGACCCGCAAAACACCCAGCAAATCCTCAAGCTGCTCAAGAAACTACAAAAAGAGCTTAACCTGACGATTGTTTTGATTACCCATGAGATGAACGCGGTTAAGAAGATTTGTAACAAAGTTGCGGTTATGCAGCAGGGCCAGGTGGTTGAAGAGGGCAGCCTGCGCGACGTCGTCCTGCACCCGCAAAACGAGTTGACGCAGAGTTTCGTTGGCGGTTCGCGCGAGGTTATCAACACCTTGAAGCTGCTTAACCTGGACAAGCTGAACGGCGACGAGGCGATCTACCAGTTGGTCTACAGCATGGCCAATGTCACCAAAACGATTATTGTCGACCTGTACCGGAAAGTTGGCGTTGAAGCCAGCATGCTTTACGGCAACGTTGAACTGCTGAACGATGATCCAATCGGCACGCTCTTGGTACTGGTCAAGGGCAACCAAGAACAGCAGGAAGCGACGGTTCGCTTCTTGACGGAAGAAAAAGTGGCCGTGACGCGGCTAAATGAAAAGGGGAAGTTATTATGAATAGTTGGTTTACTAAAGTTTTTCCAAACGTAGTTAATTTGGGCTGGCTAGGCGACACGGGCTGGGGCACGGCCATCGGGCAAACTTTATTCATGACCTTTTGGTCAGCCGTTTTTGGTGGCATTCTCGGCATTATCTTTGGCGTCTTGCTTGTATTAACTAAGCAGGGCGGCATCAAGTCTAATAAGTTCTGGTATAACGTCTTTGACAAGATTGTTTCCATCTTCCGGGCCATTCCCTTTATCATCTTGTTAGCCTTCATTGCACCGGTCACGCAAAAAATTGTTGGCACGCAGATTGGCATTAAGGCGGCACTGGTTCCGTTAACTCTAGGGGTCTTTCCCTTTTATGCCCGGCAGGTTCAGGTTGCACTGGAAAGCGTGAGTCAGGGCAAGATTGAGGCGGCCCAAAGCTTGGGAGCAACGACTTGGGATATTATCTTCAGCGTTTACCTCAACGAGGCACGTTCTGAACTGGCCCGTGTTTCGACGGTAACGGTCATCAGCCTGATCGGTTTGACGGCGATGGCCGGAGCCATTGGTGCAGGGGGACTCGGCAATACGGCGATTTCATACGGTTACCAGCGCTTTGACAACGATGTGACCCTAGTTGCCACGCTTCTAGTCATCGTCTTAATTTTCATCGTTCAGATTATTGGCGACCTCTTTGCGAAGAAATTAAACCACCAAAATAAGTAGACGGCATAAATTTACTGCAAACAAAAACCCAGCGGGCAGGCACACGCTGGGTTTTTATTGGTTAAATTATTTTACGGCATCCTTCAAAGCCTTGCCTGGCTTGAATGCAGGAACCTTAGTTGCAGGAATAGTCAAGGTCTTGCCTGTTTGCGGGTTTCTACCCTTGCGTTCAGCACGCTCACGAACTTCAAATGAACCAAAGCCGATGATCTGCACCTTTTCACCCTGGGCGAGGTTCTCCTTAATTGAGTCAATTAAAGCGTCGATTACTTTTTCGGCGTCCTTTTGCTTGAGCTCAGTTTTAGCTGCAACTTCCTTGGTAAGTTCAGATTTGTTAATTGAAGCCATTTTTCTTCTCTTTTCTATAAAATTTATTAATCAAGCACCGCACCATATCAACCGGCATAAGATTCGGTTAAAGCACTGCTATGCTTGATAATTAACAACTTTTCTTATTTTATCACAGATAGCTGATGCTTCAATAGGAAAAGCGGAAATATCTTTTATTTTTGCCGCGCCAGGATGCGTTCGGTCATTTGCTGGTAGTTGAGGTAGAGCGGCTTGAAGCGGGAATGCTGCTCCTTTTGCCAGGGCTTAGGCTTGCCGCAGAAGTGCAGGATCGAGGTGTTTTTCATGATCCACTCGGTATTAATGCTGCCGGTGCTGCGGGCCAGGTAAACGGAATAGGCCCGTGCGTCAAAATTCCAGCGGGTTTCGGGGATTTTAAGAATGTCCTCACCGTAAAGGTAGTTGAGAATGTCCTGGTCCGGTAGGATCAACGTGTCGTGGTGCTTACTGATTGCTTGTGAAATGTCCCCCGGTTCGACTTTCTGCCGCATCTGGTCGAGGTCCATGAGCATAACGCCGGAGTTGAAGTAGCCCGTATTTGTGCCCAGTCTTAAGTTGTTGATTGAACTCATGATGTCGGTCAGGCCCTCGTGAACGGCAGCCGCGAACATCTTTTTTTCCAGGTTTAACTCCCACAGGGGGCGGATTGCGTTGATGACCAAAATGTCGGGGTCAAGGTAGATGACCCGGTGGAGTTCTTGCGGCAAAACGGTGCTCGACAGCAGCCTGTAGTACATTTCCTTAGGGTAATCGTGCAGATTAAGCAGAGCCGCGGGGAAGGTAAAATTTCGCTTCATGCCTACCGGTTCGATGGAAATGCCGCTTTGACTACCAAAATTTTTGAGCGCAGCTAGGGCCCCGCTGTCAATGTTGTCGTGGATTAGCCAAATGCGGAATTTTTCGTCGAGGTTGTTGAGCCGGAGTGAATAAAGCATCACTTCAAGCGGCTTAATGTAGTTCTGGTCAATCGTAACGAGAATTTCAATTGTTTCTTTCTGATTTTTTTTCATAACAAGACTTTCTATAATAATTAACGGGAGCATTACCCTAAATAGTATAAAACAAATTTGGCCTTCCTGAAGACAAGAAATTATGCGGACGATGTAGTAAAATGAGTAACTGGACAGTTGATAATGATTAAGGGGGATAAAAGTGATCAAGAAATTATTGTTAAGTTTTATCAGCATAACCACGCTTTCGCTGGGACTCAGTACGGCTGCGCCGATTTTTGCGGCGGATGTGCCTGCAGATTCGCCTGCCACCGCTGCGGTGGGCAACCCTGACAACAGCACTAAGGAGCCTGCTAAGGGCTCCACTGATGGCGCGCAGGCCATCCAGCTAATGCAGAAATACGTCCGCGTGAGCAGAAAGTCATTCGTTTACAACCAAAAGGGTAAACGGATGAAAAAGAAAGTGCTGAAAAAGGGAACCATTATTTATATTACGTCGTTCAACACGGTCAAGGGCAAGGCACTCCTTGGCTTTAGTCTTGGCAAGAAGAAGACGGGCTATATCAAGTCTAATAACGTTAAATTGTTCCATGCCGTCAATTACAAGTTGAAAAAGAAGGCCCTCGTGTACAATAAGAAGGGCAAGAAAACGGGCTACTACATTTCCAAGGGCAAGTGGTTCTCCGTATTCAAGACGAAGAGGATTCACGGCGTCAACTACGTGGGTTCTTATGACAACAGCTTTATTAAATGGTCAACTTTGGACCACAAGCATCCCAAAGTATTGAATTAATAGTTTAGGCGGTAGGGGGGCGGCTTGCTTTTTTCTACGGAAGTGTTTACAAAGCTTGCGTTTAGTTATATATTTGGTTTGGGAATAGTTTACTACCGATAATTATTTTAGGACTATTGATAAAGCCCAATAATCGAAGTAGGAGTTAAAAAATGAATAATAGCTTATCGATGCAATTGGTGGGAGAGTTCTTCGGAACTATTATCCTGATTTTACTCGGCGATGGTGTGTGTGCAAGCGTCAACTTGAACCAGTCCAAGGCCAAGAATAGTGGCTGGATTGTCATTTCGCTTGGCTGGGGATTTGCCGTTACATTTGGCGTGTACTGCGTTAGCTGGCTGTCACCGGGTCACTTTAATCCGGCGGTTACGCTGGGGATGGCCATTGCCCACAAGATTGCCTGGTCATCAGTGTTGCCGTATTTTGCGGCTCAGGTTGCCGGCGGTTTTATCGGCGGCATCCTGGTGTGGCTGACGTATTACCCGCACTGGGCCGAAACAGACGACCAGGAAGCAATTCTGGGCACTTTTGCAACCGTTCCGGCGATTAGAAATTACCTCTGGAACTTTGTTACCGAGCTGATGGCCACATTTGTCCTGGTTTACGGACTTCTGGCAATGGGTCACACCCAGTTTGCTCCGGGATTGAACCCGCTTCTGGCTGGTTTTCTCATTGCCGCGGTGCTGCTATCGCTAGGCGGACCTACGGGTGCCGCCATGAATCCAGCCCGGGACTTGGGACCGCGTCTTGCTCACCAGTTCATGCCGATTGCCAATAAGGGTGGTTCAGATTGGGCCTATAGCTGGGTTCCGATTGCTGCACCGCTTACTGGCGGCGTGATTGCAGGATTGTTATTCAATGCTTTGGCATAGAGCTGAAGCTGAAAACTCACGGTTTGTTTTAAAACCGTGAGTTTTTTTGTGCGGTAAAATTCGGTGTTTCCTAGGCTTCGGCATAGGGTCAGCTGCCTTACGGCTTGAAGTGCCGCAGTATTTCAATCCCCTGTCTTTGGTACTTGTTGGGAACAAAGCTCTTGCGCATGGCAATTTGCATGTAGGCCCAAAGTTTCTGACCGGGTTTTAGGCGGATGACGTGAATTTCCGGAACATTTTTGATACTGCTCTCCATTGCTAGGGCAATGCCGACGTTGCGTTGCACAAGGTCAATCATCAGTTTCATTGTGGTTGCGGTGTAGATGATTCGGGGAGCAAAGTCGCCTAAGCGGGCCTCTTCTTCCAGACACTCCCTGGTTAAATAGCCGCGTTCGCGCGCAATAAAACCGCGACTGCGCAAGTCGCTGGCATTAACCTCGCTTAGGTCCCTCCAGGGATCGTCCGGCCCGGTGATGATCACGAGTTCGGTCCTCTGCAGGTTATGGATAAAGTATTCCGGGTCGTTGATTGGCACCATCCACGAGTAGATTGCGACGTCAACGTTGCCGTTAGTCAGATCGGAAAAGGCATCGGCAGACCTTTCAATATGGGTGTCCAGCAAGTTAGTGATGTGAGCCCGGTAAAATTCCTGGACAATGTCGGGAATGTAAAAGCTTCCGGCTTCGCCTGAAAAGGCCAGCCGGATTTTTTTGTCGCTTGCGTGGGTCACGTCGTAGTTAATGCTGGCAATATCTTGCAGCAAAATCTTGGCTTTCCGGTACAAGAGGTCGCCGGCGGTGGTCAAAGCAATTTTGCTTTTGCGGTGCTTTTGAAGGAGCAGCGGATCGGCGAACTTGGCTGCCAGGCGCTTGACCGCCATTGAAATAGTTGGCTGGGTCACGTTGAAATAGGCGGCGGTTGCCGTATAGCTCCCGGTCTCAACCAGCTTGCAAAAGTATGAAAGGTCTTTTTCGTTCATTTTTCCCCCTAAACTAATAAAATTTTTTTATAAGTATATCTTTTTAAATTATATTAAATTCTGCCAAATATGCAAGCATTCCCCACATCACGGCGTTTATGGACGCATTTGTGCAAATATGGCCGGCAAAAATTTATTAGACTTCCTTTTCTTGATAAGATATATTTTTATCAACAAGACATATTTCACTTAACAGATTTTTTAGGAAAGTGCAGGTAAGAATTTTGATCTACGATTCAAGTCTCAAGTGGGATGCGGTTTACGACGTGATCGTCGTGGGCTTTGGCGGAGCAGGTGCGGGCGCGGCCCGGTTTGCGGCCGATAAGAATGCGCGGGTGCTGCTGGTCGATGCGGCTCCGGAAGGACACGAGGGCGGCAATACCCGCTATGCCGGCGGTGCATTTGCCTGGAGCGATAGCTTTGACGATCTGCGTGACTACTACAAGCAGACTTATTACCCCTTTAAGTATGACCCTAAGGCCCTTGATGCCTTTGTCAATAATGTTTTGCAAATGAAGGAATATGCCCAAAAGTATTTTGGCATTGAAGCCGAATACACGGGCAGGCGTCCCCAGGGTGAGTACCCGGAGTACCGTCATGCCGCTACGATGCGCTCGCAGAGCGTGACGGCGGGCATGTACAACGGGGGGTTCTGGAAACTGCTGCGTAAGAAAGTTTACGAACGCCTGGACAAGATTGACGTTTGGTTCGCAAGTCCGGCCGAGCACCTGGTTCAGGACCCGACAACCAAGACAATCCTGGGTGTCCAAATCAGGCATAACGGCGTTACTAGGAATGTTGCTGCAAGAAACGGCGTTGTATTGTCCTGCGGCGGCTTTGAAAATAACCAGGACATGATCCAAACTTTCTTGGGGCAGGGGTCGCTTGCACCGATTGGCACCCTCTACAACAAGGGCAAGGGCATCGACCTGGCCGTTGAGGCGGGTGCGCGCTTATGGCACATGTCGAACTACGATTCGCACGGTTTTTCGCTGAATGAAAACGAGCCGCGGGAAAAGTTCGCCTACATGATCAACTGGAAGAGCCTGTTTAACGGCAGCATCTTCGTGGCCGGTGATGACGGCACGCGCTATTACCGTGAGGACGAGGAAGATCGCCACGGCTACAAGTACAACCACGGCAACTGGATCATGCTGCCTAACCAGAACCACCCGCACATCGTGTTGGACCAAAAACAGTATGACCAGCTGGAAAAAGATGAGTCGGACAAGGCTGACCAGATCAAGCAGCTGCTCACCTACGCGGTTAAGGCGGATTCGCTTGCGGCCCTAGCAGAAAAAATTGCGGCACCGAAACTGGCCGAAGCGGTTGCCGACTTTAACTTCATGAGTGCAAAGAAAAAGCGGGACATGTTCTTGAACCGCGATATTGCGACCATGCGTGCCTTCGGCGCTGGCCCCTATTATGCGATTGCCATCCGGCATAATATTTTGCACACGCACGGGGGCGCGCGCCGCAACGAAAAGTGCGAGGTTCTTGACCTGGATAACAACGTGATCCCGCACCTGTATGAGGCGGGGGAGCTGGGCGATATTTTTGCGACCAAGTACATTGGTGCCAACAGTATTGCTGACCTGCTGATCTCCGGCAAAATTGCGGGTGAAAATGCGGCCTGGCCTAAACGCAGGTTGGCAGCGGTCGACGTTGTGACCGGGGCTTCCGCAAATCCCGACCTGAAGTCGGATGCGCACGCCACCTCAACTGACTATGAGGCTGGTGCAAACCAGGGAATAGGGATCAGTGAAAACGGCATTAACGACGTGCCGATTGTTGTGCGCGTGACTGTTGACGGCGATCGTATTGCTGACATTGAGACGCTCCAGCAAAAAGAAACGCCATCCCTCGGTGGCAGGGCCATTCCGGTCTTGCAAAAAGCGATGCTTGCCCAGCAGACAACCGCCGTTGACGCTGTGAGCGGCGCAAGCACAACCAGTGCGGCCTTCAAGGAGGCCGTTGACCAGGCGCTGATGAATGCAAAAAACAATAAATAAATGAGATCACAAAAAATTATCTAGGAAGAGAGGTTGAAAAAGAAGATGAAAATTGACGAAACAATGACCTGGAACGGTGATTACGACGTGGTTGTTTTGGGTTTTGGCGGTGCCGGCGGCACGGCCGCCCGTTTTGCCGCTGATAACGGTGCACGCGTCCTCCTGGCTGATGCCGCACCATACGGGCACGAGGGCGGCAATACCCGTTATTCGGCCCAACACGTGGCGATGGGCCACGATAAGGACCAGCTGACAGCTTACTTTAAGCAGCTTGCCGCACCATTTGCACTTGATGAAAAAACACTGGACGCATACCTGGATGGCTTTGTGGCAATGCCGGAATACTTTAAAAAACACTTTGGCATCAACCCGTTTATTTGGTCGCGCGACTACAAGCCGGGCGATCATCTGGCTAACAAAAAGCGTCTCTGCGAGTACCCGGAGTATGATGGTGCCGACACATTTGATTTTGCCCTGGTGCACAATAGCGACTTTGATGCCGAATTGTGGAAGGTTATCCGTAAGCAGGTGATGAAGCGACCAGACAATATCGATGTCTGGCTAAATTCTGCGGCCACCCACCTTTTACAGGATCCTGACAACGGCGAGGTCCAAGGGGTCGTGATTAACCGCGACGGCAAAGACTACTATATTCACGCCAAACGCGGCGTTGTGCTTGCAACCGGTGGCTTTGAAAACAACGCGCAGATGCAGCAGGACTACCTGCACGTCACCCGCCTAACGCCACTCGGAACGCTCTATAACACAGGCGCGGGCATCAAGATGGCCGCTGAGGTCGGTGCCAAGATGTGGCACATGGGCAATTATGAATCACTGGGCATTGTTCCCAGCTACGTAATCGCTGAGGGCGAAAATCAGCGCGGCCGTCAGGTCAGCGGGTGGAAGAACGTTAAGTCCGGCTCAATTTTTGCGGTAGCCGATGATGGCAGCCGCTTCATGCGTGAAGATGCTAAGTTCAGGCACGGACACATTTACCAGCATGGCGATTACTTGCTGCCGCATGCCTATGACAACGCGTGGCTGGTTTTTGACCAGAAGCAGCTTGATCGGTTCCGCACGGAAGAAAAGCAGGGAACGCTGAAATACCAGCATTTCTTTGACAAGTTAGTCAAGGCGGATTCTTCCGCGGCGTTGGCGCAAAAAATGGGCGTGCCTGCCGCTAACCTGACGGCGACTATCAAACGGTTTAACAAGTATGCTCAAAACGGCGAAGACGCCGAATTTAACCGCGCACCAAAGACGCTCGAAGCGCTTGCAGACGCAGGAACACTTTACGCAATCAAGTTGGCCCCGGCGGTGCTGAACACGCAGGGTGGTCCGCAGCACGACGAATTTGCCCGTGTTCTTGACGAGAATAACCGGCCCATTAAGCGTCTGTACGCGGCCGGAGAACTGGGCGGAATGTGCGTCAACCGCTACCAGGGCGGTGGCAACCTGGCCGAATGCCTCATTTTTGGCAAGATTGCGGGCGAAAATGCGGCAAAATTGCCGGAGACCGCTGCAAAAATTGCTTTCGGCAAGCGGCTGCCCCAAATCAACGACCTCCAAAACGGCTACAAGGAGGACCAGATCAAGCTGGAAAACAACCAGTACCTGGGTTCATCGGAAGCCGGAATTGGTGGCCGGATTCTCGTGCGAGTCACCTACGAAGAAGGCACGATTGAAAATATCGAGGTGCTGGAAAACCATGAAACCGAAGGCATTGGAGCCGTTGCCATTGAGCGCCTGCCACGGGAAATGGTCGACCAGAATACCACCGCCGTTGATGCGATCTCTGGGGCTTCAACAACTACTACGGCCCTAAGGGAAGCGGTCAACGCGGCAATCAAGAAGGCAAAGAAATAATTTGAGGGAGTATGAAAAATGTTAGATAAATTTGAATGGAAAAAGTGGCTTCTGCCGCTTGCAGTTGGCATAATTTTATGGCTGCTGACGCCGGTTAAGCCAGTCGCAATCAACACGCAGGCGTGGCACCTGTTTGCTATTTTTATTGCAACAATCGTGGCTTGCATAACCAAACCGTTGCCAATGATGGCCACAACCATTATTGCAGTTGTGATTGCTACTCTTAGCGGCATCTTCAAGATGGATGAGGTAACGGCCGGATTCGGCAACTCAACCGCCTGGATGGTGGCAATGTGCATGTTCATGGCTGCCGGCTTCATCAAGTCGGGTCTGGGCAAGCGCATCGCCTACTTCTTTGTCAAGACCTTTGGCAAAAGAACGTTGGGCCTGGCTTATGCCTTGTCACTGGTAGAAACCGTTTTGGCAATTGGCATCCCCAGCAACAATGCGCGGGTAAACGGCATCATGTACCCCATTATCGATAACCTTTCTAAGGAAATGGGCTCTGATCCGAAAAAAGGCACGCAAAGGAATATGGGCTCATTTTTGGTCTTTAACGAGTACGAGGTCAACATTGTTACTTCAACCATGTTCTTGACGGGTCTGGCCGGCAACATGGTGGCGCTTGGAATTGCCAAGACGCAGAACATCACTATTTCGTGGATGCAGTGGTTCGTGGCCGCAATTGTTCCTGGACTAATCTCGCTGCTCATTGTGCCGTTTGTTCTTTACAAAATTTATCCGCCTAAGGTCAAGGAGACCCCCAACGCACACGCCTGGGCAGAGGGCAAGCTGCAGGAGTTGGGCAAAATGACGGCTGCGGAAAAAATCATGGCCGTTGTCTTCGTCCTGGCGGTCATCCTCTGGCTGGTCGGTTCCAAGTTTGGCATCGACGCAACTCAGGTCAGCTTCATCGCAGTGGCACTACTCCTTATTTGCGGCGTTATCAACGTGAAGGACCTATTGGGACAGAGTTTTGCCTGGAACATCTTGACCTGGCTTTCGATTATTATGCTGATGTCGCAAAAACTCATGCAGCTCGGGTTCTTCCCGTGGTTTTCTAAGACTCTGGGCAGCAGCCTGCACGGCATGAACTGGATCTGGGTGCTGGTTATCTTGTACCTGGCTTACTTCTACCTGCACTACCTGTTTCCAAGCGTATCAACGCAGATTTCGGCACTTTACGCGGGCTTTTTGTCGATTGCAATCGGTGCGGGCGTCCCACCAATCATGGCCGCTTTGATGCTGGCTCTCGATGGCTCGCTTTACCTGTCAACGTCAAGCTATTCGGCTGGTCCAGCGGCATTATTGTCTTCAACCGGTTACGTCTCAAGCAAGGACTGGTGGAAGTTAAGTGCAATTATTGGCGTTATTCTCAATATCATCTGGCTGGGTGGCGGTCTCCTGTGGACCAGGGTGATCGGCATGTGGTAGCAACTAAGGACTCTAGACTTATACCCCTGTCTAGGGTCTTTTTTTGTTAGAATTAGGTAATGGAGCACGTTTTCATCATTGATGCTTGTTAAAAATTTTGTCCCAGGATAATAATTATTTAGTTACCAAGGATTTTTATTTCAGAATGAATTACCTTACTGGTAAGCTTGTATCGTATGGGCATAATCCAAAAGTTTTTGTAATTTGTTTGAAAGTGTATAATAGTTTTACATTTGTTTCCCGCATGTTGGCGGGGGTGATCCTCATAGGATTCTTTGATTATAGTGCTTCCTGCGATAAGCAGGGGAAAAGACAAAAGTTAGCGGGCAGCCGCTAACTTTTTTTGTGGAATTGATTGAGGGCTGTCTGGAACTTGTCAAGCGAAGATACGATGAAGACAGCTAAATTAATTAAAGATGCACTTGCAATTAATTTGCAACCATAGTATTCTATAATAAAAATAATAAATACCGGGGAAAGGAGAAGAATGAATACAAAAGTAGAAGCAAAGACACTCTGGGCGAAAAAGCGGACGGACAACGGTGAACAGCTCTGGCTGCCCCTGCTAGCCCATTTGACTGATACGTCCAATGTAATAAATTGGTTGCTCAGCCATAAAGTTTGTGCCGGTACCAAAAATTGGCTAAGCGCAAGTGTGGGCAGTGAAAGCGAGTTGCGTAAATTAGTTAAATTTTTAGGGTTCACTCATGATATCGGTAAGGCAACGCCGGCGTTTCAAACCAAGCCCTCGTACAGCGGTGATGATGGCTTGGACCAGAAGCTAATCGACAACCTAGTTGATGCGGGGTTTTCGCGGTTGAATGATTTTAACGGAGTGGATCGAAAATACTCTCCTCATGCTAGGGCCGGGGAGGCTTTGCTGGAAGACATGGGCGTTCCTGATTCGATTGGAGCCATTATCGGCGGCCACCACGGTGATGCGGGGCCGGATTTCCCGGCCGATCAGCTTGATTCATATCCGGCTAATTATCGGCAGTATGATACGGCTAATTCTGCAACTGGTGCAGGAGTGGTCCAAAAAAATTGGCAAGCTGTTCAAAATGAAATTTTTGCTTTGGGCTTGCGGCGCGCCGGGTATCAGTCTGTTGCAGAAATCCCGGCGGTTGGCCAAGCTCAGGCAGTTATTTTAGAAGGTCTCTTGATTACGGCCGATTGGTTTGCTTCAAGTGAGTTTTTAGGCAACGATCGCAATAAGAAATTATTTCCGTTGATTCATTTGGACCAGACGCTAGACGATCTTGATTTAGAAAGGCGCTTCGAGGCAGCGGTTGCAGCTTGGGATGTTAGCGGAGATTGGTATCCTGAAAAAGTTGATGTGGCCAATGATCCCTACAAAAAGCGCTGGGGTTTTACCGCGCGGCCCGTGCAAAGGGTGATCACAGAGGCGATTGCGGGTACCGCAGATCCTGGCATGGTCATCATCGAAGCACCCATGGGACTGGGAAAAACAGAAATTTCTTTGATTGCTACGGAACAATTAGCCTATGCGACCCAGCGTGATGGCCTGTTCTGGGGGCTGCCGACCCAAGCCACGAGTAACGCCATGTTTACGCGCGTCAACACGTGGCTGGGTGAGATAGCAGGTGAGCAAAACGATAACCTGGCCATCAAATTGCTGCACGGCAAGGCCCTATTTAATAAGGAGTATGCCAATTTGCCCAATGCCAGCAACGTTGGCGATGCTGGCGCGGTCGTTGTTAACAGCTGGTTTTCTGGTAAAAAGTCAATTTTAACAAAGTTTGCGGTGGGCACGATTGATACGCTTTTGCTAATGGCTCTGAAGCAGAAGCACTTGTTTTTACGGCACCTGGGGTTTAGTGACAAGGTCGTCGTGATTGATGAGGTGCACGCCTATGACGCATACATGAACCAGTATCTCTACCGCGCACTTGAATGGTTAGGCGCCTACCATGTACCAGTAGTGCTGCTCTCGGCCACTTTACCAAAAAACAAAAGAGTACAACTCTTAAAATCGTATTATCGGGGCAAATACCAAAAGGAATTAGCAACAACTGGTGAATGGGCAGAATCTCAAGCATACCCACTCTTAACTGTTATAGATGGCGCCGAGGTGAAACAGGTTTCGCACTTCGCCGGACAATCAGATCAAAAACCGGTCAGCCTGAAGGTGGAACGAATCAACTTAGAAGATAAGCAGTTAATCGAATCCGTCTTAACCACAATTAAAGACGGTGGGATTGCGGGAATAATTGTCAATACGGTTAAAAGGGCGCAAGTGTTGGCAAGTCTGGTTAATGCCGAAGACGTTGAATTGATTGTTCTGCATTCGGCATTTCTCGCGCCCGAGCGGACCAAGATTGAAGACCGGCTGCAATTTAAGATCGGCAAGGGGGGAACACGGCCGCACAAGATGATCGTGATTGGCACGCAGGTGCTTGAACAGTCGCTGGATATTGACTTTGATGTGCTTTATAGCGACATCGCGCCCATGGACCTGCTGCTGCAGCGGGCCGGCCGGCTGCATCGGCACCTGATTGACCGTCCAGCAAAATTGCGCGATCCTCAGCTCTATGTGATGGGGATTGAAGCGTGGGGAAATTATGGTGCGGGAAATGAGGCGGTTTACGAAAAGTACCTGCTCATGAAGACAGATTACTATTTAAACGATGAAATTCGGCTGCCAAATGATATATCTGTCCTCGTCCAAGAAACCTACAGCGACAATAACGACCCCGATATTGCTGATCTTTCAATGGCCAAGGCCGAATTTGACCAAGACCTTGAACGATCGGAGAGTAAAGCTAAGGTCTTCAGAATTAGGGCTCCGGCTAAACGGAAAAGAAAAACCTTGCACGGCTGGCTAGAACGTTCGCATAGTTCAGTGGATGAGCAGAAGGCCCAAGCAGCGGTTCGCGATATTGCAGAAACAATTGAAGTGCTTCTTTTACAAGAAAAAAAGCACCGCATCTTTCTGCTTGATGGCAGACCAATTGCAGCCTGCCAGTCTAAAGAGGTCGCGGGGCAAATTATTCGTTTGCCGACGGTGGTTAGTTTCGATGCCGATGACATTATTGATGCGCTAGAGGAAACTACTGGCAGATATTTTCCCTCTTGGCAGTCGGACAAGTGGCTAAAGGGCGAACTAGCAGTAGTATTAGATGCTAACCACAGTGCCACTATTCATTTGAAGAATAAGAAGCATGATTGGCTCTTACATTATTCAGCTAAATTCGGCTTAAAATTAACAAAGGAGGAAACTAATGAATGATCAGCATTTTAATTTGGTCAGTGATCCGTGGATTAAAGTAATCGATTTGAATGCGGAAACCCAAACGGTATCGATGTGCGAATTATTTAAAAATGCCAATCAGTACCGGCAGTTGGCTGGTGAGATGCGTTCACAGGACCTGGCAATTATGCGCTTTTTGCTTGCGGTTTTGCAGACGGTTTATTCACGCTTTGATGCAGGGGATGAGCCTTATGACTGGCTAACGGTTGACCCGGATGATTTGCGCGTAACGGGTGCTAGTGACTACGATGAAGATGACCTGCTTGATACGTGGGAAGACTTATACCATGGTGGACACTTTACCGGTGTGGTGGCGGACTACCTAGAGAAAAATCAGGAGCGCTTTGATCTGTTTGGCAAGCATCCCTTTTACCAAGTGACAAGGGAGGAATATGACCGGTTCGTGCCGGCCAAATACAAAATAGAAAAGGGCACGGGGACGGTTGCGGTCAAGCAAATGAACCGCCGAATTTCGGAAAGCAACAACACGCCCGATCTCTTTTCGCCCAAGGTTACAGATTTCAAAAACGATTTAGCGGTGGCCGAATTGGTGCGTTGGCTCATTTGCTATCAAAATTTTACGGGCGTGACCGATAAGGCAAAGATTGAAACCGCTGAGAAGTTCTCAACCCCCGCCGGTTGGCTGTATAAATTGAATCCGGTCTATGTCAAGGGGAAGAACATGTTTGAAACGCTGATGTTGAATCTGGTTTTAGCGGGCGATGAGTACCACCAAGAAAGGCCGGTCTGGGAATATCAGGAGATTGGCGAATACATTAAGTGGCGCAAGACGGCATTGCTGCCGGATAACCGGGCGGCAATATACACGGCCTGGTCGCGGATCATTCACATTGAATGGTCAAGCGACATGACCCCAACGATTTTTAGTGCTGGCATTCCCATGTTTAGCCCAAGCAATGCGTTCATCGAACCGATGACCGTTTGGAAAAAATCCAAGGATGATGTGTTTGTGCCTGCGGTTAAGGGAAAACAGTCATTGAGCATTGCAATGTGGCGCAGGTTTGGCGATTATGTCAACCCCGACAAGTCTGACGGTATCCACAGGCCGGGAATAGTCAGTTGGCTTAATGAGCTTAAAAGGGAGAATATTATTGATCGCCGAAAACGCATTTCATTGGTCTCTGGCGGCCTGGTAAGCGATGGCAACGCCACCTCGCAATCACCATACGCCGAAGTCGCGGATGATTTGACCATGGACCTCGACGTGCTTTTCGATGATAGTGCAAACTACTGGCCCAAGCGAATCGCGGATACAATTGATCTGACCCAGGATGTTGCCAAAAGCTATTGGGGATTCGTCAAGGAGCTGGCAGACATCCGAAATATTGATTCTAAAGCATTTAGCTCCAAGTTAACGGCTAGATTTTACGCTCGGTTGAACGTTCCGTTTAAAGAATGGCTCGCCAGCCTGACCAACCAGGATGATCGCGACGTTAAGATCAACGAATGGAAAAAGGAATTATGGCAAATTGTTAACTCGGAGGTGGAAGACTTTATGAAAAATAGTTCGCCGCGTGATATTAAGGGCATCGTAGACGATAAGAAAAATTTGCACAATGTTTTTGTGGCGAAGAACAGGTTGTTGGGCAGCATTTCTAACAAATTGAAAATCAGGTGGTGAGACAAACTATGAATAAAATAGGTATGAAGACCAATTCGATTATCATGCACATGCATGAGTCAAAAAATTATCGTGGCGTGCTTGCAAGCATCCGCGGGGCAGCAAGCTTTGAAAGCCCCCGGGCGCAGGCGGTCTGGCCGCTGATGATGGCATCATTGGATGCGGACATGTTAAGCACAAATGGCAAGCCGTCCTATGCCGAAAAGGCAATATATGCGGCCCTGAGGATGTATGCAATCCACCAGCAGGGAAGGGATGAGTTGGTTTATGGGCGCATTCAGCGCAAAAACAACCCCAATTCAAGGGCTGCCATAACGGCAGAAGCCGATTCAGATAAGAAGCAGGCAGCAGGCAGCGATTTCTTCACGGCGCTGGCAGAATTGAGAAAAAACGAAGATCTGGAAGTAGCCTTGGATCGACGGGTTAGACAAACCCTGTCAACCACGGACGTTAACAGCGTTATCAACTCGCTTAATCACCTTATCGGGATTATTAAAGCAAATAATTCACGGGTAAAGATTGACTACGCCAAGCTTGCCGAAGACCTCTACCGCTTTCAAATGAGCTATGAATCGGCAAACAAGGTTCGACTCGACTGGGGTCAAAAATACTATGGTTACAATTATAAAAAGGAAGAAAAGACAGGAGAAAAAAATGAAGACTGATAATAAAAACTTGTACGTTGACCTTCACGTGCTGCAGGCCGTTCCATCATCTAACATCAACAGGGACGACACGGGTGCGCCCAAAACTGCACTTTACGGTGGAGCCGTTAGGGCGCGCGTTTCATCACAAAGTTGGAAGCGGGCAATGCGCCAGGAATTTAACAAGCAGGAGCTTGGTGCGGGCCTAAGAACCGTACGATTGGCCCAATTGCTAACGGAAAAAATTACGGAACTGGCTCCTTCTTTGCCAGAAAAAGACGTACAGGCCAAGGTTAAAGAGATTTTTAAAAGCACGGGCATTAAGCTGAATAAGAACGGCGAGACCGGTGCCCTGCTGTTGGTAAGTCAGGGACAGGTCGAAAAGATTGCCCAATACGTATTGGACCACGATTCGATTGATAAAAAGGAATTAAAGCGCTTGTTCAATGGTGGGCAGTCGGTGGATCTGGCCTTGTTTGGGCGCATGGTCGCTGACAATCCCGAATTAAACGTTGAAGGGTCGGCCCAGGTGGCGCATGCAATCTCGACCCATGAAGTGATTCCCGAATTTGATTACTTTACGGCCCTTGATGATCTTCAAAAAGAAGACACAACGGGAGCCGCGATGCTTGGAACGATTGAATATAATTCCTCCACGCTTTATCGCTACGCAAACCTGAATTTCCCTGAGTTGGTCCGTAATCTGGGCTCAGAAACGGCAATTGAGGGAGCGGTTGAGTTTATCAAGTCGTTCTTATTGTCAATGCCGTCCGGCAAGCAGAATACCTTTGCCAATAAAACTCTGCCGAATTATGTGATGATCACGTTAAGGACCGACACGCCGGTGAACCTGGTTTCGGCATTTGAAGAAGCGGTGAAGTCGAACAAAGGCTACGTTAAGCCTTCAATCGAACGAATCGAAAAAGAATACAAAAACACCGCCAAAATGGTCGAGCCGCCGGTTAAGACGTGGATCTTGTCAGTGGACGATGATAGTTCTTTAGAAGATTGCCAGGTAGCTAATCTGAATGAATTGATTGAGCAAGTATCCGGTGAGCTTGAACGCGTGGTGCAAGATGAAAACGATAACGATTAAACTGTCGGGGCCGCTGCAATCATACGGGAATGAGGCAAGCTTTAATCAGCGCACAACAGACGCCCATCCGTCAAAGAGTGCTGTCATTGGAATGATTGCCGCTGCTTTTGGCTATCAAAGAGACGATGAGCGCATCAAGGACCTTAACAGGCTTGATTTTGCGGTGAGGGTTGATCAGCCGGGCACCCTTCTAACTGACTTTCAGACGGTCGAATGGAAGAAGGACACCCGGAAACTGACTTATCGGGGCTACATCCAGGACGCGGTCTTCGTGGCTGCCGTTGGGAGCGCGAATGATTCACTGATTGAAGAAATCAAATATGCGCTGCGTCACCCCAAGTTTCAGCTCTTCCTCGGTCGGCGGGCGAATGCCCCGGCCGGCGTTTTACAAATAGATGAGTTTACGGATGCTGGTCCGGTGCAAGCCCTAGCCAGATTGCCCTGGCAGGCAGCGAACTGGTACCAGGAGCGAAAAGCAATTGAGGCAAACGTCAACGTGGAATTATTTGCTGATGCCCAACTTTTGGCTGACGAAAAATATTTCATGGTGCGCGATAGCGTCGGTTCTTTTGATCAGCGTAATCGATATTTCAATTATCGGCCAGTTGCACGTGTTTGGAAAAAAGTGCCTAATCCCAGGTTTAAGGAGAATAGCGAGCACGATCCGTTTGCGGCGTTGTAGGAAAGGAGCAAAATGTATCTATCAAGGGTAAAGATCGATGTTAACAATCGACAAAAAACCAAGGATTTAACGCATCTAGGCGCTTACCATAATTGGGTTGAGCGGAGTTTTCCAGACGAGGTTGCACAACAAAGCCGGACCCGTAAGTTATGGCGGATTGATACCTTAAAAAATGAAAAGTACCTGATTGTTTTGAGTGAAACCAGGCCGGACCCAACGGCGCTTGTAAAGTACGGGGTTGAGGGTACGGTGATCACCAAATCATATGATAACTTGTTAAATTCCCTGAAGACCGGTCAGTACCTGCGGTTTCGCCTAACCGCCAATCCAACCCATTCGGTGATTGTACCGGGCGAAAAAAGGGGACGAGTCTTCCCTCACGTTACGGTTGACCAACAAAAAGATTGGCTCATCAAAAAAGCTGAAACGGCCGGTTTTCACATTGTGCAGAAACTAGGAAACCCCGATCAATATCTGTTTGATGTTGTTGACCGTGATCATCTGGTCTTAAAGCATAAGAACGAAAGACCGATTCGACTGAGTCGCGTTTCTTTCGAAGGAATTCTTGAAATAACGGATTTGGCGACGTTCAAAAAGGCATTAGTTGATGGGATAGGCCGTAAGAAAGCCTATGGCATGGGATTAATGACAGTAATTCCGGTTGAAAAAAATGAGACATAATGTTGGCGCCAAAAAGCCGGAACTGGTTGAATTAGGACGCGTTCAAGATCGAATTACCTTCCTTTATCTAGAACATGCAAAATTAAATCGCCAGGATAGCGCTATTGTGGTCGCCGATAGCAAAGGCACCGTGTTTGTTCCGGCAGGCATCATCAGCGTCTTGATGCTGGGGCCGGGGGTAGACATCACCCACCTGGCAATGGAATTGATTGGTGATGCGGGCATGAGTGTGGTCTGGGTTGGCGAAAGGGGCGTTCGCCAGTATGCCCATGGCCGTGCGTTGAACCATTCGTCCTTGCTAATCGAAAGACAAGCCAAACTGGTATCTAATACGCGTTCAAGAATAGCGGTTGCGCGCAAAATGTACCAAATGCGTTTTCCGAACGAGGATTTTGCAAATTTGACCATGCAGGAACTGCGCGGAAAGGAGGGAGCAAGGATTCGTCAGGTTTACCGTGAACTTTCAAAAGAAACAAAGGTTCCCTGGCGCCGGCGTGAATATAATCATAACGATTTTGATTCTGGCACCCCGATCAATAAGGCTTTGACTGCCGCGCATCAGGCCCTATATGGCCTTAGTTACAGCGTTATTGTTGCCCTGGGAGCCTCACCCGCATTGGGCTTTGTGCATACCGGGCATGATTTGTCTTTTGTTTATGACTTTGCAGATTTATACAAGGCTGAAATTTCAATGCCAATCGCATTTAAAATGGCCGCGGAGTATGAAGAGGGCGAGGATATCGCCTCTAAAACCAGGTTGGCTATGCGTGATACGTTTGTGGATGGGAAGATAATGACCCGGATGGTTAAAGACCTGAAGTTTTTGTTAGACGCTGAAGATGATCAAGAGGTCGAAAGTTTGGGGTTATGGGATGACAAAGTGGGCCTTCAAAAATTTGGCGTGCAGTATTCTGAACACGACGAAGGCAAAGCATAATGATAGTCATTACCTTAACTAAAGTTCCACCCTCTCTTAGGGGCGATCTAACCAAGTGGTGCCAAGAAATTCAGACTGGTGTATACGTTGGCAACGTAACCGCGAGAATCCGTGATTTGTTATGGGAGCGAATTATGCGTGACATCGGCAACGGTCAGGCAACAATGGCGTTTAATGCTAAAAATGAATTTGGCTATCAGATTAAAACAACCAGACCTGATTATCAGGTTATGGATTTTGATGGAATCCCGCTAGTAAAACGCTTGAATCGGGTCGACGCTCCTGTCAAACATGGCTTTAGCAATGCTGCAAAATGGCGCAAGGCCAAGGCTAGTATGCGTAAACGTTCTGTTGTAGATGGTCAGGTTTCTTTCATTGCACTTGATATCGAGACCACGGGTCTAGACCCAACGAAAGATCAAATAATTTCGATTGCGGCGGTCAAACGAAAACCAAACGGGACAAAGGAACATTACGATGTTTTTGTTAAAAATGACCAAAAAATACCCGCTAGCATTGTTAAACTAACAGGCATCTCAAATGAAATTCTGAAGAAGCAAGGCGTTGAATTAGCTAATGCACTGCATGGATTGAAAGCGTTTGTTGAAAAATTGCCGCTTGTCGGCTATAATTTATCTTTTGATGATAGGTTTATTACAACGGGATTTAAAAACATCAATGATGTGGGTTTATCCAATAAATTAATTGACCTAATGCCGATTGTTAAAAAGAAAAATAAATTTTTGGACAATTATATGTTAGGCACCGTTTTGAAAAAATACGACATCAAAAATTTGAGGCCACATGAGGCAAAATCAGATGCTGAGTCAACCTTGAGTCTTGCAGAAAAACTAATTAAAAACGGGGATCTTCAAATTTAGAAACGTTGATTTTATGGGATTTTTTTAGTGTGCTTCCCGCGTATGCGGGGGTGATCCTAGTGAAGTCACCATTTTTTGAACTGGCACCTGGTGCTTCCCGCGTATGCGGGGGTGATCCAATTTGGGATTACGACGGGGCAAACACTGGTGAGTGCTTCCCGCGTATGCGGGGGTGATCCTAGCTTGCAGTGCGGTTAGTGCCGTCAATCTGGGTGCTTCCCGCGTATGCGGGGGTGATCCCATAGTAACCCTAGTTATATTGCTGGCGATATTGTGCTTCCCGCGTATGCGGGGGTGATCCTCTAATGAATCAATATGTAACTCTTGTGATTCAGTGCTTCCCGCGTATGCGGGGGTGATCCTACCCGGGCATTGACGGGGGTGTAAAGCTCGGTGTGCTTCCCGCGTATGCGGGGGTGATCCCCCTAGCGCTTTAATTATGCTCATCAAATTACAGTGCTTCCCGCGTATTCGGGGGTGATCCTGTACATATACTTATCGTCAAAAGTTGAACTGTGTGCTTCCCGCGTATGCGGGGGTGATCCCAGAAATATCTAAACTTGGGAGACCACCAGGCGGTGCTTCCCGCGTATGCGGGGGTGATCCTGAACCAAGCTTATGAACAGGGAATAATTCAAAGTGCTTCCCGCGTATGCGGGGGTGATCCTTCTCCTTTTCTAAATTGATAAACTTTTTTATCGTGCTTCCCGCGTATGCGGGGGTGATCCTATAGCAAGACGATTATCCGCGGCGACATTATCGTGCTTCCCGCGTATGCGGGGGTGATCCCTCCATAGGACTATTGACATCGTCGAAATCTTCGTGCTTCCCGCGTATGCGGGGGTGATCCTCACAATTGACTTGCCAGAGCCGGGCGGACTAAGTGCTTCCCGCGTATGCGGGGGTGATCCTTCCTCCTCAATTACCGAAATGATATATGCTTGGTGCTTCCCGCGTATGCGGGGGTGATTCCAAAGGCCGGACAAAATGGTGATCCTAAAAAGTTGTGTGCAAGCCGAGTACGTGGTTAAAGTTACCCGGATCAACAATATTGGTTACGAAGATTGCGGCACGTAATTTTTGCCACTTGTCGAATTTGCCGGTCTGGACTAAGATTTGAGTAATAAAAGTAGGAGGGGTAAAGAGATGAACAAATGGGCAGCAATATCAACCTGGAAAATGTCGTATGACGGGCTTGCCAAGGCAGGTGAAATGTTAAAAAATGGAAACAGCGCTGGCGATGCGGTTGAAAAACTAGTTAACGCGGTGGAGGCCAATCCGACCTACAAGTCGGTGGGCTACGGCGGTCTGCCCAATGAGGACGGTGTCGTGCAGATGGACGCGGCCTTCATGGATGGCGACACACTGGCCCAGGGTGCGGTCGGGGCCATTGAAAACGTCAAGCACGCTGTTTCCGTGGCGCGCAGGCTGAGCGTAAACAAGACCAGCAGTTTTTTGGTCGGTGCGGGGGCCAGCAGGTTTGCTATGCAAAACGGCTTTGAAATAACCAACATGCTGACCGCACGGGCCAAGGAGGACTGGCGCATGCGCCTTGGCCAGCTCAAAGAAGATGAGTTGCGTCCGTACGACGGGCACGACACCGTTGGTGCGGTCACCTTGGACAAGCACGGCTCGATGGCTGCGGCCACCTCGACTTCCGGTCTCTTCATGAAGAAGGACGGCCGCATTGGGGATTCGCCCTTGTCCGGATCCGGCTTTTACGCCGATAGCGAGGTCGGTGGTGCCACCGCCACGGGCCTGGGCGAAGACATTATGAAGGGCTGCTTGTCCTATGAGATTGTCCGCAGGATGGCGGACGGCATGGCGCCGCAGGCCGCTTGCGATCAGACGCTCTATCCCTTTGTCGCCAAGTTGACGAAGCGCTATGGTCAGGCCGGTGCAATCTCGCTTATTGCCCTAAACAAGAAGGGAGAATGGGGCGTGGCCACGACCATCGCATTTCCCTTCTGTGTGGCAACCGGGGAACGCGCGGCGACCATCTTTGTCGCCCAGCCGGGTAAGAAGGGCACCACAACAATTAGGGCTGCTTCCCAGGCCTGGTTTGATGAATATGAAAAACAAAGCGGGAAGCGGCTCGATTAATACGATTACTGATTAGATGGTGCTTTTTATCAAAAAGAGGTTGATTATTATGCTGAAGGAAGCATGTGTTGAAAGCTTTGCTGCTGCCGTCAAGATGATTGGCGCCGGCGCGGGCCGGATTGAATTAAACAGCGATCTGGGGGCCGGCGGAACGACCCCGTCATTTGGTCTAATTAAGCAAACGGTTGAGTATGCCCACCACCGCCACGTACCCGTTGTGGTGATGATTAGGCCGCGGGGCGGCGATTTTGTTTACAGTGACGGTGAAATTGCGGTAATGGAAAGCGACCTGCAGGCTGCCTCCTTGCTTGGTGCCGATGCCGTCGCTTTTGGCTGCTTGACTGCTGCAGGTCAGCTCGATAAACGGTTGATGAAGCGGCTCTTGGGTCTGTCTCAGGTGCTCGGACTCCAAGCAGTCATGCACATGGCCTTTGACGCCATTCTGCCTGAAGACCAGCATGCAGCGCTTGACTGGCTGAGCGCACACGGTGTTAAGCGCGTGTTAACGCACGGCGGGAATCTTGACCAGACGATTTTTGCAACGCTTGTCCACCTAAAAACGCTGGTTGAGTGGGCCGGCACGCGCATTGAGATACTGCCGGGTGGCGGCATCACCGCCGCCAACGGCGAAGAGATTGCCGCCCGCTTGGGCGTGGCGCAGCTGCACGGAACGAAGATTGTAAAAGGTGCTTAAGCATCAAAAAATCCCCTGTCAAAGAAAAATGAGCCCCGAGAGCTAGATGGCTTTCGGGACTCACTTAAAAAGGCAAGAGGATTTTTTTAATGAATAATTATTTGGTATCCCTTATATATTCGTAGGCATTCATGGCGGCGTGGCGACCTGAGTTCACATCATGCGCACATGCAGAACCGCCCAGTGTAATAGTGTAAACGTCCCGGTACTGCATGGTTGAATCCATACCGGAAGCATACAGTCCTGGTATCTTGGCAAAATCAGCAGTCACAACTTCAAAGTTTTGGTTTGAGCCAATTCCGCCGACGCCAATTAGGTTGGAAGGATCAAGCCGGGCAATGTAGTATGGACCTTCCTTCATGGAAACGAGCATTTCTTTGTCCTTGTTGAATTCCAGATCGTGCCCGTTGTCGCAGTATGAATTATAATTTTCCATGGTTTTGAGCAAAACGTCCTCTGGCAGGTTAACCGCTTTTGCAAGCCCCGCAATTGTATCGGATTTAAACAATGAGTTGCCTTCGTTGGTTATAACCGCGTTGGCCAAAATTTGGTCTGCGTCCGGAACATCCTTAGTGATTTGGTCATAAATGCTTTGGGTGAAAATCTCGTAGGTAACCTTGGTCGACTTAATTGCCATCCGCTGGTAGAGCAGGTTGTACTTTTTGACGTTCTCGTTGATCAGGCGCCGGCCGTCTTGGTTGACAAAAACCACTGGTCCGCCTGATGGCAAGGACATGAAGCCGTTGATGGGATCAATGTACAGGTGAACGCCCTCGTGCGGCAATGCCTGGATGTAGTTCATCATAAATTCTGGCGACTCTTTTAATAAGTCCTTTGCACCAACGGACATGGCCATTTGGTAACCGTCGCCGGTGTTGCTTGGCATTGAGCAGTAGTGGATATTCTTGGTTGACCAGCCCTGCTCTTCAAGCAGCTTAGGATTGTGCCCGACGCCCCCCGTTGCCAGCAGGGTGGCCTTGGCATTGATCTTGATACTGCCCTGAGGACCCTCCGCGTAAACACCCTTGACGGTGCCTTCTTCGTAAATAATGCTGGTTGCGGCCGTTTCAAGCATGAATTCTGCCTTGAGCTCGTCGGCCTTCTTTTTCATGTAAGGAACGTAGCCAACGGAGGCAAAACCACCCTTAAACCAGTGGAAGGTTGGAAACATGCAGGTGCCGTGGTAGTCGTCAACGCCGGTAAGCTGAACACCGAGATCCAGCAGCCAATCAATATTTGCAGCAGAGTTGTTAATTAAGTCAACCCAGAATGATCCATCCGCACGGTACTGCCCCAATTCTGCTTCTTTGGCAATAATCTCTTCCGGTTCTGCATGTATTCCGGCTTCAGCCTGCATCTTGGTATTGATGCCAAAAATGCCCTCAACGCCGCCACCATTGCCGGCAACAAAACCGTTCTTGTCGATTACCATTGTTTTCATTCCCAGCTGCCGGGCCTGCACAGCGGCGGCCAGACCTGAAATGCCGGCACCGACGATTAACAGGTCGGTATCATATTCCTTAACCACGTGCTCAGGCGTTTTGCGCCATTCGGCATATGTCTTCTCGCCGCTGACCGGGTCAGGAGTCGTGGGCACGTTTTTGGCGGATTTTTTGCGTGTAACGGATTTAAATTCGGCAATGTTGCCGCCAGCCTGCTCAATGGCCGAACCAACAGCCTGGATGAGCCCGCTGAAGGAATGGGAGGCACCGGAAACCGCGTCAACGTCGATGCTTTGACTATTGATGATTTCATTAGGAATTTTAGTAAAGACGGTCTCTTCTAAACTTCCGGGCACCATCTTTCTTTGGGGAACTATTTTCGTGATTTTGTTGTCCGCAATCTCAATTTCTAACGGCATGGTTTCGTTTTCATATTCTTGCGCGATAACGGAATAGTTGCCATCTTTCAGTTTTTTCATCATTATTCTCCTCATAAAAGCTATAATAGTTTTGCTAACATTTATACAGTTAATATAACATTGTTAAGAGCAACACAAATAATCAGAAAAATGATTATTAATAAGATTTACTAATAACAGAAGGCAATTAAAATGAATTATGATCACTTGGCCGTTTTTGTTAATTTGGCAGAAACACTGAATTTTTCTCGTACTGCCCTGCAGATGAATTTATCCCAGTCTGCAGTCTCCCAGACTATTTTGGCAATGGAAAAAGAACTGCACTTTTTATTGTTTTACCGGACCCGAAAGCAGGTTAAACTGACGGAAAGCGGTGCAGACTTTTATCGTTCGATAAAGCCGCTATTAAACCTCTACAATAAATCGGTTCAAAATGCGCAGCAAATAGCGCGCAGAAGAGAAAACGACCTGACCATTGGCTACAGCGGAACGCCGTATGAAATTTTGCTGCTCCCTAAAATTATCAAAAAATATCAACACGACAAGGCAGATAATTGCCCCAATATTTATTTGGAAAATTTTGCTCACAATGATTTAAAGAACCATTTATTAAATGGCGACTGCGATATTATTTTCACAATGCCGGACATTGTTGCCAAGGAAGATAACATTCGGTACATGGACTTGGTGGAGGGCAAGTACTGTGCGACTTTTTTGGGAACAGCTGATACTGAAGGAGCGCCCTTAAAATTAAGTGAACTGCGGGACCACCGCTTGATTTTTCTTGATAGTCAGTGGTGCCCACCATCACAAAACGAATTGCAAAAGGCGATTACAAGGACAATTAAGGATGTGAGTCTCGTTTATTCAAACAACATACTCAATTCGCACGTTATGATCCAGGCTGGCCTAGGAGTTGGCATCTGGGCTAATTTTGTTTCCACTTCTGACAAGCAAAATGAATACAGCATCCCCTTAGATTACCCCGTTAAACCACATTATGGCATAGCCGTGCTTGCTTACGAAAAGACTGAGACAGCGCAGGCTTTTGCTGGGTGGCTAAAGAAAAATTATGAATTTTTGGCATAAGCAGGCAAGTCCGTTTATGCTAAAATTGCTTGACAAGTTATTAATTAATAATTAAAATAATTCTAATATTTATTGGCGTTGAAGAGAAGAGTAAGATTGCACGTAGCGCGCTAGAGAGTCCTGGTGCTGAGAACGGACCGTGATGGCAGTCTGAAAGTAGCTCGGAGCTATCTGGTGAAAAATAGGAGTAGCCAGTACTGGTAGCACCCATTATCGTGCAAGCGTATCGCAGCAGCTGTACGTGCAGTGACCGTAGTTTAACCTGCGGTAAATGAGGTGGTACCGTGCCTAAAGCACCCTTGAGTGAAATCAAGGGTGCTTTTTAATAGCATGGGCATTTGGCAAATTGCCATTTTGCTGAGTAATGAAAGGATTATTCTTATGGATGAAACAAAGTTGGACTTGAACACGAAACCACTAACATGGAGGCAGTACATTGTAGTTGCCTCGCTCTTGTTTGGGCTGTTTTTTGGGGCGGGCAACCTGATATTTCCAATCCACTTGGGCCAAATGGCTGGCGCCAACTGGGTAGCGGCCACGCTGGGCTTCTTGCTTACGGCGGTGCTTCTGCCCCTACTGGCGGTTTTGGCAATCAGCACCAGTCACGCTAAGGGCGTATACGACATCGGCCGCCCCCTGGGCAGAAGTTTCGCCTTGGCCTTCATGGTTTTGATTCACCTGACGCTGGGCCCGCTGTTTGCTACGCCGCGGACGGCCAGCATTTCTTTTTCCGTCGGCCTCCAGCCCGTACTGCCGGCAAATCTTACCAAACCGGCCCTGCTGCTTTTTTCGGCCCTTTTCTTCATTGCAGCGCTCGCGGTTTCCTATCAGCAATCGACCATTTTGGCTAGCGTGGGCCGAATATTAAACCCAATATTTTTGCTTTTGCTCTTTTTTGTCTTTCTGCTGGCTTCTCTTGCCCCGATGGGTGCCGCAAAAATGCAGCCGGTCACTGCCGCTTACCAGGGCGCATCCTTTTTTAACGGCTTCCTGCAGGGCTACAACACGATGGATGCCTTGGCCGGTCTGGCCTTTGGCTACACGATTGTGTCGGCGGTGCGCCAACTAGGCAAAACCACGGCTAAAAGCAACGCCAAGGTCACGGCAATTGCCGGCATCCTTGCCACGGGGGCAATCGGGGTTATTTACGTTATCTTAATCTGGCTTGGTGCAACGACGCTCAACCACTTCAAGATATCGCCGGAAGGCGGCACCGCTTTTAACCAGATTGTGACGTACTACCTGGGTGGCTTTGGGCACGCGCTCCTTGCAACGCTGGTGACACTGACGTGCCTAACGACGGCGGTGGGGCTCTTGGCCGCCTTTGCGCAGGACTTCCACCGCAGTTTTAGCAAAGTCAGCTACCACACGTGGCTCGTCTTGATGACCGGCGCGTCCTTCATAACCGCTAACTTCGGCCTTGATACGATTATTACCTGGTCGACCCCGATGCTAATGTTTCTATACCCGATTGCAATCGTGCTGATCATCCTGTCGATTGGCGGCTCGCTCTTCGGCCACGATCCGCTAGTCTACTACTGGGGAGTGGGGTTGACCGCAATCCCAGCGGTTTTGGATCTGTTTGCATCTTTCCCGCCGGTTATTAGTCGGACTTCCTGGGCACTGCAACTGCGGACGTTTCAGGTCAACGTCCTGCCCTTTGCCAGAATTGGCCTTGACTGGATTATTCCCGCACTTGTCGGCCTTGCAATTGGATTAGTGCTGCATTTTTGCCATGGCAGGCAAGCGGAGAAGGCATAGCCGTGCCTGATAATATAGTTTTAGTTTTGAGCCTCTTCATTGACATTGACCACTGATCAAAGTAGATTAAAGTAAAGAGTAATCGCTGATAACTGATTGGACCTGATTAAAGTGAATAAAATGGAAATGGGAAACAAACAGAATAATAGCAATCTCCAGCCGGCAAAGCATGATGCGGAAATGAAGATGGACCATGGCGCTATGCCTGCGATCGACGGCCAGGACATGATGGAGCATGGCGGCCGCATGATGCACATGGGCAACTTGAAACAAAAGTTCTGGGTTTCGCTAATTTTGTCCCTGCCGATTCTCTTCTTATCACCGGCAATGGGCGTTCACTTGCCCTTCCAGTTTTCTTTTCCGGGTGCGGAATGGGTGGTCATGATTTTTGCGACCATTTTGTTTTTATATGGTGGCGGACCCTTTTTCAAGGGCACTGTTGCCGAATTAAAGCAGAAAAAGCCGGAAATGATGACCCTTATTTCCCTGGGCATCACAACCGCCTATGTTTATAGTCTTTACGCCTTTATCCACAACAACCTGCTGCACGGCAGCAATCACATCATGGATTTTTTCTGGGAACTGGCAACCTTGATCCTGATCATGCTTTTGGGACACTGGATTGAAATGAATTCTGTAATGGCGGCCAACAGCTCGGTGCACGACCTGGCTAAGTTGCTGCCGGACAAGGTGCACGTTCAAAGTGGAAAGCAAACCAGCGATGTTCCCGTCAACGACGTTCGGGCGGGGGCAATTATTCAAGTTAAGCCGGGAGAAAGCATTCCTTTAGACGGCGTAGTGCTGTGTGGCACCAGTCAGGTTAACGAGTCATTAGTGACGGGTGAGGCGCAGTCAGTTGCCCGCAAGGAAAACGACAAAGTAATTGGCGGCTCGATCAACGGTGCGGGTCTGCTCACCGTGAAGGTCTCTAGTGCTGCCGGCTCGGGCTTTTTGGCAAGCGTCAATAAGCTGGTCCAGTCGTCGCAAATGGCTAAGTCGCAGCTGCAAAATCTGGCGGACCGTGTTTCGGGCTGGTTGTTCTACGCTGCGCTGGTTGTGGGAATTATTGCCCTAATCGTTTGGACGGCCGCAAGCGGGATTGCCGGTGGTCTTGAGCGGATGGTCACGGTGCTGGTGATCGCCTGTCCGCACGCCTTGGGGCTTGCAATTCCGCTTGTCAATGCCAAGAGCACGGCTCTGGGGGCACGGCACGGGCTGCTAATCAGGAACCGGAACGTAATCAGTGCCAGTCCCAAAATCAATTACCTGCTGCTTGATAAGACGGGCACGCTGACGGCCGGCAAGTTTCAGGTCCGTGGGTGTGCCAGTCTGGACAACACCGTTTCTGATGAAGCCGTTCTCGGTCTGATTGCAACGCTCGAGCAGGATTCAACGCACCCCATTGCACAGTGCATCCTCCAGTATGCCCGGGAAAAGCGGGTCGCATTTTTGCCTATTTCTGCCGCTAAAAATCTGGCGGGACAAGGAGTAGCAGGGACAATAGGCGGACAGTCCTACCAACTGGTTAGTGAACGGGCGGCGCGTGCACAAGTGGCGGATTTTCCGCACGTAGAAACGCAGGGCTACACGGTCAGCTACCTCCTGCGCGGTGCGCACGTCTTAGGCTACGTTGAAGTGGGGGACCAAGTCAAATCGTCCGCAGCCGCCCTGGTTAAGCAGATTAAGCAGCGGAACATCACGCCCGTCATGCTCACGGGCGACAACAAGAGCGTGGCCCACCGCATTGCAGAAGAAGTGGGCATAACGGATGTATATGCGGAACTAATGCCCCAAGATAAGGAAAAAATTGTGGCGAAACTGCAAAATGCGGGCAACAAGGTAATGATGGTGGGCGATGGCATCAACGATGCACCGAGTTTGGCCCGCGCCGATATCGGCGTTGCCATCGGGGCAGGTACCGACGTGGCGATTGATTCCGCCGATGTTGTGCTGGTCAACAGCAACCCTACCGACGTCATTAGTTTCCTCAACCTGGCCCAGGCCACCGATAAAAAAACCGTGCAGAATTTGTTGTGGGGTGCAGGCTACAACATTGTTGCGCTGCCCCTAGCCGCGGGTCTGCTGGCGCCTCTGGGCATAACCTTTACTCCCGCTGTCGGCGCGCTCTTAATGTCGCTGTCGACCGTTATTGTGGCAATCAACGCTGAGACGCTGAAAATGTGAGACCAGACAAGCTAAAAAAGCACTTTTCGGAGTGCTTTTTATTTGGGAAAAAGTTGGCTAATTGTTTTAAATAATTAAATAAATACGTATTTTTTTAAAATATTGAAGAAAAAGTAAAAAAACGGTATCATTAACTCAAGATGTCAATTGATCATCGATTGCAAGCAAAAATCATTGTTGACGTAAAAGGAGATTCACTATGACAAAAGAAGAATACCGAATTGAAAGCGATACGATCGGCCCCGTTAAGATTCCCAAGGATGCTCTGTGGGGTCCACAAACGGAAAGAAGCCGCAACAACTTTCCCAGCGGCGAATTGATGCCGCTGGCGATTATCAGGGCCTTCCTGCAGCTGAAGAAGGCAGCGGCCGAATCAAACGTCGAGGTGGGCGACGAACCAGAAGAAAAGGGGCGTGCGATTGAGGATGCAATCGACCAGCTTTTGAAGCTGAGCGACAAAGAACTGCGTCGTGATTTTCCCCTGCACGTTCTGCAAACCGGTTCAGGCACCCAGAGCAACATGAATGTCAACGAGGTAGTCGCAAACCTGGCCAATAAGCTGCACCCGGGTCTCAACGTTTTGCCCAACGATGACGTCAACCGGGGCCAATCCTCAAACGACACGTACCCGACTGTCATGAACATTGTGGCGGTTGAAGCACTCGACAAACTGGAACCGGCCGTTCAGCACCTGATCGATGAACTAAAGGTCAAGCAGGACCAATACTGGCGGACCGTTAAGGTGGGACGGACGCACCTGCAGGATGCGACGCCGATTACTTTTGGCCAGGAAATTTCCGGCTACATCTCCGCGTTGAAGCATGACCTTTCCTATCTCAAGCAGCTGAAACCAACTCTGTACGAGCTGGCTATCGGTGGTACTGCCGTCGGTACCGGTCTTAACGCGGCACCGGGCATGACGGAAAAAATCGCCGGCAAGCTCTCCCTCATTTATGGTCACGAGTTCCAGGTTAAAACGAACAAGTTCTGGGGCTTGGCCCACCATTCTGGGCTTGACGTGGTCCACGGCGCACTGAAGACCCTGGCTGCAGACATGTTCAAGATTGCCCAGGATATTCGTTTCCTGGCCTCGGGTCCGCGTGCCGGCTACCACGAACTGAACATTCCGGCTAACGAACCCGGTTCTTCCATCATGCCGGGCAAGGTCAACCCGACCCAGGCGGAAGCCGTAACCATGGCGGCGGCCAAGGTCTTTGGCAACGACACAACGATCACCTTCACCGCCTCGCAGGGCAACTTTGAGATGAACGTGTTTAAGACGGTCATGATTTCTGCGTTCCTGGATTCGTGCACGATTTTGACGGGGACAATTACCGGTTTTGCTGATAAAATGATTGCAGGGTTAACGGTTGACTCAGAAAAAATGAACGATCTTTTGAATGATTCGTTGATGACTGTGACCGCACTTTCACCGCACATTGGCTACCATGATGCCGCCAAAATTGCCCAGGCTGCCGATAAGGAGGGCACAACGCTGAAGGAGGCGGCTCTAAAGAGCGGCAAGGTAACCGCAAAGCAGTACGACGAGTGGATGGATTACATGCAGATGACCAACGTTGACCGTACAGAACCGGAAGAATAGAAATAGGAGAGAATTAACTGATGGCAAAATTTGTCTTTACGCCGAATAAGGGTTCGGAGATTGAAAGTAGTTACGATGCTGTAATTGTCGGTGCTGGTGGTGCCGGCCTGACCGCAGCCATTCAGGCAAACGAGTTGGGGCTCAAGGTTGCCGTTTTTGAAAAAAACAAGGAACTCGGCGGCAATACCAACCGCGCATCGTCCGGCATGAACGCATCAGAAAGCCTGGTGCAGCTAAAAGAGGGCATCATTGACGATAAGGAGAGCTTCTATAAGGAAACGCTGCAGGGCGGCGGCCTCATGAATGACCGCGAACTGCTGCGCTACTTCGTTGATCATTCTGCGCTTGCCGTCGACTGGCTGGCCGACCACGGGATTGAATTGACCAACCTGACCATTACGGGTGGGATGAGCAAGAAGCGCGCCCACCGCCCGGCATCGATGGCACCGGTCGGTAATTACCTGGTAACCGGGGCGCTGCAGCAGGTGCAGGAGGAAAATATTCCGGTTTTCAACGAGTGCAAGGTAACCAAGCTGATTCAAGGTGCCGACCAGAGGGTAACCGGGGTCGAAGTTGAATCTGCCGCGGGCGTTAAAAGGATAGCGACCAAAGCAGTGCTGCTTGCCACCGGCGGCTTTGGTTCTTCAAAGGAACTGATCAAGAAGTACCGGCCGGACCTGGCAGACTACAAGACCACCAACCAGCCGGGCGCAACCGGCGATGGGCTCAAGCTGGCCAGTCAGATTGATGCACAGCTTGAGCAGATGGACTTCATCCAGGTGCACCCGACGGCCCAGACGGATACGGACCACGTCTACCTCATCGGTGAGGGCCTGCGTGGAGAGGGCGCCATCCTGGTCAATAAGGCGGGCAAGCGTTTTGTGAATGAGATGGGCACGCGCAAAATTGTTTCCGGTGCGATTAACGACCTGCACGAAAATGGTGCCTACCTGATTTTTGACCAGGGCATCCGTGCAAACTTTACTGCAGTTGAGTTTTACGACCACGTTGGCTTGGTTAAGCACGGTGATTCCATTGAAGACCTCGCCCGGACGCTGGGCGTTGACGGGGAAAACCTGAACGCGACGGTGAAGACCTGGAACGCTGCTGTAAAAAGCAAAAATGACGGCGAATTTGACCGCACAACGGGGATGGACCGCGAAATTGCACAGGGCCCCTTCTTCGCCATTCACATCAATCCGGCGATCCACTACACGATGGGGGGAATTCACATCAACCCCAAGACCGAGGTCCTGGACACTGACGGCAAGGTCATTAAGGGACTGTATGCGGCCGGTGAGGTTTCTGGCGGCTTGCACGGAAATAACCGCATCGGCGGCAACTCGATTGCCGAGACGGTTGTCTTTGGTCGCCAGGCCGGTATTCAGATGACGGCTTTTATTCGCGCGCTTAACGCTTAGCATGGCATTTAACTTTTGAAAAAAACGCATGGACAGCAGATCCATGCGTTTTTCTTTGTCTAAATACAAGTGCTTTTTGCAAAGTAAGAGTAGCTTTTAACTTTTAAAATTTTAAAAAATAAAATATTTATTTTAAATATTGCAAAAAAGTAGAATAAATTTTATAATTACTTGTGTAAAGAATTACAAATTATCAAAATTTTAGGGAGGAATTTAAATTATGAATAGAAAAGTATTGCTTGTCGGCGACGGTGCTGTTGGATCAACCTTCGCCAACGATCTCCTGATGCGGACACGGGTTGATGAACTGATTATCGCCGACGTGGTCAAGCAGCGTCCGGTAGGTGATTCAATGGACCTGGAAGACATCACGCCGTTTGCTGGCGAATGCAACATTCACCCGGGCGAATATGCTGATGCTAAAGACGCCGACGTGGTTGTCATCACGGCGGGCGTTCCGCGCAAGCCCGGCGAGACCAGACTGGACCTGGTCAACAAGAACGTCGGGATTTTGAAGAGCATCGTGCAGCCGGTTGTTGATTCGGGCTTTGACGGGATCTTCGTCGTTTCTGCCAACCCGGTGGACATCCTGACCACTTTGACGCAAAAATTATCGGGCTTTCCTAAGAACAAGGTAATTGGCACGGGCACCTCGCTTGATTCGGCCCGTCTCCAGGTTGAGTTGGCCCACAAGCTGCAGGTTCCCGTTGCGTCCGTCAACTCGATGGTTCTGGGCGAGCACGGCGACACTTCCTTTGAAAACTTCGACGAATCGACCGTTGCGGGCAAGGCACTGCACGCCTACGATGCAATTAATGATGAGGTTTTAAGCGAGATTGAAGCCGATATCCGCCAAAAGGGCGGCAGGATTATCGAAAACAAGGGCGCAACCTTCTATGGTATTGCAATGATGCTAAGCCAAATCGTGAGCGCAATTTTGGACAATCGTTCGGTGGTTCTGCCGCTATCCGCACCGATTGCCGGCGAGTACGGCATTAAGCACGACTTGTACCTGGGAACGCCTACGGCAATCGATGGCACGGGCATCAGCCACGTTATTGAGGCCCACTTGTCAGAAAATGAAATAGAAAAAATGCACAATTCTGCAGACAAGATGCAGGAAGTTATCGCGGATATTAATTTAGACTAAAAAGAAGGCAATAGGATATGCAAGTTGGTAAGCGAATCTATTTAAAAAGGAATATTCCAGAACAAAAGGTTATGGACGCGTACAGGGAACTGCCCGCGTCCAATATCGCTGACTGTATGCATAGGACAGGGGCGATGGCCACGCGCATCAAGCTGATGTCGAAGCCGCAAAGAGAAATGAGCGGCCCCGCCTTCACGGTTCATAATCGGCCCGGTGACAACCTGACAATCTATGCGGCCCTAAAATACTGTCACGCGGGCGACGTCATTGTGATTGACAACGCGGGCGACAATACGCGTGCGGTTATTGGCGAGGTAATGCTGACTTGGCTCCGTGACCAGAGGCACGTGGCCGGTGTGGTGGTTGACGGACCAATGCGGGATATCGACAGTCTGCAGGACTGGGATCTTCCCATCTACGCCGTTTCAACCACGCCAAACGGTCCGTACAAAGAGGGCCCGGGTGAACTCAACGTGCCTGTTTCCTGCGGCGGAATTACCGTCAACCCCGGCGACCTCATTGTGGGCGATGCCGACGGTGTTGTCCGGGTTGCCCGTGAACAAGCAGCCGCTCTTTTGCCCACTGTACAGGAATATAACATTGCGGATAACGCCAAGGCAGCCAGTTTTCACGATGGCACCGGCAATATTGATTGGGTTGATGCCGCACTTAAGGAGAAGGACTACAACATAATTGACGATTTTTATCGTCTGAATGACTAGGGGTGCAATTATGAAGAAGTTGGAAAAGGTAAATTATCGGGGCTTTATCCTCCCCGTGCTTATCGGTCTGGTACTATGGTGCATCACGCCGTGGCGGCCCGCCGGGCTATCTGCCCCGGCCTGGGAAATGTTTGCGATATTTGTTGCAACAATTGTCGGCTGCATTACCAAGCCGCTGCCAATCGGCGGTACCACGCTAATCGGCTTGATAACGACGGTTTTGGTTGGCCTGGCGCCCATTAAGGACGAGGTCAACCCCAAAACTGGCGCAGTAACGTCAGGCATTCTGAGTGCATTTAGCAACTCAGCGGCTTGGCTGATTGCGATGGCCTTTATTATGGCTTACGGCATCAGCAAGACCGGCTTGGGCAACCGGATTGCCTACTGGATGATTAGACGGTTTGGCAAGCGGTCGATGGGCATCGGTTATGCGCTCACCGGCTTAGAACTGATTTTGGGCGCTTTGATTCCATCAAACAGTGCGCGAACAGGCGGGGTTGTGTGGCCAATCACGGAATCAATTGCACATGACTATGACTCCCTGCCAAATGATCCATCACGCAAGAAGATTGGTGCTTATTTAAGTTTTATTGCTTTCCACGCCAACATCCTCTCGACGGCCCTGTTTATTACTGGTGCTGCCCCCAACATGGTGGCCTCACAAATGGCGGCGCAAAAAGGGTATACGATGAGCTGGATCAGCTGGTTTTCAGCCGCGATAGTGCCTGTGCTGGTTGCTACGATTGTGATTCCGCTGGTTATTTATAAGCTCTTTCCGCCTGAAATTAAGGAAACGCCCAATGCGCGGAAGTGGGCCGACGACCAGCTGAATGCGATGGGTCCGGTGACCAAGCCCGAAAAAATCATGGCGATCGTCTTCCTGTTTGCAATCATTCTCTGGGTGCTTTCCGGGGTCATCAAGATTCCGCAACTTGATTCGACCTTTGTTGCCTTTTTGGCAGTGGGCTTATTGTTATTGACCGGCGTTTTGACAATGCAGGATGCGCTCAAGCAAACGGGGGCGTGGAATATTTTGATCTGGCTCTCCATTCTGGTGTTCATGGCCGGAAAACTGCTTTCGTTTGGTTTTATTGACTGGTTCTCTAAGTCGATTCAAAGCGGTCTGCATGGAATCAGCTGGGAAATCGTCCTGCTCGTGCTGGTGGTCCTCATGTTTTACACGCACTACTTCTTCGCGAGCGGCACGGCCCACATGACGGCCTTGTACCTGCCATTCTTGTCGGTCGCAGTTGCTACGGGTGCACCGCTTGCTTTAGCCGCAATGCTCCTGGCCTTTACCGGCGCCGTCAACGCCTCTACCACGCACTATGCCAACGGTCCGGCTTCAATTCTCGCTACTACCGGCTACATCAAGCAGGGTGAATGGTGGAAATTAAACTTTATCTTGGGCATTATTTACCTCCTGATTTTTGGCATAATCGGAAGTTTGTGGATGAAAGTCATTGGCATGTGGTAAATGATTCACCAAGCTGATTTCATAGCTAATGACGGCGTAAGGCTGCATTATTACGATACTCAGTCCGCAAAGCAGCCCCTGGTCATGCTTCCCGGCATCGGCAGTTCCGCCCAGCTGTGGAGAAAAAGCATCGCGCTTTTCAGTAGCAAATTCCGTGTTGTGGTGCTTGATCCGCGCAACCAAGGGCGCTCGGAACGCACGTATAAGGGCCAGCGCATTAGCAGGCATGCGGCTGATCTTGAGCAAGTTATGCAAAGACTGAAATTGACCAACGCAATCGGCATTGGCAATTCAATGGGTGCCGCCAATTTATGGGCGTACCTTTCCCTTTACGGTGCAGACCGTTTTCAGGCTCTGGTTGACCTAGACCAGCCACCGAAGATGGTTGCAGACCAAACGTGGCCGTTTGGGTTTAAGGATTTGACCTGGGCGAATTTTCCGGATTACCTCAAGTTCGACTTGGGAAACGGCATGTATGCCCATATTGATGACGAAATGTTTAAACGGGCCAAAGAGGAAGCACGCAAGTACCCGTATTCGCCTGAAGGCAACTACCTCTGCCGGGTCAACCACGCGGCGCAGGATTGGCGGGATGTTTTAGTCGATTTGAAGATTCCCATGCTGGTCTTAGCGGGAGAAAATTCCCCTTTCTTTGATTATCATTTTGCTTTTGCAATGAGCAAACTAAATCCGAAAATCAAGGCAAGAATCATCCCGCACTGCGGGCACTTGGTGCAGGCGGAACAGCCCCAAATCATGCATGATGAAGTGATGAGCTTTTTTGCCGCACTTCCACCGGCTTAACTCAGAAAGGATGTGACCAAATGGATAAAGTTGTCGACCTTTATTTAGGTAATACCCTAACACGAAAGAAGTGGCATGATTTTCTGCTTGACCTGGGCATTGCAAATTTTAGCCCGCGCGAAGTCGATGCAATCGACCATACGCTAGGCCTAATTGATGATAGTGGCAAGCTGGTTGCAACTGGCAGCATTGCCGGCAACGTCTTTAAGTACATCGCGGTTTGCAATCAGGGGGCGGTGCCCGGTGCGCGCTTCAACCAAATAGTGACGGCCCTGCAGCAGTACCTGTTTGGTCAAAAGATTTTCCACCACTTTGTCTTTACTAAGCCCCAGTATGCCGCCAGCTTTAGTCACCTGGGCTTCACCGTGCTAGCCCAGACCAGCGACGCGGCCTTTCTGGAAGCTGGCAGCCCCAACGTGAACGATTTTTTGGCATCCGTGCCCCAAGTCGAGGACCAGGAAAATAAGAAGGTGGCTGCAATCGTCATGAACGCCAACCCGTTTACCCTGGGGCACCGGCGCCTGGTTGAACTGGCTAGCCGGGAAAACGACCTGCTGTATGTCTTTGTCGTGGCAACCGACGCCTCGCTCTTCAAGACGAGCGAACGGATGCAGCTGGTTCAGGCCGGAACCGCCGACCTGAAGAATGTGGCAGTGGTCAACGGCGGCGACTACATGGTTTCGCAGTCGACCTTTCCGGCCTACTTCCTGAAGTCGCCCGATGACCTAATCAAGACGCAGACCGAGGTGGATGCACGCGTCTTTAAAAACTTCATTGCACCTGCTTTAGCAATCAAGCGGCGTTATGTGGGGACAGAACCATTTTCACGAACAACTAATTTCTATAACCAAAGTCTGGTTAACACGTTAAGTCCCGCAATCGCCGTCCAAATTGTTGAACGCTTCGGCAATGATGGCCAAGTAATCACGGCTACGCGCGTCCGGCAGCTGCTCAAAGAAGACAACCTGACGGCAATAAGACCGCTAGTGCCGCTTGCCACCATGCAGTTTATAATAGATAACAAGCAAAAGTTGCAAGAACGAATCAAGGAAGGAATGAATATTAATGGAAATTAAAACTATTGGTGTCGCAGGCACCCTGGAATCATCCGATATCCAGGTCATGATCTCAAAGGGAACCGAGGGAATTCAGATTGACCTGGACTCTGAGGTTGCCAAGGCCTACGGTGAGCAAATCAAAAAGGTCATTGCCACTACGCTGGGCAACTTTGGCATCAAGGATGCTAACGTCAAGGCCACCGATAAGGGTGCGCTTGACTGCGTCATTGCCGCACGCAGCTTGGCTGCTGCCCAGAGGGCTACTGGAACTGAAAATGAACCAAAATTGGAGGTACTGCAATAAATGACTTACGTAAAAAATCGTCTGCGGCGGACAATGATGTTTGTTCCCGGCAATAACCCCGCGATGATTAAGGATGCCGGGATATACGGTGCAGATTCAATCATGCTTGACTTAGAAGACGCGGTTTCGCTGACCGAAAAGGATGCGGCAAGGCTGCTCGTTTATAACGCAATCAAAACAGTGGACTTCGGCGGAGCAGAAATCGTGGTGCGCATCAACGGCCAGGACACGCCCTTTTATGATGAGGACGTCAAGGCAATGGTGAAGGCGGGCGTCGACGTTATCCGCCTGCCCAAGACCGAGTCGGCCGCGATGATTGCAAAGCTGGTCAAAGACATGGAAAAAGCCGAGGAAGAATACGGCGTAGAAAAAGGCTCAATTGGGGTGATGGCTGCCATTGAAAGTGCCAAGGGTGTTTTAAACGCGCCTGAAATTGCCACGGCCAGTTCGCTCATGATGGGCTTAGCCGTGTCCGGTGAGGACTATACCGCCGACATGCATACCCACCGCTACCCCGATGGCCGTGAACTGGAATTTGCGCGCAACATGGTTTTGCAGGCGGCCCGGGCAGCCGATGTATACGCGTTTGACACGGTCTTTTCTAACATGAACGACACCGACGGCTTCTACCGTGAGACCCGCTACATCCACGAATTGGGCTACGATGGCAAGTCGCTGCTCAACCCGCGGCAAATCCCGATGGTCAACGAGGTCTTCAACCCGACAAAGGAGGAGATTGAGGACGCCGCGGCCGTGCAGAATGCCATTCGTGAAGCCAAGGCCAAGGGCTCTGGCGTTATCTCGATGAACGGCAAGATGGTCGACAAGCCGGTCGTTGAAAAGGCCGACCGCGTCATTGAAACCGCGAAAGCTTCAAACCTGATTGATGAGGAGGGCAATTACATTGGAAAATAACGTAAACCGCACATTACGGGAAGAGTTAATGTCAAAGATGGGTCTTAGACCCTTTAAAAGCGTGGATGTAGGGCAGCCAGTGGCTCAACGGGTGGCCCCTAAGGTTTCCGTAACAACCGGTGAAAACAAGGTGGTTGACTCCTTAGAAGATGTCATTAAGAAAACCCTGAAGGATGGAATGACGATTTCGTTTCACCACCACTTCAGAAACGGCGACTTTGCCTTTAACAAGGTAATGGACCTAATCATCAAGCTAGGCTATAAAAATTTGACCCTTGCGCCCTCCTCGCTGACCGGCGTCATGAACGACAAGGTGATTGAGGCGATTAAGAAGGGGGTCGTGACCAATATTACCTCATCCGGAATGCGGGGCAGCCTGGGCGACTTTGTTTCCCACGGTGGACTCGAGCAGCCGGTGATTTTCCGTTCTCACGGCAACCGTGCGCGGTCAATTGAGGAAGGCGAAATCAAAATTGATGTTGCCTTCCTGGGTGTGCCGGTAGCGGATCCGGCCGGAAATGCAAACGGTCAAGACGGTGAGGCCGTATTCGGCTCACTGGGCTATGCTTTAATCGATGCCCAGTATGCGGACAAGGTTGTCCTGTTGACTGATAATATTGTCGACTATCCTAATACGCCGGCTTCAATCAAGCAAACCCAGGTGGACTACGTTGTAAAAGTTGACCGCATTGGGGATTCAGACAAGATTGGCTCCGGTGCCACTCGTTTTACCAAGGATCCTAAGGAATTGAAGATTGCCCAGATGGTCAATCAGGTGATCACCAACTCGCCTTATTACAAGGAGGGCTTCTCCTTCCAGACCGGTTCCGGTGGCGCAGCACTTGCGGTAACCCGCTACTTGCGGCAATCCATGCTTGACGATGGAATAACTGCATCGTTTGCCCTGGGTGGAATTACCAAGCCTACAACCGATCTGCTTGAAGAGGGCCTGGTAAAGAAGATTATGGACGTGCAGGACTTCGATAAGGGTGCGGCTTCTTCCATGGCCAAGAACAAGGACCAACAGGAGATCGACGCGTCCTGGTATGCGGACCCGCATAACAAGGGTGCCGTTGTGAACAAGCTGGACGTTGCGATTCTCTCGGCCCTCCAAATTGATACTAACTTCAACGTTAACGTCATGACGGGCTCCGATGGCATCATTAGGGGCGCAATCGGTGGGCACCAGGATGCCGCTTCTGCAAAGATGACGATTATTACCGCACCCCTTGTGCGCGGGCGCAATGCGACGGTTGTTCCGGCCGTTGAAACGGTTGTGACGCCGGGTGCTTCCGTCGACGTTTTGGTTACTGAACGCGGGATTGCAATCAATCCTGACCGCCCCGATCTGCTTGCGGCCTTCAGCAAGATTCCTGATTTGAAGATTGTTGACATTAAAGAGCTGCAAAAGATGGCAGAAGAGCAAGTTGGCGTGCCAAAGCCGCTAGAATATACAGACCGCACGGTGGCACTAATCCAATACCGTGATGGTACGATTATTGACACAATCAAAGAGGTTAAAGACTAGCGCGAAATAAAAAAATTATGCAAAAAAGCGTGAAAATAAGTTTAAGACTTGTTTTCACGCTTTTTAGTCAGCATAATTTAAGGGAAAGGATGATTTGATGGTTAAATCAATTTTTACAGAGGGCAAGAGAGTCGGAATCGATGCGGTACTGGCTGACAAGGACGAACGCGTCAGAAAACAGCGGCAGCTTTTCCAGACTTTTCCCGGTGCAGTGCTTTTAGACGTCAAGCTGAATGTTCCCGGACCGGTTAAAAACAACCGCTTCATCGGGCGCCTGTTTGCCGCCGGTGCCGCCGACTTAGAAGGCATGCTCAAAAAGGGGGGCATGGCTTTTGACGTGGCCGAGAGCTGGGACCGGCCGACCGGCTGCGAGAAATTTTACGTGCTCAAAGAAAACAGCAGGCGGGTCAAGGAACTCGCGATGTCCTTTGAGGATTCTACGGTCTGGGGCCGCCTGTTTGACGCCGACGTCTTGGTGCAGAAAAATAAGCAGGCCATCTCCCGCAAGGAGCTCAATCTTCCCTTGCGCAAATGCTTTTTGTGTGAACGCGCGGCCAAGGATTGTGCCCGCTCGCGCCGCCATTCGGTCGCGCAGCTGCAGGACTACATCAGCGCCCTGTACGCCCAAAACTTTAAGTAGTGCTTAGAGCATCTTGTTCTTGCGCAGGACTTGCTCGGCAATGCCGCTGGTGGTTATCAGGTGCGTAACGACGCCGCTTCTGAGCGCGCCGAGCAGGGCCTCTTCCTTGAAGCGGTTTTTAACGATTACGAAGCGGTCGGGGATGCGCATCACGTCGTCCATGCTGATGCCGCAGATGTGGGGCTCGATCGGTTTATAGAAGTTGCCCTTAATGTCGTAGGGCCGGCCAAAAATAATGCCGGCAATTTGGCTGCCGTCAACGTCGGATAGCAGCTTGTCTGCGTAGTGATCCATGAAGAACTGCCCCGATTCGAGCGCCTGCGCCGTACCGAGGCTGGCAAAGACCAGGTCGATTTGGGAAAAGTACTTTGCGATGTATTCGTAGTAGGGTTCGCTCTTGACGTCTTCAACCAGCTGCGGGTTGATTGCATACAGCGGGGCCGGAAAGGTCAGACACTTGGCGTTAAATTTATCCGCGGCGTGTTGGGTAAGCTGCTTTTTGCGCTTATTGGCGTTGACCGCCTGCCCGACCAGCTGAACGAAGGTCAGATTGTCACGGTTGGTGACGGAAAAATTGTCGATGATGTCGCGCAGCAGGGTGCCCCAGGTTAAGCCAATCACGTGCGCGGATTTGGCGTAGTTTTGAATCTGCTTGGCCGCGTAATTAACAATCATCTCGTTGTCCTGGTTTTTAGTTTCCAGGTCTTCCAGGATGTAGACGTCCTTGAGCTTAAAAAGCCGCTGCATCTCCTGCTCCAGCTTTTGCGCCCGTTTGGGACTCTGGTAGATGCTGATCTTGACGATTCCCTTGTTCCGGGCCTCCTCGATTGCCTTGGTAATGAGGTAGCGCGAAAGGTTATATTTCTTGGAAATGTCAGCAATATTGAGGTTGCTGAGGAAGTAGTCGTGAGCAATGTTGGCCAGTTGCTCGTCCGTTAATAATGTCATTGTTTTTGTCCTTATCTTTTCGTATACCCCAAATTATATCCTAAAATTATTCTTTAGTTTATAATTAAAGCAATACTCGACGGTGGTGCCGCTTTTTCAAAAAAATGCACGCTTGGTTCTGGCAGATGGGCGGACACAAGCGCACGTTTTCAAGTCCTATTCAAGCAAATCGCAGAAGTGGCCTGCGGTAACCTTCTGCAGGTCGCTTGGTGCTAAAAAGACGCTGCGACCAACCTTGCCGCTGGAAACGGCGATTTTGCGCTCCTCCTTCATGCTGGCGTCGAGGTAGATGGGGAAGCGGTGCTTAAAGTAGATCCCAATCGGCGTGTTGGCGCCGTGAACGTAGCCCGTGGTTTTTTCAAGATCCTTTAACGGTAGCATCTCACACTTCTTGTTGCCGGAATTTTGGGCTAGCTTTTTCATGCTGAGGTGCTCGGTAACGGGAATAACGCCGACCAGTACGCCGGTTTTGTTGCCCGTGCAGACGAGGGTTTTGTAGACCAAACGCTGATTCTCGTTTAAAATAGACGTATCCATCTGGGCAACTCCGCCGGCATCCTCATGGGTGGCGAACTGGGCGGATTCGTAAGAAATCTTGTCACGGTCCAGAATCTTTTCCACCAACGTTTTTTCAATGCGATTTTTCTTTTTTGACATATTATCACCTCCTTTCAATGATAGCATTTGATAAAAGAAAAACAAAAGGGGTCAAAACAATGAAATTATTAATTATCAAAATTGCAACCAGTCAGGAAGCAGAAGATGCGCTCAGCGTGTACAGCCAGGACGTCCTGCACTGCCGCGGCGTCGAATCCAGAGCGCGCAGCGACTTTGAACAGGCCGGCTGGAAACACGATTCGACCGTTGTCGACCTCGACGAGATTGCGGACCTGCCGGAAGACCTGGAATTTTTGGCATACTTCGATGAAGACGTCGACCGTGAACGGATTATGCACGATTACCGCGGCAAGCTGCAGGAATTGAAAAGTTTGGGCTTGGATATTGGGGCAGCGCGTGTGAGCGCTTCCTACATTGAGGACAAGGACTGGAACACGGTCTGGCAAAAGTTTTACCACGTGGTCAACTTTTCTCGCCACCTCGCGGTTGTACCGCAATGGGAGGATTACCGTCCTGCTTTTCCCGATCAGCAGCTGATTAGACTCGATTCAGGACTTGCGTTTGGCACAGGCAATCACAAAACGACCCAGCTGGCAATGATGGGGCTTGAGCGCGTCTTGGTCAAGCCCCAGAGCGTTGTTGACGTGGGCACCGGCTCGGGCATCCTGGCCATCGCCGCCGCACTCCTGGGCGCCCGTTTTGTTTTGGCCACCGATATTTCAAGCGAGGCCATCACGGCTGCCCGTGAAAATGCTGCCCTTAATGGGTTGACCAGCATTAAAATTGCAAAAACCAGCCTGTTAAAGGATGTTGCGGGCAAATTCGACGTGATTGTTGCCAACATTTTAGCGGAAATTCTGCTCGACTTGATCCCGCAGCTGGATGAACACCTGAACGAGGGGGGACAGGTAATTTTTTCCGGGATTGACTACCTTCAAGCGGACAAAATCAAGCGTGCCCTGGACCAAAATGGCTTTAAGATTGCCCTTGCCATGAGGCAGGAGCGGTGGGTCGGACTAGTAATTGAGCGCCGGCCCCGCTGAGAAGAGTTATAATATAAAACTAAGTAAGGAATTAACAAATTGATTGATAAACTTAAACAAATACCATTCATTCGAAAGCTGAATCGCTACCGGCCGATGCCCGTAATCTGGTGGAGCATCCTGGTTGTTGTTTTGCCGTTAATCTTTAGTTTGCTGCAGGTGCTGACCATCTGGCGGGTGGGGCTCTTATTTGTCATATTTAATAGTGCGGTAAGCTACCACGTGGGTAATTTGATTAAGTCAATCAACCTGAAGCGCCCCTGGCTGTTTTTTTTGCCGGCAAGTTTTTGTCTGCTGGTTTTGCTTAAATACGCTGACTACAACCTGCTTTTTGGGTTAATTTACCTTATTTTTGAAATTTTTGGCTTGATGGACAAGCAGATATACAACTAGAAGGGTCGGTTTAGATGTCGAAGTACAAAGAAATGACGTATGAGCAGGTGATTGCAGCCTGCAGGAAGTACATGAATGATGACCAGATTGCGTTTGTCGAAAAAGCGTACACGTTTGCCCAAAAGGCACACGAAGGCCAGCAGCGCGCCTCAGGCCAACCCTATATCGTCCACCCCACCCAGGTTGCGGGCACGCTGGCCAGCCTGCACCTAGACCCTGACACAATCGCCGCCGGCTTTTTGCATGATACGGTCGAGGATACGCCCGTAACCAACGAGGACATTAAGGAAAAATTCGGCAAGGACGTTGCCTTTATCGTTGACGGCGTCACCAAGTTGAACAAGTACGAATATAAGTCCCACCAGGAATTTTTGGCGGAAAATCACCGCAAAATGCTGATTGCAATGGCCAAAGACATCCGGGTGATCATGGTCAAATTGGCCGACCGCCTGCACAACATGCACACGCTGGAGCACCTGCGTCCAGACAAGCAGCGGCGGATTGCATCGGAAACGATGGACATCTATGCACCGCTGGCCGACCGGCTCGGTATCGGGACAATCAAGTGGGAACTAGAGGACATGAGCTTTCACTACCTGAACCCCAAGTCCTACTACCGCATCGTCAACCTGATGAGCGTTAAACGCAGCGAGCGCGAGCAGTTCATCCAGGATGCGATTAAGACGTTAAGGGCCAGTCTGGACAGCTTGAGTATCAAGTATGAGATATACGGGCGGCCCAAGCACATCTACTCCATTTACAAGAAAATGGTCAACAAGCATAAAGACTTCAACGAGATCTACGACCTGCTGGCCGTGCGGGTGATTGTTAAGACCGTCAAGGACTGCTATGCGGTGTTGGGCGCCGTCCACACTAAGTGGAAGCCGATGCCTGGCCGCTTCAAGGACTACATTGCTGTCCCGAAGGTCAACGGCTACCAGTCGCTGCACACAACAATTATCGGTCCCGGCGGGCGGCCCCTTGAGATTCAGATCAGGACCGAAGAGATGCACGAGGTTGCCGAATACGGTGTTGCGGCCCACTGGGCCTACAAGCAAGGCAATTTTTCCGGGGTAGCACCGTCCAGTGCGAATGAAAAACTCGACATGGTGCGCGAAATCCTTGAATTAAAGGATGAGACCCAAGATGCCGGCGAGTTCATGAAAAACGTTAAGAGCGAGATCTTTTCCGACCGCGTCTACGTCTTCACGCCCAAGGGTGAAGTGTACGAATTGCCCAAGGGCTCGGTCACACTTGACTTTGCCTACGAGATTCACACGCAGGTCGGCAGCCACGCGGTGGGGGCCAAGGTCAACGGCAAGCTGGTCCCGCTCGATTATAAATTGAAAAACGGCGACGTGATCGACATCATGACCCAGTCGAATGCGAGCCCCTCGCGCGACTGGGTCGACATGGTCAAGACCTCGCGTGCGCGCAACAAGATTCGGCGCTACTTCAGGGGACTGGACCGCAGCCGCAGCATTGAGCAGGGCGAACAGATGGTTGCCGACAAGCTGCGCGATCAGGACCTGTTGCCCAAGGAGTTTATGGATAAGGACCACGTCGAAAAGGTCCTGGACCAGTTAAACTACCACACGGCGGATGAGATGTATGCTGCTGTGGGCTTTGGCGACCTGTCTGCCACCAGCATCGTGAACAGGCTGACGAGTGACCTGCGGCGTGCGGACGAAAAGAAAAAACAGCAGCAGCTTGAAGAAGAAATCCTCAATTCGGGCCAAAAGGCCGCCTCTGCCGCCCCAGACCATAAAAGCACGACGTCAGCCATGAAGATTAAGCACAAAAATGGCGTAATGATTCAGGGCATCAGTGATTTGATGCTTCACCTGGCCAAGTGCTGCAACCCGGTCCCGGGCGATGACATTGTCGGCTACGTGACCAAGGGCCGCGGCGTCACGATCCACCGGGCGGACTGCCGCAATATTACTGGCAGCGACGCCAGCCAGGGACGCCTGATTGAGGTGGAATGGGAAAACGTCGGTGAAAGCAGTGGCCAGACCTTTAACGCCAACATTGAGGTCTTCGGCTACAACCGCAGCCGCCTCTTGAGCGACGTCTTGACCAAGCTGAATTCGCTCACGCCCAACATTAACAACCTTTCCGGCAAGGTCAACGAGGAGAACATCGCCCACATCTACGCAACGGTTGCGGTCAACAATTCGGCCCAGCTTGACAGCATTCTGTCTAAATTGCGGGACATTCCCGATGTTTATGAAACACGGAGGGCAGACAACTGATGCGCGTAGTAATTCAACGGGTCAACTGGGCCCGGGTAACAATTGCCGGTGAAACAGTCGGCCAGATTGACAGGGGCCTCCTTCTTTTGGTCGGTTTAAAAGAGGGCGATGATCTCGACCAGGTCAAGAAGGCGGCGTCCAAAATTGCCAAGATGCGTATTTTTGAAGATGAAGACGGCAAAACCAACCTGGCAATCAGGGATGTCGGCGGTCAGATTCTGAGCGTCAGCCAGTTTACCCTGCTGGCCGAAACCAAAAAGGGCAACCGGCCCAGCTTCACCAGGGCGATGCGTCCGCCTGAGTCAGAAGAGCTCTGGCTGACCTTTAACCATGAGCTGCGACAGACCGGTCTCACGGTTGAAACCGGCAGGTTTGGCGCCGACATGCAGGTCAGTTTAGAAAACGACGGGCCGTTCACCATCGTGCTCGACCAATAATTTTGGCTTGTAAAGGCCTTCACCGGTTGACTTTTGGTCCCTAAAAATATAAGCTAAAAAAGAATTATCAATGACAAAGACTGAAGATGGGCATTTTGTTTCAGAGACCGTTCGTTTTGCTGCAAGAACGGATAAAAGGCTGTCTGTGACCCTTTAACAGGTAATAATCGTTTCGCAAGCGTTACTTGCAGCAGGCAAAAGGTGGTACCGTGCTAATTCAGAGCGCCCTTGATTTTTTCAAGGGTGCTTTTTAAGTGTAGAAGGATGAAAAAATGAGAGTGCAAAAACTAAAAGGAACAGTTGATATCCTACCGGAACAATCAAGCGCGTGGGAAAACGTTGAGCAGGTGGTGCGCAGCTTTTTGCAGCGGGCCAACTACCGGGAAATGCGGACGCCGACGTTTGAGCGTTACGAGGTCTTTTCCCGCTCCAGCGGTGAGACCTCGGACGTGGTTGAAAAGGAGATGTACGACTTTAAGGACAAGGGCGGCCGCCACATTGCCCTGCGGCCCGAAGGAACCGCGGGCGTCGTGCGGGCTTACGTGGAAGATAAGCTGTATGCCCCAGAAAGGGTGAAGCCCCTCAACGTATACTACATCCAGTCCACGTTCCGCTACGAGCGGCCCCAGGCCGGCCGGCAGCGTGAGTTTCACCAGATTGGGATAGAGAGCTTCGGTGCCAGCAACCCGCTGTCTGATGTTGAAACCATCATGTTGGGCCATGATCTGCTAGCAGAGCTGGGCGTCCAAAATTACGAGCTCCACATCAATACGTTGGGCAGCGCCCAGGTACGCCAAGACTACCACGATGCGCTGGTCAATTACTTCACGCCGCTCAAGGACCAGTTATCGGAAGACTCCAAGCGGCGCCTGGAAAAGAACCCGCTGCGGATTTTGGATTCCAAGGACGAGCGCGACAAGCAGTTCCTGCCGGGTGCGCCTAAGATTATTGACTACCTGGACGAGGAGTCCCGAACCAACTTTGAGCAAATTACGGGGATGCTTGACCGCCTTCAGATTGACTATGTCGTTGACGATGACCTGGTGCGCGGTCTGGACTACTACTCGGGCATCATCTTCGAATTCATGGTTGATGACAAGAACCTGTGGGAGTCGGCCACGACTATCCTGGGCGGCGGCCGCTATGATAACCTGGTTGAGGAATTTGACGGGCCGCACACCCCAGCCGTGGGCTTTGGCATCGGTGAGGAGCGGCTCATGCTAGTTTTGCAGCAGCAGAACCCGCAGCTGTTTACTGACCAGGGCATCGACTTCTTCATCACCAATATTGGCGAGGGGACGGCTGAAAGGGCGGTTGAAATTGCGCGCAGCCTGCGCCAGCAAGGCTATAGCGCCCAGTATGACGTCGAGCAGAAGAAGCTCAAGGCCCAGTTTAAAAAGGCCAATCGTGCGCACGCCAAGTACGTGATTACCTTGGGGTCCAAGGAGTTGGCAAACGGCACCTTAAACGTCAAGCGTCTGCTAGACGGCAAGACCATTGACCTTAATTTGGCCGATATTGATAAAATGGCAAAAGTGATGGAACAATTGAAGGATTAAAAATGGAAAAAAGAACTGACTATTGCGGCAACATAACCGCCGACTACATTGACCAAGAAGTGAACCTGTACGGTTGGGTTCAACGCATTCGCAACCTAGGGAATTTGTTGTTTATCGACTTGCGTGACCGCGAAGGCATCGTGCAAGTTGTGGTCAACCACGATTCGGGCGCGGAACTGATGGCTGCGGCTGAAGCGCTCGGCAGTGAATACGTCATCCAGGTCAAGGGCAAGGTGGTCAAGCGGTCCAGCGTTAACCCGGAAATGAAGACCGGGGAGGTTGAGGTGGACGCCAGTGCCATCATCGTTCTCAACGAGGCGCAGAACCCACCGTTTGAAGTCAAGGATGATGCGGAAGTGGGCGAGCAGCTGCGGCTGAAGTACCGCTACCTGGACCTGCGCCGCCCTGGCCTGCAACAGGCAATTATTCTGCGGTCTAAGATTTTGCGTGCAACCCACGAATTTTTTGATGAAAATGGTTTTGTGGACATTGAGACGCCTATTTTGGGCAAATCTTCGCCCGAAGGCGCGCGGGACTACCTGGTACCGTCAAGGATCTATCCGGGCAGCTTTTACGCCCTCCCGCAATCGCCCCAACTCTTCAAGCAGTTGCTCATGGGGGCAGGCTTTGACAAGTACTACCAGCTGGCCAGGTGTTTCCGCGACGAAGATCTGCGCGGCGACCGGCAGCCGGAGTTTACCCAGATCGACATGGAGACGTCCTTCACGGATGAACAGCAGGTGCAGGATTACACCGAAGGCCTCTTGAAGAAAATCATGAAGGACGTCATGGGCATTGACCTGAAGACTCCGATTGACCGTATTTCGTGGACCGATGCGATGAACCGCTACGGAACGGACAAGCCCGACACCCGCTTTGGCATGCTGATCCACGACCTGAGCCCAATTTTTAAGGACAGTGACTTCAAGGTCTTTAGCGGGGCAATCAGCGACGGTGGTTTTGTCAAGGGCCTGGCCGTCAAGAATGGTGCCAAGGCATACTCGCGCAAGCAAATTGAGAAGAAGCAAGACTACATCAAGCGCTACCACGCCAAGGGCCTGGCCTGGGCCAAATACGAGGACGGGGAATTTTCTGGTCCGGTTGCACGCTTTTTGACAGACGAGAATAAATCAGCGTTAATAAAGGAATTCGCCCTTGCTGGCGGCGAGCTGCTTGTATTTGTGGCCGACAAGTGGAAAGTTTGCTGCGATTCGCTTGATCACCTGCGCCGCGAGTTTGCCAAGGAGACCGGTATCATTCCTAAGCACGTCTTCGACTTTGTCTGGGTGGTGGACTGGCCGCTGTTTGAATATGATGAGGGTTTCGGCCGCTGGATTGCCGCACACCACCCGTTCACGATGCCGGATGACGAGGGCATTGAGCTGCTTGAAACCGACCCCCACAAGGCACATGCACGCAGCTACGACATCGTCATGAACGGCGATGAGCTCGGGGGCGGCTCCATCCGTATCCACAAGCGGTCAATTCAGGAAAAAATGCTCAAGGCCCTCGGCTTTTCCAAAAAGCGGGCCTACGAGCAGTTCGGCTACCTGCTTGAGGCCCTGGACATGGGCTTTCCGCCACACGCGGGTCTGGCCATCGGGCTGGATCGCTTTGCGATGCTGCTGGCAGAAAAGGACAACATCCGGGACGTTCTGGCCTTCCCGAAGAACGCCAATGCGTCTGAACCAATGATGCACGCGCCGGCCCCGGTCGCAAAGCAGCAGCTGGATGACCTGGGCATTGCGGTTGAAGACAAGTACCAGGAAAGCGTCGCCAAGACGGGAAAGACGCTTGAGCAGCAGGCGGGCGAAAACTATCCGGCCAAGACGGCGTGGGATGAAGACTAAGTAATTAAATAATTGGTTAATATAAGAAACGTGGAGTTTGCACTTCACGTTTCTTATTTGTCTCTTTTGCAAATCCCGGTGCAAGAGTTTGATAGAATTTTTGATTAAGCACCAGACTGATGCTCTTTTTAAGTACAGCTTTTGGTTCTTCTAGTTTGACGCAGGCTAAGATTTTACGAGACAAGACATATCATGATTACGGAATATACCGTAAACTTTATTCTGCAACGGCAACAATCACTAAATTGTCGCTTAAACAAAAAAATTTATTTTTTTGGTCTGAAGTATATGCTATAAGCATAATTATTTCAAAATACACTGAGGAATTCAATCATGAAGCAAAAATATCACCGGGCCTTCGGCTGTTACGGCATAATCGGCACGCAAAACGGCCTGGTCGTCATTAAAAACTAGGTGGACCCTACGTTAACCGCTTTGACCTGCCGGGCGGCAGTCTGGAAGACGGAGAGGGGCTGGAACATTGCGCTATGCGCGAGGTTAACGAGGAAACGGGCCTGACGGTTTTCGCAATGCAGCAGATCGGCGTCATGTCGTTTCGCTATCCCTGGGACTACGAGGATTGGCACTACAACCAGCACATCTGCGTTTTCTACAGGATTGAAAAGGCAAGCGGCCACCTGCAGTCCAGCGTGGCCCAGTTCGACGGCCAGGACGCGCTCGGTGCCGTCAAGGTGCCCCTTGGCGAACTGAGCATCGCGAACTCCTCGCCCCTGGTTCTAAAGGCCAAGGAGTACCTGCAGGATCCAGAGCACTTCACGCTCAGCGACCAGACCTTTGCCCAGTGGCAAGTATTGGACAAGCCTGTTTTTTAGGCGACATAAAAAGCGGTTAGGGCAATTGCCCTAGCCGCTTTTGTGTTAGCAAAAAAGGTTACTTTAAGCCGTCTAAAAACGCAAGTGCTGCATCATAGTTGGGCTCGTTGGTCATTTCTTGGATCAGTTCCTGGTACAAGATTTTCCCGGCAGCATCAACAATCCAGATGCTCCGTGAATCAATGCTAGCGTCTTCCACGTACAATCCCAATTTCTTGCCAAAATCAAGCTGCTCGTCCGATAAAAGCTCCATCTTGGCAACGCCTTCTGCTGCACACCAGTTTTTTTGCTCATCTGGCGTGTTGGTGGAAACGGTGTAGAAGCCAATGCCATCGTACTTGTCAACTTCGCCGTTGAAGCGCTTGGTTGAAATGCTGCAGACGCTGGTGTTGATGTTGGGAACTACGCTGATCAGAGTGGGTCCAGTGATCAGTTCATTCTTGGTAACGGTTGACTTGTCAGCCCGTTCAACTTTAAAGTCGGGCAGCTGTTCCCCAACTATTGGCGGTTGTCCGTTAGTGGTCAACGGTTCGTTCTTCATTGTAATATGCATTTTTTGACCTTTCTGTTTAATAGCAAATTTTTTATCCTTATTCAGTTTAAACTAGTCGGAGGCGTAATCCCAACTAATAAGCATTGGGCTAACGCAAAGTTTTTTCAACGTAGGCTGTGATTCGGGCAATTGCCGTCCTTAGGCTTTCTTCTGATGAGGCGTAGGACAGCCGCACAAAGCCTTCGCCGCCCTTGCCGAAGTAGCTGCCCGGGACAACGCCCACCTTGGCTTCACGCGCCAAGTCGCTTGCAAACGCAACGTCGTCTTCGCCAAAGCTGCTCGGAATTTTGGCAAAGACGTAGAAAGCACCCTCGGGCGCGGCCATGGTAAAGCCGTTTTGTTCCAGGCCCTCCTGAACGATGTGCATGCGCTTTTCGTAGATTGCGCGCACCTGGACGTAGTCTTCCTGGCCGTTCGTTAACGCTTCAGCCGCTGCGGCCTGGACGTTGTTGGTGACGGACGTGATTAAAAAGGAGTTAATCTTAACAATCGTCTTCATAATTTCTTGGGGGCCGGCGATGTAGCCGATGCGCCAGCCGGTCATTGCAAAGCTCTTTGAAAGTCCCGACAAAAGGAGCGTGCGCTCCGGAATGATCTGCGTCAATGAACTGTGCGTTTTGCTGCCGTAAATGAGCTCCGCGTATATTTCATCGCTGACCGCGTATAAGTTGTTGTCTGCGATCACGGCTGCCAGGCTCTCCAGTTCCTTTGGTGCGTATACCCGGCCGGTCGGGTTGGACGGGTCAGTCAGAATCACGGCCTTGGCCCCCTTGCCCTCGTTTTTAAGCGCGTTGGTCAGGTTGTTAGCGGTCAGGATGAAGTTGTCCGCGGACGTGTCGACCTGAACGGGCACCCCGCCGGCCATCTCAATGATGCCAAAGTAGACCTCCCAGACGGGGGTCGGAACGATAATCTTGTCACCCGGGTTGATGAGTGCCATGCAGGCAACGTTCAGTGCCTGGGTCACCCCGACGGTGGTGCAGAGCTCGCTCTTCGGATCATAATAGACGCCGAGGCTTTTGCTCAGGTAGCTGCTAATGGCATTCAGGCACGCCCGTGTTCCGGAATCGGGTGCGTAATGCGAATCGTCCGCTTCAATGTCTCTGATCGCCGCCTGCTTGATGTGCGCGGGCGTATTCAGATCGGGTTCGCCAACGGTCAACGGAATCATCCCGGGAATCCGGGCGATTTTTTTGGTAAACGAGCGGATTTGGGAAGAGGGCAAACGCTTGATCCTCGTGTTGACGGTTGCGGATAAATTTTCAGCTAAATGTGGCATAGATAAGTTACCTTTCTAAAATTAATCTAAAAAATAATTATAACGCAGTTGCGGCGGCGCTTGTTTTAAGATAATGTAAATTCGTCAAGCTTATGCGCGCAGCTAGCGGGCAAAGTTTGCTATAGTTAGGTCGGGATGGTGAAAAATTATGGATCAAGCAAAAAAAGATGAACGACTAAAGCAGCTGTCGCAAGACCAGTATGAAGTCACCCAGCACGCCGCAACCGATATGCCGTTTGCGGGCAAGTACGATGACTTTGACAAAAAGGGGATTTACGTCGACGTCGTATCGGGCGAGCCGCTCTTCTCGAGCACGGACAAGTATGATGCGGGGTGCGGCTGGCCCAGCTTCACCAAGCCGATTAAGAAGTTGACCTACCACCGCGACCAGTCCCACAACATGGAACGCACGGAGGTAAAGAGCCCGGAAGCGGACTCGCACTTGGGGCACGTCTTTAACGACGGACCGGTTGAGAAGGGTGGACTGCGGTACTGCATCAATTCCTCCTCTTTGGAATTTATTCCGTATGATCATCTGGAAGAAGAGGGCTACGGCGACTACAGGCAACTGTTTGATTAGCGTTACTGAATTGGTCAAATCTTAGAGCAGGCAGACAAGCCTGCTTTTTGTTTTGGGCACGCGTTAGTTTGCTGGAGGTTCAGGGGGACGCGCATGCCGGTGCATTGCGTTGCGGTTTCCCACTAGGGGGACACAACGCGACTATCTTTGCCAAGACCAGGCAGCTAGCCATTATGGATTTAAGATCAAGTTAAGAAGGCGGACCCTGCTTTTGCTGCCGCGGGCCCGTCCTCTGGTTAAAGGCAATAAATTAGCGCGGCTGCACTTTTTCTGCGTAGTACAGCCCTTTTGGGTTAGACGATTTTCTGTTCCTTGAAACTGCCGTATACCCGTTCGACCTCGGTAACGCTCATGAAGGCGTAGGGGTCGCTTTTTTTGACAATCTGCAGGATGTCGTACATGTCGTAGCGGTCAATGACGGTAATTAGGACCTTTTTCTCAATGTGGCTGTAGGCCCCCTCGACATCGTGGAAGATCGTGATGCCGCGGTGCATTTTTTCCTGGATGCCATCGATGATGGCCTGCGGCTGCTCCGTAATAATCGTCACCTGCAGCTTTTGGTGCTGGGTGTAGGTTGCGTCAATCACCCGGCCGTTGATGAAGATGGTTAAGGCGGAATACAGCGCCGGCTTCCAGCCGAAGGTGAAGCCGGCCGCAGCGATAATCACTATGTTAATTAGTATGCTGATTTTGCCGTAGCTCGTTCCCGTCTTCTTCTGAATGACGATTCCGATGATGTCGAGCCCACCGGTGGAAATACCGTTTTTGAGTGCAAAGCCGGTACCGAGGCCGTTGATCATCCCCCCGAAGATGGCACAGACGAGGGGATCTACGTGCATGTTGATGGGTTGAATCGCCCGCATCATGAAGGAGCCTAAGATGACGGTGATGATGGTAAAAAAGGTAAACTTGTGCCCAATCTTGAACCACGCCAGCAGCAGCAGGGGCAGGTTGAGGGCAAAGTACATTACCGAGGTGCTCAGGGTAAAGGGCAAAAAGCGCCGGCTCAGGGTGCTAATCAACTGCGCAAAGCCCGTAACGCCGGATGAATACATGTGGCCGGGTTCCCAGAAAAAGTTGAGCGCAACGGCGACCGCAAGCGAGTAGAAAAACGACGCAGAAATTTTAGAAAGCAGGCTGTAGCGCCGGTTAAATTTATCAAGTTGATCCATTTATTTTTAGTCCTTTGTGAAGTTCTAACCACTAAACCCAGTTAGTTTACCAAACAATGGGGACAGAACCAACATTAAATTGCTTTTTTAACGCGAGTGTAAAAAACAACCGTGCTTTATGCGGTTGCCTAATGTTTTTGATCTTCAATTTGCTACTTATGCCAGTTCCGCTTGATAAACGCCGCCCGTCCACCGGATTCTTCCAACTCGTAGCGGCCGGGGTTCTTCTTGTAGAAGTCCTGGTGATAGTCTTCGGCCGGGTAAAAGGGCTGGGCCGGCTCAATTGCCGTCACAAGCGGTTGGTCGAACTTGCCGCTTGTGGCCAGGTCCTGTTTCGACTTTTCGGCTGCAGCCTTCTGTGCGGGCGAGTTATAAAAAATCACGGGCCGGTAGCTATCGCCGCGGTCCTGGAACTGCCCGCCGGCATCGGTGGGATCAGTTACCTGCCAGTAGTAGTCTAAAAGCTTGGAATAGGGCATGACCTGGGGATCGTAGGTGATTTCAACGGCTTCGGCGTGACCCGTTACACCGCTTGCGACCTGTTCATAGGTGGGGTTGGGGACGTGGCCGCCGGTATAGCCGGATACGACTGCCTCAATGCCAGGCAGCGTGTCGAAGGGCTGGACCATGCACCAGAAGCAGCCACCGGCAAAGATGGCCGTGTCTAAATTAGTATTTGTTTGTTTATCCGTCATTTCATTACCTCCTGGGCAATAGCGATATAAGTTTAAGTAAGTGTTCTACTGGTCCTCGATGCCGAGGTGGTCCATGATCAGGGCAGCCGTTTCCTCGATTGAGCGGTGGGCCACGTTGACCACGAAGCAGCCCAACTGGTCATATAATTTTTGGGCAGAATCAAGTTCCTTCTTGATTGCATCGGTATTGGAATACGTGGTATCCGGGTTCAGGCCGTAGGAGATCATCCGCTCCCGCCTGAACTCATTAAGAACGGACAGGTCATTGGTCAGGCCGATGATTTTTTGGGGGTCAATCTTGTAGATTTCCTTGGGGATGTGGGTGTCCGGGACCAGCGGCAGGTTTGCAACCTTGATGTTTTTGTTGGCCAAAAAAAGCGACAACGGGGTCTTGGACGTCCGCGAAACCCCGAGCAGGACAACGTCGGCTTCTAAAAAGCCCTTGGGGTCCTTGCCGTCGTCGTACATCACGGCAAATTCCAGGGCCGAGATGCGGTCGAAGTATTGCTGGTTCATCCTGTGCTGGGCGCCAACCTTTTGCAGCGGCTTCATGCCGGTCGTGTTCTGAATTGCTTCCGTAACGGGGGAAAGGATGTCGACGCTCTGAACGTGGTGCTCACGGGCAAAGCGGATGACGGGAATCTGCATCCTGTCCTTCGCCAGGCTGTAGATAATGACGAGGTTGGGGTAATTGCTAATTTCCGCGAGCGTTTCGTCTAGCTTTTCCAGGTTAAAGATGAAGGGGTAGCGCCTGTAGTTGATCTGTGCGTCCGGAAACTGGGCGGCGCCTGCAACCGCGTTATTGAAGGCGGTGTCGCCCGCAGAATCGGAAATAATTATTATGTTTACTTCTACTTTGGGTGTTTCTTCTGCCATTTTAAGCTCCTTTTTTATTTAATTATACAATTTAGTAGGGGCTATTAACAGGTTAACCGCAACTATACTAAAAATATTTTGAAAAAACTTTGTAGTTTTTATTGACCGCTCAATATGGTTTGGTATAATTAAGTAAATCCATGGCGGCAACGTCAAGAAATGGAAGGAGGGATCACATATGGCCAAGACAGTCGTTCACGAAAACGAGTCTATTGATGATGCTCTTCGTCGTTTTAAACGTTCCGTTTCCAGAAGTGGTACTTTGCAAGAATACCGTAAGCGCGAATTCTACGAAAAACCAAGTGTTCGTAGGAAGCTTAAATCTGAAGCAGCTCGCAAACGCAAACATTATTAGTTTTTAGAAAAGCGGCTCTTATCTGAAGATAGGGGTCGCTTTTTTAATGTAAACAGGTTTTTAAAGTGGTTATTTAGTTTATACTGGCAGCTAGATTTGGTATAATTTACCTAGCTTTATTTTAGAAAGAAGGAGTTATTTTGAGTTTAGCAGAACAGATTACGGCGGACATGAAGGACGCCATGAAGGCCCACGACAAGATCCGGCTGAACACGGTGCGGATGATCAAGTCGGCCCTGATGAACGAGAAGATTAAGGTCGGCCACGAATTGACTGCAGACGAAGAACTGACGGTACTCAACCGGGAAAAGAAGCAGCGTGAGGAATCGCTTGCCGATTTTACCAAGGCCAAGCGCACCGACCTCATTGACGAGACCAGGCAGGAACTAGCGGTTGTTGAAGGCTACATGCCCAAACAGCTGTCTGCGGATGAACTTGATAAGATTGTCGCCGAAACAATCGCCGAAGCTGGGGTAACCAGCAAGTCCGACTTCGGCAAGGTAATGAAGCTGCTGATGCCTAAAATCAAGGGCAGAGCCGATGGCAAGGCTGCTTCGAGCGCGGTGCAGAGCCGGCTTAATTAAGAGAAGAAAAGGAGCATTTACTTGGTCCAAACCCAATTTATTCCTAGGAATCCTGAGAACATCCAAAAATTAGTGGGTGTCAATGACGGCAACCTCAACCTTATTGCCGAAAACTACGACGTCACTGTGACCGATGTCGGCAACGAGATTGTGATTGACGGCAGTGACAGCCTGACAAGCAAGGTGCTAGCGGTATTGCAGGCACTCGACAACGTGGTCAGCGCCAATATTAATATTGGCGCCCCGGACGTAGTCAGTGCGATGAAGATGGCAGACAAGGGCACGACGGAGTACTTTCCTGACCTCTACAAGAAGATTTTAATTCGGGATGCTAAAGGCAAGCCGGTTAGGGTCAAAAATATGGGGCAGAAGAAGTACGTAGAGGCCATTGAGAAAAATGACATCGTCTTTGGAATCGGACCTGCGGGAACCGGTAAGACATTCATTGCCGTGGTCTGTGCAATCGCCGCCTTCAAACGCGGCGAGGTTGCGCGGATCGTGCTCACCCGTCCGGCCGTTGAGGCGGGCGAGTCGCTGGGCTTTTTGCCGGGGGACCTGAAGGAAAAGGTTGACCCGTACCTGCGGCCAATTTATGACTCCCTCAACGCCATTTTGGGCACCAACACGACGGACCACCTGATGGAACGGGGCGTGATCGAGGTTGCCCCGCTTGCTTACATGCGTGGCCGGACACTCGATGAGGCGTTCGTAATTCTGGATGAGGCCCAGAACACGACGGATGCACAGATGAAGATGTTTTTGACCCGTCTGGGCTTCAATTCAAAAATGATTGTCAACGGCGACATGACCCAGGTGGACCTGCCCGGCCGCCAGCACAGCGGGCTGATTAGCGCACAGCGCATTCTGAGGGATATCGAACAGATTAAGTTTATTCAATTTTCCGCCAATGACGTGGTGCGTCACCCGGTAGTTGCCAAAATCATCACCGCTTATGAAAAGGAAGAAGAACGCAAGTAATGGCCCCGATTGATATCACGTTTAACGATGAAGCTGCTTTCTTGCAGAGCCAAGATTTTGACTGGCAGGACTGGATTACCCGGCTCCTGCTGCTTGCAAAAAAAGAAATCGGCAAAGAAAACAATTTGGAAATGAGCATTAACTTTGTTGATGCTGATGCAAGCCACGCGCTTAACAAAAAATTTCGCGGTCAAGACCACCCGACCGACGTCATTTCATTTGCCATTGAGGACGGCACAGATGGACTTGACCTGGCCGCGTTTACTGGCGATGCCGACTTTCAGGAAGATATCGGGGACCTCTTTTTGTGTCCCAGTGTGATTAGGCAGCACAGCGAAGAATACGGTACGGGCTGGAAGCGCGAATTCGGCTACACCCTGGTGCACGGCTTTTTACACCTCAACGGCTACGACCATATCGAACCGGCCGAGGCGAAGAAAATGTTTGGAATTCAGGGCAAGGTCCTAAAGGACTACGGGTTGCCGCTATACCCCGAACAACTAGATGAAGGCAGAGGTAAATAATGTCTGAAAACACAAAACACAAATCCGGGTTTGTTGCGCTGCTGGGCCGGCCCAACGTGGGCAAGTCCACGCTGATGAACTTTCTCGTTGGTCAAAAGGTGGCCATCACTTCGAATAAGCCGCAGACAACGCGCAACAAGATTTCTGGCATCTACACGTCAGAAGACATGCAGGTGGTCTTTGTCGACACGCCCGGCATCTTCAAGCCGCACGCCGAGCTCGACAACTACATGGACAAGGCCAGTCTGTCCAGCCTGAACGACGTTGACCTGATTTTGTTTATGGTTGAGCCTGCGGCGCCGGGCAAGGGGGACGAGTACATCGCCGACCTCCTCAGGCAGGTCAAGGTCCCCGTCTACCTCGTGATCAACAAGGTTGACCAGGTGCACCCGAATGAACTGCTGCCGGTAATCGCCGACTACAGAAAAATGGACATCTTTCAGGAATTTTTGCCGATCTCTGCTACCCAGGGCGTTGGCGTCAGTGACCTCATTCAGCTCTTAAACGATGAGCTGCCTGAAGGGCCCGAATTTTACGCGCCCGACCAGATTACCGACCGGCCCGAGTATTTCATGGTTGCGGAGCTTATTCGCGAACAAATTCTCGCACTGACCGCCGAAGAGGTGCCACACGCGGCCGCCGTTTGGGTTGAGCGCATGAACCAGCATGTCAAGGGCAAGCTGCAAGTTGAGGCAACCATTTACGTCGAAAAATCCGGCCAGAAGGGCATTATTATCGGCAAGGGCGCAAAGATGCTGAAGCAGATTGGCATTAATTCGCGCAAACAGATCGAGGACCTCTTGGACGAGAAGGTTAACCTCAAGCTTTGGGTCAAAGTCCAGCGCAACTGGCGCGCGGACCCCGTATTTTTGAAGCAGATTGGCTATAATAAGAAGGACCTGTCCTAGAAGTGGCACGTGAACTTAAGGAGGTCGAGGGGCTCGTCTTTAAGCGGCAAAAATACCAGGAGGCCGACTTGCTGGCCAAGCTCTTGACCAAGAATAGCGGCATCATTACGGTGATTGCGCGCGGGGCACTTAAGCCCAAGTCAAAATTGGGCGCGGCCCTGCTTAATTTTTCCTACGGCACCTACGTAATTTACACGAGCGGCCACGGCCTGAGCAACCTGCGGACCTACAAGAACGTTAAGCAGCTGGATGGGGTGTTCACGGACCTGACGAAGAATGCATACGCGTCCTTTGTTTTGGACCTGATTGACCACGCTTTCATTGAATACCAAGATTTGGGCAAGTACGGGGCTTTGGCCCGGTTTGCGCTCCAGAAAATCAACGCCGGGGCAGATCCCGAAATGATCACCCAGATTGTGCAGATGCAGATGCTGGCGGCCTATGGGGTAGAGCCTGAACTGCGTCACTGTCTCGTTTGTGGCCGCGACCGGGGCGACTTTGACTATTCGATTAGGCACGGCGGCGTTTTATGCAGCGACCACTTCTATATTGATCCTGGGCGGCTGCACTTGGAGCCGCGTGCAACCGCGGTGCTGCGGACAATCGGTCTCATTCCGTTTGAGCGCCTCGGTTCAATCGCAATTACGCCGGCAGTTAAGAAGAGTACGCGCAAGGCAATTGACCGCATCTACCAGGAGACGATCGACCTGAACCTCAAGACTAAGAAGTTTTTGGATGAGCTGAATTTATTCGCGTAAAACTTTAGATTGCTGCGTTATTATGGTAAAATATCAGTGTATTTTGGCGAAGATGGGGAATTAAAAAGTACCAGCAAGCGAGTGTCAGATAGTGCGAGGACACCTGGGAAAAGGCACCCCTAGCCAAGCAAAAGTGAGAGCAGGGAAATATCCCTGAATTAGGGTGGAACCGCGATTAAACCTCGTCCCTATGCAATGATGCATAGGCTTTTTTTATGGCCTGATGCAGGGAGGAAGAAAATGGCAAAGGAAAAATTAACTATTCAAGAAATGATTTTTAAACTGGAAGAATTTTGGTCTTCCAAGGGTTGTATGATTATGCCGTCGTATGACGTTGAAAAGGGCGCGGGCACGATGAGCCCCTACACCTTCCTGCGGGCCGTAGGTCCCGAGCCCTGGAAGGCGTGCTACGTTGAGCCGTCACGGCGGCCGGCTGATGGCCGCTACGGTGACAACCCCAACCGGCTGTTTCAGCACCACCAGTTTCAGGTGGTCATGAAGCCGGCCCCGGAGGACATCCAGCAGTATTATTTGGATAGCCTGCAGGTTTTGGGCATCAACGCGCTTGAGCACGATATCCGCTTCGTCGAAGATAACTGGGAGAACCCCTCAATGGGCTGTGCCGGTGTCGGCTGGGAAGTTTGGCTGGACGGCATGGAGGTCAGCCAGTTTACTTACTTCCAGGTGGTTGGCGAATTGGACGTGAAGCCGACCATGAGTGAGATCACATACGGCGTGGAGCGTCTTGCCTCCTATATCCAGGACGTCAATTCTGTTTTTGATCTGGAGTGGGGCAGCGGCGTTCCTTACCGCGACATCTTCAAGGAGGCCGAGTACGAAAACTCCAAGTATGCCTTTGAAAAGTCCAACCAGGAAGACCTAATCAAATTTTTTGACGCGTACGAAAGAACAGCCCAGGAGCTTATCGGTCTTAGCCTGGTGCAGCCGGCCTATGACTATATTCTGAAGTGTTCCCACACCTTCAACCTGCTTGACGCCCGCGGCGCGGTTTCGGTAACGGAACGTGCGGGCTACCTTGCACGCATCAGAAGCCTGGCACATAAAGTGGCTGTTTGCTACGTTGAGGAACGTGAAAAGAGGGGCTTTCCGCTGTTAAAGAACACCGAGAAGAAGAAAGCGGGGCTTGAAAATGACTAAAGATTATTTATTCGAAATCGGAACAGAAGAGATGCCGGCACACGTTGTGACGCGCAGCGTGGAGCAGCTGGCTGACCGGACCAAAAAGTTTTTAAAGGAAAACGGGCTCAAATTCAAGGGCGTTAAATCCTTCTCAACGCCGCGGCGGCTCGCTATCCTCGTCGAGAACCTGGCTGAAAAGCAGGACGACATCGATGAGGTCAAAAAGGGCCCGGCCAAGAAGATTGCGCTGGACCAGGATAAGAACTGGACCAAGGCGGCCCAGGGGTTTGTCCGCGGTCAGGGCATGACGACCGATGACATTTACTTTGAAGAGTTAAAGGGCACCGAGTACGCCTACGTGCACGTTCAAAAGGAGGGCAGGAAGGCGAGCGATATCCTGCTGGGGATGAGCGACGTTGTCAAAGCAATGACCTTCCCCACCAAGATGCGCTGGGATTCGCATGACTTTGAGTTCGTCCGGCCGGTGCACTGGATCGTGTCGCTGTACGGCAGCGACGTTATTCCGGTTAAGGCGCTGGACGTCACGGCCGGGCGCAAAACTGCCGGGCACCGCTTCCTGGGCAACGCCGTGGTCCTGGCCAATACGGCGGACTACGAGGATGCGCTGCGCGATCAATTTGTCATCGTGGACGCAAGCAAGCGCAAGGAAATGATCGTCGACCAGATGAACAAGCTGGTTAAGAAGAACAACTGGACGATTAAGCTGGACAAGAACCTGCTTGAGGAAGTGACCAACCTGGTGGAATACCCCACCGTGTTTGCGGGCTCTTTCGATGAAAAATTCCTGCAGATGCCCCAGGAGGTCTTGATCACGTCCATGAAGGACAACCAGCGCTACTTCGAAGTCTATGACCAAAAAGGGGAGCTGATCAACCACTTCATCGCCGTGCGCAACGGCAACAAGGACTTCCTTGAGAACGTTGTTGCCGGCAATGAAAAGGTGCTGGTGGCCCGCCTGGACGACGCCCAGTTCTTCTATGATGAGGACCGCAAGTACCCCCTGAGTCACTTCGTCAAAAAACTGGACAACGTATCCTTCCACGACAAGATTGGCTCGATGTCCGAAAAGATGCAGCGTGTCCGCATCATCGGTGACCTGCTGGCTAAAAAGTGGAACCTAGACGAGGAGACTACTGCCGATTTTGACCGGGCGAGCGAACTGTACAAGTTTGACCTCGTTACCCAGATGGTCGGTGAATTCGCGGAGCTTCAGGGCGTGATGGGCATGCACTACGCGCGTCTTGCCGGTGAAAAGGAAGACGTGGCGGTTGCCATCAAGGAGCACTACATGCCGACTACATCAGAGGGCGACCTGCCCGCATCAACGGTTGGGGCGCTGTTGTCTATTGCCGACAAGCTGGACACAATCATCACGTTCTTTGCGGCCGGCATGATCCCGAGCTCGTCGAACGACCCGTACGCGCTGCGCCGCTACGCTTACGGCATTGTTCGCATTTTGCTTAACCAAAAGTGGTCGCTGGCCTTTAACGAGGTGCTGCCGGAAATCATCACTGCACTCAGCGGTCAGACACCGGCCAAACTTCCGAAGAGGGGCGAGCAGGACGAGGAAATCGCTGCTTTCATCCGGGACCGGATCAACCAGTACCTGCAGAAGAACAACTTTAAGTACGACATCATTGATGCGGTTCTTGCTTCAAGTCAGCAGGACCCGATTCAGATCCTGGCGGCGGCCAAAGTCTTGCAGCTGCACCATGATGACGAGAAGTTCAAGCCGGTAATCGAAAGCCTGATCCGCATCAACAATATTTTGAAGAAGGCCAAGTACAAGGGCAAGGACCCCGTTAACCCCGACCTGTTCACGAATACGAGCGAGAGCGACCTGGATGCGGGCATTAAGAACCTTCAGGACGTTATCAATCTGAATGAGCTCTACGATGGCTTTGTCGATTTGCAGCCGGTCGTCAACCTTTACTTCGAAACCAACATGATCATGGACAAGAATGAGGCCCTGCGCAACAATCGGCTCGCTCAGCTTAACGCAGTGGCACGACTGGCAAGCCGCTTAGGGGACTTGAGCAAACTAGTGACAAAATAAGTCTAAAAAAGCAGGTGAGAGAATGGCGGGACTAATTCCTAAGGAAACAATTGACCAGGTGCGCGAAAACGTTAATATCGTCAACGTGATAAGCCAGTACGTCGCACTTGAGAAGAAGGGCAAGGACTACGTCGGCCTTTGTCCCTTCCACCAGGAAAAGACGCCCTCCTTTACCGTTAGTGAGGGCAAGCAGTTCTTCAAGTGTTTCGGCTGCGGCAAGGGCGGCAACGTTTTTACCTTTTTGATGGAAAAGGAAAACATGACTTTTCCCGAAAGCGTGCAGAAGGCCGCCGAATTTGCTCACATTGAGATTAAGGAATTCACGCAGCAAAAAAACAAGTACACGAACGTGCTGGTTAAAATCAACGAGGAAGCGGCCGCATTCTACCACCGGGTGCTGGTTTCAACGAACGCGGGCCGGCGCGGGCTCGACTACGCGCATAGCCGGGGGCTGGACAAAGATACCATCGACCACTTCCGCCTGGGCTACGCGCCGCGCCAGAACAACCTGCTTTTGACTTATATGCGCGAACGCAAGTACAAGGACGAAGACCTCAGGGCCAGCGGGTTGTTTGTCGAAGGCCGGGATGGTCAGATATTTGACCGCTTTCGCGACCGCCTGATGTTCCCCCTCGATAGCGAAGGCGGCCACGTGATTGCATTTTCGGGCCGGCGGCTGTCGAATGAGAAGACAGAGGCCAAGTACGTCAACAGCCCCGAAACAAAGATCTTTGAAAAGTCTAAGACGCTCTTTCACTTTGCCGAGGCCAAGAAGGCGGCCCGCGCCGAAGGCCACTTAATCCTGTACGAGGGCTACATGGACGTGATTGCAGCCTACAAAGCCGGAATCACGTCGGGAATTGCCTCGATGGGCACGAGCCTGACCGACCAGCAGGTATACCTGCTCCGGCGGATTACCAAAAACATTGTTATTAATTATGACGGTGACGATCCGGGCGTCCACGCCGAAGAGCGGGCGGCAAAGATGTTTGCCCAGGCCGGGGGCTTCAACATCGGCGTGGTTGTTCTGCCCGAGAAGCTGGATCCGGATGAGTACGTTAAAAAGTACGGGGCCACAAAGTACCGCGACGAGGTCAAGGGTGCGCTGACGCCGACCGACTTTTTCCTAAAGCGCCTGGCGCAAAAATACAACCTGGACAATGACCGTGAGAAGCTGGCTTACCTTGATGAGGCGATCAGGGAAATAGCCAAGCTGGCCAATCCGGTCGAACAGGATCTGTACGTAGACAGGGTGGCCCGGGAACAGAACGTGTCGCGGGATGCGCTCAAGGTTAACCTTCTGCGTTACCGCCGGCAATTCAACGCCGCCCAGCGGCACAAAGGCAATCAAGTGGGGGAGCCGGCGCCGTTTGCGCCTGGCGATATCCCACCTGAGTCCGAAGAAGAGCCGCCCTCCGGCAGCGTCAATACGGACCCGGTGCAGACAAGACTGTTATACTTGTTTATGCACTCGGAACACGCGCGGAATTATTTGCTGGACGGCAAGTTTATGTTTCCAGATCAGAATTACCAAAAGTTAGCGGAACTATGGTTAAATTTTAGTGAAGGGAAAGAAAATCCAAGCACCAGTGGTTTCTTAAATTTTATTCCTGCGGAACTTCAAGGTATAATAGTAAATGCTGAAATGACTGACATGCCCCAGGATTTTTCTGACCGTGAAATTGATGAGCAAGTGCACGCACTGGAACTGCGGCAAGTCAACGAGCAGCTGCGGAAGTTGATGAATGAATTGCAGGATGCGAAAAGAAAGACGGATACAAGTGAAATCATTACAATTACACAAAAGATTTTGCAGTTAAAGAGAATTCAGGGTTAAAGGGGGGCTTATAGTGACAGAAAAGAAGAAAACTAACGGCGAAGTGCTTTCGCTGGATAAGTTAGTCAAAGAAGTTGTCAAGGACGTCAAAAAAGACAAAGCAATTACCGAAAAAGAATTTGTTGCGCGCATGGTTGAGCCCTACGAGTTGAAGGGCAAGGCCGTCGACCAGCTGGTCCAGGAATTCGAGGACAACGGCATCAGCATCGTTGATGACAAGGGCGAGCCTTCAAAATTAGCGCTCAAAAAGCAAAAAGACGTTGAAAAGGCCGAATTAAAAGACATGTCGGCTCCGTCCAGCGTGCGGATGAACGATCCCGTGCGCATGTATTTGAAGGAGATCGGTCGGGTCCCGTTGTTAAAGGCCGACCAGGAGATAACCCTCGCCAAGCGCATCGAAAAGGGCGACGAGGAGGCCAAGCAGGAACTGGCTGAAGCCAACCTGCGGCTGGTCGTGTCGATTGCCAAGCGCTACGTCGGCCGCGGCATGTCATTCTTGGACCTTATCCAGGAGGGCAACATGGGACTCATGAAGGCCGTTGACAAGTTCGACTACAGCCTGGGTTTCAAGTTCTCGACCTATGCCACCTGGTGGATTCGTCAGGCCATTACGCGTGCCATTGCCGATCAGGCCCGGACCATTAGGATTCCGGTGCACATGGTTGAAACCATCAACAAGCTGATCAGGATTCAGCGGCAATTGTTGCAGGACCTGGGCCGGGAACCAACGCCGGAAGAAATTGGCGCCGAGATGGACATGCCGACGTCCAAGGTGCGCGACATCCTGAAGATTGCCCAGGAGCCCGTTTCGCTTGAGACGCCCATCGGCGAGGAAGACGACTCCCACCTGGGTGACTTCATCAAGGACAAGGACGCAACGAGTCCCGAGCAGCACGCCTCATACGAAATGCTCAAGGAGCAGCTCGAAGAGGTCTTGGACACGTTGACCGACCGGGAAGAAAATGTCCTGCGTCTGCGCTTCGGGCTGGACGACGGCCGCACGCGCACGCTGGAAGAAGTTGGCAAGGTCTTCGGCGTGACCCGCGAACGGATCAGACAGATTGAGGCCAAGGCGCTGCGCAAATTGCGGCACCCGAGCCGGTCGAACCAGTTGCGGGACTTCCTGGATTAAGTTCCTTGCCGTAATTTAAAATTCAAAATACGCATAAAAAGGACCAACTTGTACACGAAAGTGCAGGTTGGTCCTTTTTGCTTGGTTTTAAATCGCAAGGGTAGGCCTTTAAAAGATGGGGGGGAATTCTACGGCAGGTATTCCTCCACCTCCGCCTTTAATCCGTTTGCTAATTCGGTCGCCTCTAGTTTGGCTAAAATTATTTGCAAATTGCAATAAATTTAAACTGCTATAAATGTGCAAAGGTGGCACACTTTTAAATGCAGACTTGTGTTAAAGTTTAAGTAAAGAAATGTAATAAGTGTTTCTAATATTGTATTTCAATATTTATTAACTACCAGAGGAGATTTAGCATGGATTTTATTAATTTAATATTTTGGATGTTGACCAAAAATAGTGATGCAGAGTAACGTCGGAACCAGACACAGTGTAAATTAATCATGTTTTGGCTTAAGCAACCAGGCTGCGTCAACAGGGTAGTACATCTTGCAAACCAGTATGCGAAATGAGGATTTTTAAATGTGCAAGGGAAAATATGGTCCCAAATTTCGGCGGATTAGAAAACAAATGAATATTAGTCTGATTGAAGCTTCCACGGGAGTGGTTTCTAAATCGGCACTTGCGCGCTGGGAAACCGGAAGCGGCGACCTAGCATGGGAAAAAGTCTTGCAGCTACTTTCAAAAAATCACATTCAGCCGGTTGAATTTATCAATCAAAATGATTTTTCGATTTTAGAGTTAAATATTAAAGAAATTCTGGATCCATATAACAAAAGGCAAGTTAATTACTTAAAAAATTGTGCCCTTGCAGCATGCAAGTCTTATCAACTAAATTCTGCCAGCAAAAAGGCTTTGTTTAAAGCCGCAATAGCTTGCAATTATTATCAAAAGCTGACTAGTGAAAAGCTATTGCCCAAGCGTGCGCAGACAAAGATCAAATTATATTTCGCTCATATTGTTGCCGACCACAACTATTGGAGCTATGAGAACATCTACCTTCTGGGCAAGACGGCCTTACTGTTCGATGCAACGAGTATTTACAAGTTTTCCTTTCATTTAATCGACTTCGCTAAAGAAAAACGGCTTGATGAACATAGTTGGTACAGTGATGTATTAGAAAGCCTGCTGGAAGCAGATTATGCACTAATGACTAAGGATTGGGCTTATGCCCAAAAATTGCTTAAAGCAACAAGAACGGTAGAAATTCCTGATTCTAAGCCGGTAATAAAACTGAAAATACAATTTCTGACAGGATTGCTGCAATATATCAAAAAGGGGAATGCGGCGCTGCTAAAACGCCTCTCTTCGGGACTAAATGCCCTTAGCATGGATCATCTCAAACAAGAATTTCGCAATGACCTAGCGCTAATCAAGCAGCTTTACTAAAAATAAATTCCCTAATTTGGGAATTCGGCAAGTTTTTATTTTGTCAAGTAGTATATTTAACTTATCAAGAGGATGACGGTACCGCACAAAGGTCTCTTGACTAATATTTGTACAAAGATCACTGTTAATTTAGCTTTATTAGGAGGTAAAATACTAAAACATAACTTTTGGGGCAAGGTAATGTTATCTGCCAGCATGCTATTAGCAGTCGGCGGGACTTCGATTGCTGCGGCAGCTGCAGATACACCTAGCGATTCAAACGCCAATACAGATAATACTGAAGTACCTACGAATACAAACGATACTGAAGTAAGTACTGAAGGTATAGATACAAGAGCAAAAGGTACATGGACAATTACAAATGTAAGCACGAAACCCTGGGGTGCATGGGCTATGAACAAAAATTATCCTAATATAAAGAGGACCAATTCTAACTATGCATCATTTAACGGTGACGCTCAGACTGCGCAATTTGGATATAAAGTACGGTTACAAAACAATAAGGGTGCGAAAAGGTCGGATACAACCGGCTTATATGTAAATCAAACAACACATGCAGGAAATAACACGGGAAGAGTTGGCTTACACTATTATGGCGGTGTAAGAACCAGCCCTGTCGATCCTAGTGGGTCCTACATCAAGTTTCATTTTAGCGCAGATAATAAATAATTTTTTGGTACCTAGTGTTTTACTTGAGGGGAAGATATTCCCCTTTTGTTTTTAAGGTGTGTCATTTAATTATATAGAGGTAATTCATGATTATTGTAGGAAAGGTAAAGTAATGCTAAAGCGAACCAAAAAATTCATTGTTATTGCCGTAATGCTGTATCTCCTTTTGATTACTTGGCAAACTTTTACTGGTATCAAGGATTCTCAAGGAATTCTTCCGAGGACTGGCAAAGCATCTAATGTGTCTGTTCATTTGTTTTTTGGACTACAACCTAATGGAGGTAATGAGAGCATCATTATATCAGTTGTCATGATGATTTTAGCTTCAACTATAGGAGCTTATACCTTCATTTATTTGAAGAACAACAATATGTTTAGTGTAATTCAACAGAGAATTGGTTATAAGTCTTTTATAAAGAAAGGGGTTGTCATAACTTTTTTAGCAGGGGCTGCCTTATCTTTACTAACTAATCTTTACCAACTGGGATTAATTAACTGGTTTTATTATCCATTTGTCTTTAAAAAACTGCCCAAAATGGAAGCTTTTGGATATAGACCAGGCTACTTTTCAACTAATGAATTATTTGACTTGTGTGTATACATCATTTTTGCCGCTATCGGTTGGGGCGTCTTTGCCGTGTTAACTTTTAGTATTGGACTTTTTGTGCAAAGGAGTGCCTTCTATTTGGCACTCGGTCCAATTGTGGGCTTAGCTTTAGTATTGCTAGCTTTGTTGGGCGATATGAGCAGCCAGGTTTGGCGTACTTTTGCTTTTTCCTGGTTTTTCTATACATTAACTGCACCGGGACAATATACGTTTGTGAGTCAAGCTCCACCAATTAGTTCATCCTTTGCATTTGTCGTTGCCGTCATTATTTACCTCGCCGTTGCCGCATGCTTAATTAGTTTTTGGCATAAACGGAAGAGGAGGTTAGGCTAATTATGAGAGCTAAGCGACTGACCCGCCGTCTCATTTTAATTGGGATTTTAATCTTTGTCCTAGGAGCCGCGGGAAGTGTTTATTTGATAGCAAATAATGATCCTCAGATTATGGACTTGCCGACTTTTTATCTCTCTGCGCACATGGTTTCTTTATATTTGCAGCCAATTGTCTTGGCCTTGATTTTTACCCAGATACTTGTTTTTCGACGTATTAATCTATTGGTTGGCGTACGGCAGAAAACAAAATGGATGACAATCCGCCTTTTTGTCCTCACCACGATTTATTGTGTTTCATTTGCAATCGGATTATTAGTGCCATATCCTTTTTCCAATTATCCTTTATTCAAGTTTGGCAACCCACTTTTTGGTACAGCACTTTTATTATTCCATTTTTTCGTACTTTTATTCTTAACTTGGCTTTTGGTAGGGGCTTATGATTCACCACACCCTTATTTGTTGCTCATCATGACTATTATTTTTAATTTGTTATATCACTATTATATTGAGCAGACGTTCATGCTTGCTTACACCAAGACAATAAAATGACTCGCTATATTTATGATAGTTTTTAAGGAAGAAGCACAATGTTACAGATTACAGGAATTAAGAAATCATTTGGCAAAGGCCAAGAAAAAGTTTTTTCGCTTTAAGGATTCTGCTTTTCTTAATGCAATTAGCGAATAATAAAACCGTTTGAAACTATGGATAAAAAGGTAAAAGTAATAATGCTAAAACGAACCAAACAAATAATTATAGTTGCTGTCATACTATTTTTGCTTCCGCTTACCTGGCAAGCTTTTGTAGGTATTAAAGACGCACAAGGAATTCTTCCCAAAGCCGGCAAGGTTTCCGATGTATCTGTCAACTTATTCTTTTCATTGCAGCCTGGTGGTGGCGATGATAGTGTCGTGATCGATGTCATTATGATGATACTAGCTACGATTATAGGAGCCGGTGTTTTCATCTACTTAAAAAATAATAATATGTTTAGTGCTGTTCAACAGAGAATAGGGTATAAGATTTTTTTGAAGAAAGGGTTAACCACAACTTTTTTTAGTGGAGCCGCTTTATCTTTGTTTACTAACCTTTATCAAATAGGATTGATTAACTGGTTTTACTATCCCTTTGCTTTTAAAACTATCCCTAAAGAATTGGCTCCGGGACCTAGATCAGGTTATTTTTCGCTAAATGAATTCGTTGATTTAAGCCTATATATTATTTTGGCAGCCATTGGCTGGGGCGTCTTCGCCGTCTTTATTTTTAGTGTTGGTCTTCACGTTCGTAAGACTGCCTTTTATATCGCACTTGGTCCGATTTTGGGTCTTGCGTTGGTCTTGTTGGCTACACTTGGGAATATGAACAGCGTAGTCTGGCGGACGTTTGCGTTTACCTGGTTTTTCTACAATCTGACTGCACCAGGGCAATATAGCTTTGCAGGTCAAGCTCCTCCAATAAATTCTGCCTTAGCCTTTTTAATTGCTGTCTTCATTTACCTGGCAGTTGCCGCAGTCCTGACCACCCTGTGGTACAAGCATCAGAGAAAGCTGGGCTAAATTATGCAATTTAAACGCATTTCTCGTCGCCCGATCAAGGTCGGGCTTGTGATAGCTCTTTTAGGAATAGCGGGTAGCATTTTTCTAATCATGCGCAACTACCCCGGTACCATGGAATTGCCCAACGCTTTCCTCAATGCGCATATGGTATCATTATATTTACAACCGGCTGTCTTAGTTCTGCTTTATAGTCAAATACTTACTTTTCGCCGCGTTAACTTGCTTGTTGGCGTGAGGCAGAAGACAAGGTGGATGACTGTGCGTCTGCTGGGACTGGCTACTGTCTACTGCATGGTGTTTTTCCTCGGTCTCTTCGGACCGTACTTTTTGACGGATTTCCCCCTATTTAAGTATGGCAACCCGACTATCGGGACAGAACTCCTGGTGCTCCACGTTGCGGTTTTTCTGGTCTTAAGCTGGCTGTTGGTCGGGGCATATGAACTACCTCATCCGTATGTCTTATTACTTATAGCTCTTATAATGGATCTTGCGTACCATTATTATCTTGAAAAGAGCCTGCTAATTAATTACAGTCCTATGTATGATGAGGTTTACCGAACAATTCATCATATTTATGGTGGTTTTTAAGGGAGAAGTAGAATGTTACAGATTACAGGAATTAAGAAATCATTTGGCAACAAGGTGGTCCTGAGGGACGTGTCAATGAGTGTGCAGCCGGGCCAGCTCGTTCACATCGCGGGCATCAACGGCTCGGGCAAGTCCACCATCTTCAAGATTATTACCGGCCTCTTAAAAGCCGACGGCGGCAAGGTTGAACTTGGCAAAGGCGATGTACTGGGCGCGCTCATTGAGAACCCCAGCTTTCTGGAGTACGAGTCGGCCATGACCAATCTGCACTTTCTGGCCAACCTCAACCACCGCTTCAACGAAGAGCGTGTTCGCAAACTCATGCACTACTTTGAGCTTGACCCCGATGACACGCATGCAATCGCCAGCTACTCCGTCGGCATGCGGCAGAAGGTGGGCATCATTCAGGCGGTCATGGAAGAGCAGAACATCATCCTGCTCGATGAGCCCACCCGCGGGATTGATCAGGAGAGCATTGGCCAGTTCGTGACGCTGCTAAAGCGCTTGAAGCAGGAAGATAAGACGGTCATTGTGGCAAGCCATGATCATGTTGATGGACTTGCCTACGACCAGCAACTGCTATTGCGCAATGGAATGCTGCGCGATGAATAAGAAGCATGCGTTCTGGGCTTATGCGGTCGTTTCGGCACTGCTGATTGTCCTTGCCCGGCAGAATTGGCACGACTTCTACCTGTCGGTGCCGCAGATGTGGCAGCTCAGTTTTGGCTTCATCAAAGAGCCGCTGAAGCTGGCCCTACTCTGCATCAGCACCCTGTTTTTTGATTACACGTCGATCATCCTGCCGCGAAGCGAAATCAACGGCATCAGCAATTTCCTAGTCATCCGCAAGACGCGGGTTAGGGCGCTGGCGGCGGAACTGGCGCCGCGGGACTGGCAGTACCTGCTGCCGTTCATCGGCGTGCACCTGTTTGCGCTGGCACCCGGCAACTTGGGCAATTCCCTTTGGGTCTTGGCCCTAATGGTGGCTGTCTGGCTGTTTTTGCTGCTGTTTCCGGCCTACCGCTGGCCACTCTTGCTGCAGAACGTGCTCGTTTTTGCGGTTTTACTGGGCGTGCGCCTGGTCTTATACAAAGTTAATGCATGATTCAAAGAATGAATCATGCATTTTGTTATTGGCAAACGAAAAAGCGTGTTCCTGGTGCCCGGCCCAATTATTTTCTTGTATTTGCTTGCGGCCGGCTCAATACGCAGGCTGGCTTTAGAATAACTCGTCGCGCTCGCCGTCGAGGATGTGCTCGTCGATGTGGTCGTTGAAGTAGACGAAGAGGTCGCGGTCGAAGTTGTAGGCCAGCTTCTGGTGAAGCAGTTCGTCCCTGGTCATCCAGGTCAACTTGCCCTCTCTTGAGGCCTTGACGGTGCCGTGGAACTTGTCGGCGGTGTAGAAGAAGACAATGTAGCGTCGGTCGTTATCATCGTAAAACTGCTTGATTCCCGTCAGGCGTGGGTGCTCGACCGTGAGGTTGGTTTCTTCCTTGACCTCCCGCACCACCGAATCGTAGAAGGACTCGTGGCTTTCAACGTGGCCGCCGGGAAAGGTTAGACCCGGCCACGTGGGGTCATTGCGGTCCAGTACCAAGATCTGGTCATTGCGCGTAATCATGCACATGTTGGTTAAAGTAACTGGTTCTGTTCTATCCATTGGTTGTTTTTCCTCCTCAAAACATTAATTAATTATAGCGCTCTTCGGCTAGTAGTCGCCAGGGGACAATTCGCGTCCCAACCGGCCGGATATTATGCTAAAATTTACCAGTAGAAGGTAGGATTGATAAATGAATTTACGGTTAAACGAGTTGGCAGAGATGGTTGAGCCGGGCAGCCGCGTTGCCGACATCGGCACGGACCACGCGTACCTGCCCATTGCGCTCGTCCAGACGGGCAAGGTTGACTTCGCCATCGCCAGCGACATCGCGGCGGGCCCTCTGGCCAATGCCGAAGAAGATATTGCCACCGCCGGTCTTGAAGACAAGATCAGTACCAGACTGGGTGCAGGCCTTGCGACGATTACGACGCAGGACAGGATCGACACGGTGGTCATTGCGGGCATGGGCGGCAAGCTCATGACCACGATTTTAGACGATGCATGGAACAAGGACTTCATTTTTGCGACCCTTGTGCTCGAACCCAACGTGGGCGAGTGCGGCGTGCGCAAGTGGCTGGTGGCACACAGCTACCAGATTACGGCGGAAAAGATTGTCGCCGAAGCGGGCCACGTGTACGAGCTAATCAAGGCCCAGAAGTCGCCGGCAGGAAAAGAATTGAGTCCGGCGGAACTTTATTTCGGCCCGTTTTTGCTTAGGGCCAAGGGCCCGATTTTTGAAGAGAAGTGGCGCGGCCAGCTCGCCTACCACCGCCAGCTTCTGACCAGCCTCAAAAAGGCCAAGCAGCCGGACCGGGCACACATCAAGCAGGTGGAAGAGGAGATTACGATGATTGAAGGAGTATTGCATGATTAAAGTTAAAGACGTGGTGCGGGTTCTGCGCCAGCACTTTCCAGAAGAGATAGCCAGTGCGGGCGACCCCGTCGGACTGCAAATCGGCTCGATGGACCAGCCCGTGAATAAGATCATGACCACCCTGGATGTCCGCATGCCGGTCGTTGAGGAGGCGGTCAAGCGGGGCGCCAACCTGATTATCAGTCACCACCCGTTAATGTTTCGGCCCGCAGCCAACCTCGACCTGGCCGACCCGCAGAATGCCATCTACGGCGCGGTTATCAAAAACGGCATCACCGTCTACGCGATTCACACCAATTCCGACAAGGCCCAGGACGGCTCCAGCGACTGGCAGGCCGAAGAATTAGGCTTGTCCGCTGTCGAACCCTTCTGCCTGGACGATGACGGCATCGCGATTGGCCGCAAGGGGGTTTTGCCGCACGCAATGTCGGCGCGCGACTTTGCCTACTACGTCAAGGACAAGATGGGCATCAAGATGGTGCGACTGATTGCTGCAGATAGCCCGCAGCCGATATCCCGGGTCAGCTTCATCTGCGGCGACGGCGGCAAGTACTGGCGTCAGGCACTCAAGGAGCATTGCGACGCCTTCATCACCGGCGACGTGTACTACCACACCGGCCACGACATGATTGCCGCTGGCCTGACCGTCGTTGATCCCGGTCACTACACGGAAAAATTGTTTAAGGAAAAGGTGGCCGAGAAGATGAGCGCCTGGGCCACTCAGGAGGGCTGGGACGTTCCCGTTGAGGTGTCCCAAGTTTCGACCAATCCGTTCCAGGATTTAGTTTAAGGAGAAAAATATGGAATACCCTAATTTACTACCGCGATTCATCAAGTACGTCAAAGTCAATTCCCGCTCCGACGAGCACGCAAGCCGTTTCCCGTCGACCGCTCGGGAGGAAAACTTCCAAAAGCAGGTCATCATGCCCGATTTGGAAGAGCTGGGGCTGAGCGACGTCCACTACAACCAGAAGGCGGGCTGCGTGATTGCCGAGATCCCGGCCAACATAGACGCCGACGTGCCGGTCATGGGCTTTTTGGCTCACTGCGACACGGCCGACTTTAACGGGGAAAACGTTCGCCCGCAGGTACACGAAAATTACGACGGCGAGTCCAAGATTCGGTTGGGCGAATCCGACTTTTACCTTGATCCGGCGGTCTTCCCGCACCTGAAGAACTACCGCGGCCAAACCATCATTACCGCCTCCGGCGACACGCTGCTGGGCGGCGATGACAAGTGCGGCGTCTCGGAGCTCGTCACCTTTGCGGAATACCTGCTGGCGTACCCCGAGGTCAAGCACGGCAAGATTCGCTTGGCCTTTACGCCGGACGAGGAGATCGGAACAGGCGCTGGCCACTTCGACGTTGCGGAATTTGGCGCCGACTTCGCCTTCACCGTTGACGGGGAAGCGCCGGGCAAGCTCGATTGGGGCACATTTTCGGCCGCCCAGTTTGGACTCGACATCCAGGGCGTTAACGTTCACCCGGCCGAAGCCAAGGGTCAGATGATCAATGCCATTCAGGTGGGCATCGACTTTCAGAACCAGCTGCCGCAAGACGAGGTACCGGAAAAGACGGACGGCCGCCAGGGCTTCTTTCACCTGATGAACTTTGAGGGGACCGTTGATCACGCCCACCTGGACTACATTGTCCGCGACTTCGAACGGGACGGGCTTAAGCGGCGCAAGGATGTGGTCAAGTCAATCGTTAAGAAGATGAACCAGGAGTTTGGCACCGAGCGGCTAACGCTAAAGATGTGGGACCAGTACTACAACATGGCCGATGAGCTCGCCAAGCGGATGAACATCGTTGACCTGGCGCGGGCCGCCTACAAGGCCGAAGGCCTGACGATCAACGAGGAGCCCGTCCGCGGCGGCACCGACGGTTCCCAATTGACCTACATGGGACTGCCGTGCCCCAACATATTTGCGGGCGAGGAAAACATGCACGGGCGCTACGAGTATACGGTCCTGGAATCAATGTACAAGGCCGTGGACGTTATGATCAGAATGGTGCAGATGAATGCGACGAAATCCTCAAAGTGAAACAAAAACGCACATAATTTAACTTTTGCGAGAAAATAATTAGAGAGCAGGAATGCCGGTGAATAAGGCTAAGTCTGCCTGTGCCCGCTTTTTTAAAATTATGCACAATTAGTCTAAGAAATTAAGATAGCCCTAAAAATCGCTGCCATAAGTGGTTTTGGGGGCTATTTTGCTTGCCTCGGGACAAATGCTCCACTACGTGGAACAGTGAAATTTTCTTGAAGAATGTTTAAGGTGGCGCGTGCAATTACGGGCCCGCACTGATTAAAAAGATTGCACAAAGGCACAAACTGCGTTATCATAGTTGTGTATTAGAGATATAATACAGTAAAAAGGATGGTGAACTTGTGGAATTCAAGGATAACATTCCCATTTATCTACAGATCGAGCAGTATCTTTACCGGCAAATCGTTACCGGCAAGCTGCAGCCCGGCAAGAAGATTCCTTCCGTGCGTGAGTTGGCGCTGCAGCTGACGGTAAACGTCAATACGGTTCAAAGGGCGCTGCAGCAGATGAATATTGAGGGAATTCTATATACTAAACGCGGCGAGGGCAACTTCGTCACGGAGGACACGGAATTGCTTGAAAAAACTAAGCGGGGACTAATCAACGATGAATTAGCCAAGTTCGTGCAAAGCATGAATGCCTTAGGCGTCACGGATGAACAGATCCAGACGATTTTAAGCAAGTATTTGAATTAGGAGCATTATTATGACTGATCTTTTAGAAATTAAGGATTTGACCTACAAGAAAAATCAGAAAACAATCTTGCGGGATATAAATCTGGCGCTGCAGCCGGGCAGAATTGTCGCTCTTTTGGGTGAAAACGGGGCCGGGAAGACCACGCTCATGCGCATCATTGCCGGTATTGCCAAGAACTACCGCGGCAGCGTTGCCGTCAGCGGCCTCTTCAAGGAAGCGGAGCGCAAGGCCCACCTGTCCTTCACGGATGGCCTGACCGGCTTTAACAATTCAACCAAAATCAAGAACATTGTTAAGTTCTATGAGGTCATTTACGAGGACTTTGACAAAGAAGAATTTGAACAATTGCGGCAGTTCATGAAGCTGGATGAAGAGATGCGGCTGTCGCAGATGTCCAAGGGGATGCGGGAAAAACTGGTGATTGCCCTGACCTTCGCCCGCAAAGCCGACCTTTACCTGCTCGACGAGCCCTTTTCCGGCATCGACGCGATGGCCCGCAAGAAGATCATCAACTCGATTATCCTGTGGAAGGAAGAAAAGGCCACAATCCTGATTTCAGACCACTTTGTCAATGAAATTGCCAATTTGCTTGATGAGGTGGTCATCATCAAGGACAACACGATTTATGCGCACAAGTCCACCGAGGAGATCAGGGCGAATAACGTTAGTGTTGAGGATTACTACGAGGGGCTTTACCAAAGGGACGGTGAATAACATTGGCTATTTTCAATCGTTTGTTTGCCGAGCTGTTTAAGTCGAAGGCAAAAAGGGCCCACTCAATGCTATTAATTCAGGCTGTGGCTGTCATCGCAATGGTCGTTATTTCTTTTTTGGACAACCCATCATATGTTGTCGGAGCAACCTTTTCTAGCTTCTTCTCGCGGTCCTTAGAGATTTTTTCCTATTCGGCGCTCATTTTTGTGCCCGTTTTCTACGTGATTACGTGCTTTGCCAATGAACGGACCAACCGCAGCCAAACTTTTCGCTTGACCCCGATTAAAGACGGCCTGTTTTACGCCGACAATATCCTGAGCTCCTTTGTCGCTTTAGCCTATTACGGAATTATGGATGTCTTAGCAATTGTCCTGCTCAGCGCTGCATCGTACCTGACGGATGCAAACTTTCATAAGATGCTGCAGACCGACATGACGGATTTAAGAAGGATTATCGGGCAGGTTTCGTCTGACAAGGAGATCATGTTCCAGCTTTTTAGCCTGTTGATGCTTCTGATCCTGGCCAGTTTTCTGGTTTACTTTTTGGTCAGCTTTCTGAATTTTTCCAGCAGCGCGATTCTGGACTTTTTGCCCGAAGTTTCAAGTCGTGCGGCGCTGCGGGTAATCCGGGGCGTGCTGATCGTTCTCATTGCCTGGCTCCTGATCAAGGCCAACGATTTTTTGCGGATTATCATTACCTCGCCGATTGATTTCGTATTGGGCATTGGCGACCGCACAAACTCCGGACTGGGGCTTGCAATCATTATCATGCTGGCCATCGACCTCGTCTTTTTGACGATTAACATCTTCATTTTCGGGCGGTTTTTCGAAACCCGCGAAAAGAATTAATCTAAGCTGAACGGACACCGCACGGCAAAAGGTTGTTCACGGCTCAGGGAGAAAGGGCCGCTGGAGAAGAGAATTTGGAAAAATGAGGGCACACAAGGGGCACATTAACCATTTTTACGGGGAATTTTACTAAGGGGAGAAAGAACAATGGCTGTTTTTAGACGTTTATTTGCAGAATTATTCAGGCTGAAGAGCAAGAAGGCATACGCCATGCTGCTGGTTCAACTGGTCGGGGTACCGGTTATCGGCATCCTGAGTTTCGACAACATGGGCAATCATATGACGGGGTTCCGGCATGTTTATATCGGTAGCATCGACCTGACCTACTTTTTTTCCGGCCTGCTCGCCTTCTACTTTGTCTTTGCCATGCTGTTTTGCTTTATTTTTTATTTGCTCACCTGCACTGACAACGAGCGCATCAATCGCAGCCAGACGATGCGCTTGACGCCGCTCAGCGACGCCGGCTTTTACCTGGCCAACATCCTCAGTTCTTTGGTCACCTTCGTCTACTACGTGCTTTTGAATGTTCTGGTCATGGCAGTGCTGTTCGGCATTAATCTGGCGGTTAATTCCAGTTATCGCACTGGAATACCCGATATGATAAACAGTATCACGCACTACGGCATCCCGAGCGCGGCCGTCTTTAATTTCATGGCCTTGCTGCTGCTGGTCCTCTTAACCGGCCTGTTTGGCTACTTTTTGCTCAGCCTGATAAACTTTTCCAGCCAGTCGATTTTGGACTTCCTGCCGGGCGTGTCGAGCAAGACGGTGCTTAACGCGGTGCGCCTGATACTGATTATCTTCATGGCCTGGTTGTTTTTACGGGCCGAAAACATCATCATGCACATCCTGGTCTCGCCGTTTGAATTCCTGCTGGGAAGCAATTCCGGGGTCGACCTGGGACTGTCCAACGCGATCATGCTGACCATTGACCTCGTCTTTCTGGCCGCATCCGTCTTCTTATTCAGCCGCTTTTTCGAAGGACGCGCAAAAAATTGATCTGGCAATAGAGTCAGGCAAGCGGCCCGCTGCGCACTGGTATGCGTGCTTGTTAATACGGGCGGACGATTAATTGAGAAGAGGACCACGGTTTTTCAGAATTGTGTTAGAAGGAGAAAAAATGACAATTTTTAATCATTTGTTTACCGAATTATTTAGGTCAAAGGCCAGACGGGCCCATTCGCTGCTGCTCATTCAGTTCGTCGGTGCTTTGGCAATCGTGGTCATATCGGGCCTTAGTTCGGGTTCGTTTAGGGTATACATTGAGGGTCATTACACCAACAGCTTTTTTCCGGAACTCCTAACGATTTTTGCCAGTCTTTCACTGGCCTTTGTCCCGGTTTTTTATCTTATCACGTGTTTTGCCAACGAACGGACCAGCCGCAACCAGACCTACCGCTTGGTGCCAATCAATGACGGCCTGTTTTACGTCGACAACATTCTGAGTTCCTTCATTGCCGTGGTTTACTACGGGATTCTGAACGTTCTGTCAATCGGCGGCCTGTTTTGTGCAGCGTACTTCACGGACGCGGATTTTCACCGGCTAATGGGGCAAGATTTGCGAAACATCCAAATTGCGCTGCGGCGGGCCGACTTCAGCAAAGACCTGGCCATTCGGCTCGTCGAATTGTTGCTGCTGCTCGTTTTAATCAGCCTTTTGGCCTACCTCCTGATTAGTTTTTTGGGTATTTCCAGCAACGCGATTGTGGATTTTTTGCCCAACGTCTCCAGTCAGGCCGCCCTGCGCACCGTGCGTCTTGTGGTAATTATTCTCATTGCGTGGCTCCTCGTTAAGGGCAACGATTTCTTGCACCACCTTGCTGCTTCGCCGTTTGATTACCTGATGGGCAACTATGACAACTCCAGATTAGGATTTGGCCTGGGTCTCATGCTGGCGCTTGACCTCGTGTTCTTGGCCGCCAACATGTTCCTGATGAGCAGATTCTGCGAGTCCCGAACACAGAACTGATTTGCTGCGCCGCTTTATTAAGAGGGGCCCAACCGCAAATACCATGCCACTTAAAAAGAGCCCCCAAGCTTCAACTTGAGGGCTCTTTAAAATGCAATGAACAACTAGTGGCTTGCAGCCAGGTAGTCGTACAGCTGGTTGACTTCTTCGGGCGTGAATTCGCCTTCGCCGACCTTCATTGCGTGTATTTTTTCGACTGACAGGTGGCAGGCAAAGGCCAGGTCCGTATCAGTGACGTGATGCTTGACTTGATAATCAATAATCGCATTGGACAATTCTTCAGTTTGCTGATTCATAATAAATTCTCCTTCATCTCCATTTTAGCGAAAAGGCCACGAAAATTAAAGGGCGGTAGTTTTTAAAAGCCCTGAATCCGGTTGAACGGCCAGTACCTGAACTTGACCTTGCCAACCAGATTCTCCCGCTTCACGGGTCCGAAGATGTGCGAGTCCCGGGAAATGTCGCGGTGGTCACCCATCACATAGTAGTAGCCCTTGGGCACCTTGACCGTGAAGTTCGTGGTATAGGTCTGGCCGGCTTCGTTGGCCGCCTTTTTAAGGGGATTATTGAGGTAGGGCTCGGGGAAGAGCTTGCCGTTAATATACATCTTGTCATTTTTAGAAACAAGCGTGTCGCCCGGCAGTCCAATGATGCGCTTGATGTAAAGGGCACCTGGCGCGTCATTGGCGGCCTTTGGTGCCAGCAGGACAACCACATCGTTGCGTTTGGGCGTGAAGTGGCGCACGGAAATCAGCCGCTCACTGTTTTCAAACGTGGGCTGCATGGACGGGCCGGATACGTAATCGTTCGAGAGCACGTAGGTGAATAAAAGGTAAAAGATACCCAGGATGACCGCCATCATGACGACGACGTCAAGCAAAAACTTGCCTAGGCTTTCTTCTTCCTCGTCTCGTTTCTTCATTGCTTTTTTGACCATAATATTCTCCTTTATTGTGTTACTCTTTATTATAACTGAAATCCGGCCGATTGAATGGTAAAATCATTATAGGTATTCGAATATGACAGAATTTTTAGAAAAAATCAATCAACTAGACGCGGACATCGGCGACCGGCAGGTGCACGAGCAGGCGCAAGAGGTTGCCCAAATAATTTCCCACGTGGCCCGCCAGCAGGTTCTACCGGCGGCTTCCGACCCTTTGGGCCTGATGCCCGATGAGCTGGAAGAAATCGCCAGCCGGGTGGGGGAGGCCAAGCGGCGGCAGCTTGACGTTATCAACCATCTTTTCAACGGCCTGCGGCAATTTTTATCCGTTCACTACGGCGTTTGGTCCGTGCCCAACCGCGTCACGGCCCGGCTGTTTAAGCAGCTGGGCGTTATCTCCAGCCTGGAAATCATGGCGGGCAACGGCTTTTGGAGCAAGGCACTGAGCGAAGCGGGGGTTGCGACGGTCGCAACGGATTCTTTTGAGTGGGCCAGAACGTCCGCAACGGGCCATGAACCCTGTCACCCGGTCGTCAGGCTCGACGCACCAAGCGCAATCAGGCGCTTTTCATCCGTGCAGCTGATTATCTGCTCGTGGGCTCCCAACTTCAATAAAAGCGACATGCAGGCGATTGCGGCCTGGGAAAAATACAACCCCGGGGCCCACCTCATTTTTATTGGCGAAAAAAGGGGCGCGACCAATTCACCGACCTTTTGGCAAACGGCCCGTCTGGGCACAAGCCCGGCCTTGCGCCGGATAAACCGGTCACTGCGCAGTTTTGATTTTATTAACGAACAAGCCTTTGAGATAAAACATGAAATTTAAAAAAACAATTTTACTTATAGCCATCTTCTTATTGCTTCTGGGTGCGGGCAGCATGCTCTCCAACGTGCAGTCGCGCGCAGCCGACCAGCTGCTTGAGGCTTACGGCCTCAGCAACAACACGCGCTACTTCAACGTGCGGACCAAGCAGCCCGTCTCGTCGTTTCTGGGCTACCTGCAAAAGCACTACCCTAAAAACAAAATGCAGGTCCACCTGGTCAGCAGGGGCAAAACCAAGCAGACCTTAATCTGGTCCAATCATAACGTGGTCAAGCTGCCGACGGAGTCTGGACGCTATTTCTCCGTTGACGACTTTAAGGGCGCCGTCTCCTTTGCCGTGCTGGGTCTGAACGCAAAAGTGAAGGTCATGAAAACGCAGGGCAACCAGTACGTCGTTTTAAACGGCACGTATTACACCGTTGTCGGCACGCTCAAGCACTACCGGCAGATGAAGCAAAATGGCTATTACCTCACGACGGGGCCGCAGCAGCCGACGGGGCGGTTCAAACTGAAAAATTATGATATCATCGTTGACGGTTCGAGTCGGGCAATCAGGCGCGTGGCCGCGCACTACGGTGCCCGCATCAAGACGCCGGACTTCGTTAGGAACCACCAGGTTCACCGTTTTTCGGTCATCCGGGAAATTTTAGTCATCCTGCTGTTCACCGTGATCAGCGCGGCCTGCACTGTCTTCTTGGCGCTGATCGACTGGGAGACGGTCAAGCAGACGCACCTGAGCGGTGGTCTCCTGCAAAACTGGCTAATTAACCGCAGCGTGCGCATGGTACTAACAGAGGCCCTTTTGGCTGTTGCCGCATACTTTTTCCTGTGCTGGCGGGCGTTTTTCTCAAACCCGCGGCACTTGTTGGGGCTTCTACTGGGCTTCTGGCTGGTTCTTGCCTGCACTTACGGCTGCAGTATCTTGCACTTATTGCGAAAGGAAAATCACGATGCTTAACTTACCAGCAGACTTTGTTCAAAAGTACCACAAACTACTGGGTGAAGAACGCGCCGCCAGCTTTTTGGCTGCACTTGCACAAAAGCCAAAAAAGGCCTTCAGGATAAACCCGTTGAAGGCCCAGCAGAATGTGGCTTACCCCTTAGAGCGGCCCGTCCCCGCGGTTGCCAACGCCTGGTACGGGCACGTCCAGGGTCAGGATCCGGAGTGGGTCAGCGGAACGGTATACTCGCAGGAACCAGCCGCGATGTACCCGGCCCAAATTGCGGACGTTCAGCCGGGTGAACGCGTGCTCGACCTTTGTGCCGCCCCGGGGGGCAAGAGCACGGCCCTGGGCGAACGGCTTCAGGGAGAGGGGCTGCTTGTTGCCAATGAGATTGTCCGTCCCCGTGCCCGCGTCTTGCGCGAAAACCTCGAGCGCTGGGGCGTAGCCAATGCCCTGATTACAAGCGAGAAGCCGGAAGTCCTGGCCCGCCGGTTCCCGCGCTTCTTCACCAAGGTCGTCGTGGACGCACCGTGCAGCGGCGAGGGCATGTTCCGCAAAAACCCGCAGGCCACCGATTACTGGTCGCAGGACTACGTCTTAACGTGCCAGCGGCGGCAAAAGGAAATACTGACAGAGGCCGTAAAGTGCTTGCAGCCGGGCGGGACGCTGGTCTACTCAACCTGCACGTTTGCGCCCGAGGAAGACGAGCAGATCGTGGCCTGGCTGGTTGCTGAATTTGGCTTCAAGGTCAAACCGGTTGAGCTAAAAGGTATTCGCGTTGACCACGGCCACCCCGAATGGGCCCAAGGAGAAACAGCCGTGGCGGGCGCACTGCGCTTTTGGCCTAATGCGGGAATTGGCGAGGGCCAGTTCGTGGCCAAGCTCGTGCTGCCGGATTCTGTAGAGCAGGCTTTAGTCGGACCGCGCAAGAAGCAGCGCCGCAAAACCCCGCCGGGCGGGTTAGCTAGGGAGGAAGCAGAGTTTGTGAACGCAGTGCTGGGCCCGTTCAACCTGCCGTTAGGCCTGGCTGATTGGCGCAAGACCAGCCAGGTCAGTCAGGGGCACGTCTTTATTCCTGCCCTGCCCGCTGGCGACCTGCACCTTAGGGTGCTGAATAACGGTCTGGAGCTGGGCGTCTTAAAGAAAAAGCGGTTTGAACCGGGCCACCAGCTGGCGCTTGTTTTGGCGCAAGTTGCGCAGAGCCGCGTGGTCGAGCTGGGGGAGGAGGACTACCTGCATTACCTGCACGGTGAGACCGTCCTTGCTTCGAGCACCTTGCGCGGCTTCGTCTTGGTGAGCCGCCGTGGTTTGATTTTTTCTTTTGGCAAGCTTACTGCAAGCGGCGTCCTTAAGAACTTTTACCCCAAGGGCCTGCGGATACTGAAGAAGGATTGAAGGATTACGAATGATTAAATTAATTGCAACAGACATGGACGGCACCTGGCTGACCGATGATAAGACCTATGACGAAGAGCTTTTCCTGCGGGAATTCGCGCTAATGCAAAAGCGGGGCATTAAGTTCGTGGTTGCCAGCGGCAACCAGTTCGAAAACCTGTACGCACGCTTCCCCAAGGTGGCCGATAAGCTTTACTTTGTGGCGGAAAACGGGGCGCTGGTCGCGCAGGGGCGCCAGGTCATCCACGTTGAATGCCTGTCGGATGCAAACTGGCGGACCATCCTGCACATAACGCGGCAGCATGATGAAAGGGTGACGGTGTCGGGGCTTGCGAGTGCGTATGTGCTTGCCAGTGCCGGTGCTGATTACGCCCGGGACTTAAAAAAGTACTACGACAAGCTGACCGTTGTCTCTGACTTTGACCACCTCGACGACCAAATTTTCAAGGCGACGTTTTCCGTTGCCGCCCCCAAGATGCCGTCCATGCTGGCGGAACTCGAGCGGGACTACCCGCAGCTTGGTTTTGTATCCGGCTCCGCAACATCCATTGACATGTCGACCAAGGGCATGAATAAGGCCGCCGGCCTCAAGTACCTGGCCGCCAAATTCAACATTAATCCGCGCGAGATGGCCGCGTTTGGGGACAGCGGCAATGACGTCGGCATGCTCAAGTATGTCGGCCGCAGCTATGCCACCGCGACGGCGCTGCCAAGTGCCAAAAGGGCTGCGGGCCGGGTAATCGGTTCAAGCAACGACAGCGCGGTTCAAAGGGAAATTTGGCACATGCTGAACAATTAAGCCGTTATTGCGGCACAGACCAAAAAATATGCTAAGCAAAAATTGCTTAGCATATTTTTTATTATGTAAAGTTAAACCAATTGGTCGAGCAAATTCTTCAGCGGCCAGTCGTAATACTTCTTAATCGTGGTCAATGCGCTCAGGTCGCTTTGCCCGTAGACGGCCATCAGACCGGCCAGTTCCTGCTGCCAGTTCATGATCACGTGCAGCAAGCCTGCGGCACCTTTTTGCTGCAGCGTCTGCAAAAAGACGTTGGAGATGCCGACAAACTTGCCGCCGAGGCAGAGCCCCTTAAAGACGTCCAGCGGGTTGCGCACGCCGCCGGAAACAATGAAGTCGACCCCTTCTTGTGCGACTTGCAGGGCGGAAATGACGGTGGGCAGACCGACGTCTTCGAGGTAGGAGAGGTCGCTCGGGTTGCGTGCGTTCTCAATCTGCGCGAAGTTGGTTCCACCGCTGCCGGCAACGTCAAACATGGTAAAGCCCGCGCCCTGCAGCAGGCGGACGCTTGCACTATCCAGGCCGAACCCGACTTCCTTGATGATGATCGGCACGGTAAGCGTCTGGCGGAGATTTTGCAGATTATCCAGCCAGTAAAAATCACGCTCGCCCTCAGGCATCGCAATCTCCTGCACGGTGTTCAAGTGCACCTGCAGGGCATCCGCGCCAAGTGCGCTAACGATTTCTTGTGCATCCTTGGGGCTCGTCTTGGCGTTAATGTTGGCCAGCACCACCCCGTCCGGGTTTTCCGTCCGCGCAACCGAGAAGCTGTCCAGCTGCTCCTTCTCCTTCACCAAAATGCTGGCTGAGCCCAAGGCCAGTCCGATGTGTGCGGCGCCTGCAATTCTTCCCAGGGACCGGTTGACGGCAAAAGATTTCTTTGATCCGCCGGTCATTGCATTGATGAAGAAGGGGGCGGCCACGGGTTTATCAAACATCGTCGTTGCAATTGCGCGGGGCTCCACCCGCGTTTCCGGCAGGGCCGGACGGAGCAGGTGCATTTGGTCAAAGCTGTTGGCCTTGTCCGCTTGGTAAAATTTTTGGGCTAACTGCAGGTGGTCCTCTTTGCGTTCAGATCTTACAGACATATCTTCTCCTTACTGCGTGGCTTTTGCCTGGTGCACGTGAAAGTCCAGCGGCATGATGCCGTTTTGGCGCCATTCCCGTTCAAGTGCGCTAACGTTGGTAGTCTCATCAGCGATGACGATTCCACAGTCGCCGTTGCCGGCACCAGAAGTCTTAGCCGCTCCGCCGAAGGCCTCCGCGATGGTGATCAATTTGGATAAGCGGGGAATCTCGATTGCAATCTGGTTAATCTGTGCAAAGTGCTGCAGAAGACTGCGGTTAACCCTGATTTGCTTCTTGATCAGCTTGATGTCATTTTCTTCAAAACCGTCAACCATCTTCAACACGCACGACCTGGATAAACTGAGGAAATCCTTGTATTCATTGTTGAGCGCGGCTTTGTTGGCGTTGGTTTCATCGACCAGGCGCGAGGTCGATGCCGGCTTTTGACTCCACCCAATGATCAGTTTCATGCCTTTTGGCGGGGTCAAAAGCTGGACTTTCAGTCCGGGCCATGCTTCGCTGACGACCGCCGATAGCGTTTTCTGTGCCAGTTCTCGGCGCAGCCAGGCCTTGTCAAAGGTCTGGTAGGCAATCCACCCGCCGTAGACGCTTGCTGCAATATCGCCGGCAGAACCGTTGCCCTGAACGGAATAGTGCGAAATGGCGGATAATTTATAAACGAGTTCGTTAGTGAAGGGAACGTGGTAAAAACGCAAGATTGCCTTGACCGTTGCCACCGTAACGGCAGCGCTTGAGCCGAGGCCATACTTCTTGCCGTCGGCTGAGTCTAAATCGGAATTGACGTGGAGGTCATAGAGCTTCATCTTGATCTTCTGTTCAATGCAGAAGCGCTCGGTGTATGAAATGGCTGCCAGGATGTATTCGAAGGGGTTGTCCCGGTTGTCAATCACCATCTTGGCGCCCCGCCTGGCCCAGTGAATCGAGTTTTGGGAGTATTGCTTCGAGTGAATCAGACCCGTGGCAGAGTTGGTTTTAGTAATTGAAACGCGGATAAACTGGTTGACCGCAACTAAAATTGCGGGGCAGTTGGCTTCTAAAACGGCGTATTCACCCGCAACATATAATTTTCCGGGTGCTTGTTCTGTTATCAAAAGAATTTAATCTCCTAATCCATTAATACGGTAACTAGTCCAGATATAAGAGACCAGGACCAAAAGTTTGCATTACTATCTTAACATTCTCAAATTCTGATACAAACTGCTTAGTAATTTCTTTGACATTTTTTAACTGACACAGAATTTTGACGTTGGGTCCGGCGTCAATCGTGTAGTAACATTCAATCCCGGTACGGCGCAGTTTTTGAACCAGGGCAATTGCTTTTAACGTTGCGGGCGCAAAGTAGGTGAAGTCCGGCCACGCGGTTAGGTTGACCGCGTGCATCTCGTTTGCATTCAATTCGGCCAGCTGGCCCAGGGCCGTAAAGTCGCTTGCCCTGACTGCCGCGATCATCGCCGCCAGTTCCTGGTCGTTGCGTGCCAGCCACGGTTTGAAGAAGGGCGACGTTTGCGCCTGCTCCATGCCGCTAGTAGAAGGCAAGTCCTTGGGCTTATCATCTAGCTCAACGGCCAGAAGGCGCAGGTCCATCTGGGGCTCTTCGTCCAGCGGGTAGGCAAAGGACGAGGCGTCGCTTTCGCCCTTTTGCCAGACGGCAAAGCCGCCGTAGACCGACCTAGAAGCCGAGCCGGAACCCAAGCGGGCAAGGCGGGACAGTTCCCGGCGGTCAACGTGGAGGTCATAATAAGCACAAAAAGCCCCGGCAAGCGCCGCAAAGGCGGAGCTAGACGATGCCAAGCCGGCCGCGGTCGGAACGTGGTTGGTCGACGTGACCGTCAAGTTGCCGCTCACGCCGAACTTTTCCTGCAGCAGTTTAACGTAGGAAAAAACGCGCTGGCGGCTCCGGCCCACCTGTTCGACGCCATTCAAATAGAAGTGCTTTTCGGCACTGGCGGAAACCGCCGTATCCGTATAAAAACGGTCCAGCGTCATTGACAGGCTGGACATTAAGGGCAGGCGCAACCGGGCGTCGGCTTTGCCCCAGTACTTGATTAGCGCAATGTTGGTGTGTGCACGAACGGTTTTTTTCATTAAATCTCCTCAATCCAGCTGTCAGCAGCAATCTTTTGACTCTTGGCGCTAATTGCGCGCGCAACCGCCCGCGTGGGGCACAGGGCGATGACGATGCCGCCGAGGCCGCTGCCCGAGAGCTTGAAGCCCAGCGCACCGTTGGCCAGCGCGATTTTTTCCAATTCGTCGATCTTGGCGGTGGACAGCGCAAACGAGCGCAGAATCGCCTGGGCGCGGGTGAAGCAGTGGCCAACGCTCTTTTGGTCACGCCTAAGCCAGGCCTTTTTGACCTCGTCTGTCAATTGCCCCAGGTGCGCAAGCCGAGCGCGCGCTTTCTCCTGCTTTTCCACCTGCCGCTGAACCTGGGCCACGGCCTCTTTGGTGCTGCCCAATTCGCCCGTATCCATGATCAGGAGCACGGCGCCCAGCTGTGCCGCCAGCGTTTTGGCGCCCATTTCTTTGTTAAAAAAGATAAGGTGGTCGGAGTCAACGGCGGCCGCATCCAGACCAGAGGCCTTGCCGTGATTGATTGTCTCCGCGTGGTTGGTAATGGCGCTGACCTCGTTTGGGGACAAGCCGAGGTCAAAGTATTCGTCCAGCGCCTTGGTTGTTGCCAGCGCCACCGTGGCACTGGAGCCAAACCCGCGTTCCGTAGGAATTTTACCGGTGTAGGTGATTTTGAGCGCTTCGGGCCGGTTCGTCTTTGCCAGCGTCGTCTTCACCACGTACTTGAGCCCATCGTACTCGCTTGGAGCCGCGAAGAACGGGCCGTGATAGCACGCCGTGTCCATCCACATTGCCCCCGCCGGCTCAACCGTCGTTTTAATGTGCAGCGTCTTGATGGGCATTGCCAACGCGTCATAGCCGTAAACGACCGCGTGCTCACCAATCAGGATGACCTTGCCGTGTGCTAAATAAGAGCATTTCATTTTATTTAAGATCCTTAATGTTTGAAAAAATTTTGTTGTCCTATGCTAAAATAAGTAGCAAAGGAGAAGAGAACAAATGATCAAGATTTTAGTCGGTCGGCAGACGGATCGCCTGCAAGAAAAAATTCTAGAGCGGGCAGTCACAAATTACCAGCGGCTGCCTGAACACAAAACCTTTGTCATTGTCCCTAATCACATTAAGTTTACCACAGAAGTGCGGGCAATAGACAGGCTGGCATTGAGGCAAGATACCGCTGACGCCGCGGTTAAAAACCTGCAGGTGCTGTCGTTTTCGCGCCTGGCGTGGTTCTTTTTGCGTGATGCGCCGGACGGCTTGCCCACCCAGCTCGATGATGCGGCCGCAGCGATGCTACTAGCAAAAATCATTGAACAGGAAAAAGACAAGCTGCACCTGTTCAAGGTGGTTACGCCCGGCCTAGTCAAGCAGCTCTACGACACAATACTGCAGGTGCGTGAGGGCAACGTGGACCTGGGCGATTTGGACGACAGCCACATGGACCCTGAGACCAAGGCCAAGGTGGCAGACCTCAAGGTTATTTATGACGCCTTCATTGCCGCAATCACCGGCAAATTTTCCACCGCCAACGAGGTGCAGCTGCAGCTGAACGAATACCTGGCGCGCCGGACGGACTTGGGGCAGACGGACTTCTACTTTTCTGATTTTTCCCATTTTTCGCTACAGGAATGCCTGACGATCAAGCTCTTGATGCTGCACGCGCACAGTGTGACCCTGGCGTTTAAAACCAAGACGGGCGACCTCAACCCAAGTCCCAAGCCAGGCGACTATGACTACGTCATCCAAAAGACCATCGGTCAATTGGTCGACTTCATTAAGAAACGCAGCCTCAATTATACGGTCGAGAAGACGCCCGTAGCGGCTAACCCCACGAAGCGTGAGCTGCTGAACGCATTTTGGACCGGCGCAATCAATACGCCCGATAGCCTCGACCAGGTGCAGCTGGTGCGTGCAGACAACCGTTACGCCGAGGCCTACTTCGTTGCGCGCACGATCTACCAGCAGGTGGCTTTGGGGCATTACCGCTACCGCGACTTTCTCGTGCTGGCTCCCAACCTGCACGAATACGAGACCTATTTGACCCCAATCCTGCGGCAAAACCACATTCCCTTCTTCGATGACCTGCAGCAGGAGATGAAATATCACCCCCTAGTCGTTCTGATTGAGAGCGTCGCGCAGCTTCTGCGCAAGCCGCTGCAGACTCAGAGCATGCTCACGGTGATGAAAACCCAGCTGATCATTCCCGACTGGTACCAAAACGACGCCGCGTACATTCACGATGTTGATGAACTGGAAAACTTTGTGCTGGCCCACGGCATCAACCACAACCTATGGAAGCGGGACTTTTCGACTTACGTTGCGGCCGAAGTGATCCGCCTTGATCAGTTTCCGGCCGAGGTGGCCAAAATCGGCAAGCTCAAAGACTACTTCGTCAAACGGATCGGGCGTGTTTTAACCGCCATGGACAAGGAGGCGGACACGCAGAAGGCCATCACGATTTTCTTCAACTTCTTGACGCGTACGGGCGTCCCGGCGACGCTTGAAAAATGGCGCGCAGACGCCCAGGAAAGGGGCGACCTCCAGCAGGCCCGGCAGTCCGAACAGGTTTGGGACCTGCTGATCAGCCTGCTCCACGACTACCTGCTGATCAACCCGGACGAGTTCGATGCCGGCCAATTTTTTGACGTCCTCATCAACGGCTTCAAGGAAGCAGCCTTTGCACAGATCCCTTCGACGATGGACGCCGTCAACCTTTCCGAAACCGGGATTGTCCAGGTCAGCGGCTACAAGCAGGTCTTCATCATGGGCGCGACCAGCACGGGCCTGCCCCAGATCGAGACCACGCCGGGCCTTTTGAGCACGGAAAACCTGGAACGGATGAGTCCAGACTTCGGCGAAGACTCCTATATCGAGGACCACCAGCAGCTGAGCAACCTTGACCAGAACTACCAGTTTGGCGGTTCGCTGGCGCTTGCGCAGGACAAGGTGTACCTGACGTGTCCGGTAGCCAACGTGGATAACGAGGCAATCGCGCCCTCCCTTTACTATGAGCGGATCAAAAAGGCCGGTGCCCCGGAATTCAACCAGCACAACTTGCCGGAGGAGAAGAAGGACCTGCTGGGCTTTTTGACCAATCCTGAGGCCAGCCTGGGCTACCTGACCTACCTCAACCAAAGCAAAGCAGCGGTAGACGTCTCTGACCTCTTGCAGTTGACACGCAGCTACCTGCCGCAGAAAACGGCGGCGATTCTTAAGGCCAGCCAGTTTGTTAATGAACCCGGCGATATCGGGGCGGAATTGGCCCAGGAATTGTACGGGCCCAACCTGAATTCATCGGTGTCCCAACTGGAAACTTTTTACGAAAATTCGTACGAGTACTTCCTAAACTACGGGCTGCGCCTGCACAAGCGCTTTGAAAATGAATTAGACGTGATCCAGGCGGGCAACTACTTCCACGAAACCTTCGACCTGCTGGTCAAGGAGTTAGATAAGCGCGCGCTGGACCTGGCAGAAATTGACAGCGTGACCCTGCAGCACGTGCTCGAGCAAGTGCGTTCCACCATGAAGGAGGAGGCCCGCTACCAACAGCTGCTCAACGATCCCTTCAACCAATTTTTGTTTAAGTGCCTCGATCAAACCACCTCCAAGGTGGCGTTTAACTGGCAGCGTGCGGTTCAAAAGACGCCCCTGCGTGCCCGGTATTCCGAATTGAGCTTTGGTCCGGGTGAAAAGGTTAAGGGGCTCAACTTTAGGGTTCCTGATCTGGCCGGCGAGCACTACGTGAACCTGCGCGGCAAAATGGACCGGGTCGATCTGGCCCAGGAGCCGGATCAAGACGGTGTTTTGGCCCAGGTGATCGACTACAAGTCATCGGCCAAGAAGTTTAACCTTGGCCTTTTTTACAACGGAATCGCGCTGCAAATGGTGTCATACCTTGACGTGCTGGCCCAAAACAAACGCTTCTTTGCGGGCAGCGCGCAGCTCGACCTGCTGGGCGCATTCTACCAGACCGTCACCAGGCAGACCGAGCGGCTGAACGGCAAAGAGCTGTACACCAGCAGCCTGCAGCTTAAGCAGCCCAATCTGGACGGCAAGATGCGGCTGAAGTACACGGGCGTGATGACCAACGATGAGCTCCTGATGCTTGACGCCGAGCCCGACCTCAAGAGTAGCGGCACGTCATCAAGTCTTTATTCCGGCGTCAATTCAAAAAAGGACAGTAGCCTGAGCTTTCGCGGCAACGCCTTTAGCGCAGAGGAACTCAAGCTGCTGCTTAAGTACGACGAGGAACTAATTAAGGAGGCTTCCAGCCAGATCCTATCGGGCAGAATCCGGCTTAACCCGTACAAATATGGCAATGGCATCAACGCTTTATCGTATTCCGACTACCGCGACATCTTCTTTTTTGATGCAATGCTCAAAGAAAACAAGTACCACCAGATTGGCGGCCTCACGAAGAAGGAACTGCTTAGAAAAATCAGGGAAAAACTAGGGGAAGGAGACGAATAATGGCCCAGTTTACGAAGGAACAACAAAAAGCAATTGACGACCGGAACCTGGACGTTCTGGTTTCCGCCTCCGCGGGCAGCGGCAAAACCACGGTCTTGGTGCAGCGCCTGCTGCAGGAGATTCTGGCGGGAACGGATGTCGATCGCCTGCTGGTGGTGACCTTTACCAAGGCAGCCGCGCAGGAAATGAAGGACCGCATAAAAACAGTGCTGCAAGAGGAGATGGCCCGTAGCAGCGAAACGAGTTACCTGCGTCGCCAGCTCAACCTGGTCGATACGGCCAACATCTCAACGATTGATGCCTTTTGCTTGGACGTCATTCACCGGTTTTACTACGTCATCGACCTTGATCCCGGGTTCAGCATCCTGACCGATGAAACCCAGGCGGAGCTGATGCGCGAACGTGCGCTGCGCGAGGTTGAGGCGGAATTTTTGGAGAACGGGGACGAGAATTTTATTGCCTTTTACAATAACTTTGCCGGCGATAGGGACGCCGAATCAGCCCAGAACCTGCTGCTCGACCTGTACGACTACGCGATGGCCAAACCGGATTACCGCGACTGGCTCAAGGGTTTGGCCGCAAAATACGAGACTGGCGCAGCGGTGGTTGAGACTAGCTTGTGGCAGGATAAGGTCAAGCCCTACCTCCTGACCACTTTTACCAGTTTGCAGCAAAGAGTGGACCAGCTTGCAGGCGACCCGGTGATGGCGACCACGGAATTGGCCAAGGTGAATAAGACGCTCACGGTCTTTAGTGGTAGCCTCATACGCTACATAAAAAGCCTCGCTGACGATGAAGCATACGACAAGCAGCGTGAGAATCTGCGCAGCTGCGTTTTCACCGGTGGAATGCGCAAATCCAGCAAGTGGGATGAGGACATCCAGGACTTCTATGAAGAGTGCCGCGACCTTAAGGACGAAGCCGCTGAGCAGGTCTTTACGTCGTTCACGTCCTTTTACGCAACAAGCGAACAGGAGCAGCTTGAGCTGCTGGCCCGCGGCCAAAAAATCATGTCCGCAGTCACAAAGGCCGAGTTGGCCCTGATTGACCGCTTCGGCCAGCTTAAGCGGGCGGAAAATCTGCTTGACTACAGCGACATGGAACAGCTGGCTTACCAAATCCTTAGTCAGGACACGTCAGCCGCGCAGATGGCGCGGTCGTTCTACCAGGACAAGTTCACCGAGATCATGGTCGACGAGTACCAGGACATCAACGCCCTGCAGGAAAAAATCCTGCAGCTGGTTAAAAAAGACGGGCAGAACAACCTTTTCATGGTGGGTGACGTCAAGCAGTCCATCTATGGCTTCCGGCAGGCCGACCCCGGTCTATTTCTGCACAAGTACCAGGAGACGGCCAAGAAGGAAAACAAGGGGGCAGAGCGCATTTTGCTGTCCGCAAACTTTCGCTCCACTAAGCCGGTGATCGACCTGGTCAACAAGATTTTTTCCGGCGTTTTGACGCCTGCTTTTGGCGGCATCGATTACGCTAAGGAGGGCCGGCTGGTTCTGGGCGCGGACTATTACCCCCAAAACCTGCCCCACGCCGCGGAAATCATTTACCACGAGCAAAACAAGGAGGCCCCGGAGGACGAGGAGGTCGATTCAGCGGAGATTGCAATGGTAATCAACCGCATCAAGCAGTTTAAAAATGAGCACCTGAAGGTCTATGATGCCGGCCTTAAAACAACTCGGCCCTTCGCGTACAGCGACATTGCAATCCTGACCAGGAGCCGCAGCGCCAATCTAGCAATTATGCAGGAGTTTGCTAAGAACGACCTGCCGCTCCTGGTGACCGATGCCAAAAATTACTTCCAGACGCTTGAACTGACGGTTATCATGAACTACCTGCGGATAATCGATAATCCCGACCAGGACATCCCGCTGGTGGCTGTTTTGCGCTCGCCCCTTTTCAACTTTACGGAGTCTGACCTGGCCCAGATCAGGGTTCACAGCAAAAACACGAGCTTCTACAGCGCACTGACGGCCTACGTTGCGGTTCATGATCCACTGGGCCAGGAGGTCAAGGACTTCCTAAATCAGCTGGAGGACCTGCGCCAGTTTGCGACCACGCACCGCATTTCCGAACTAATCTGGAGCATTTACGAGCGTACCGGCCTCTTGGAAATCATGACTGCACTGCCCAACGGCAAGCAGCGCCGGGTTAACCTGGAGTCTTTGTACGAGCGTGCCGCTTCCTATGAGAGTGCCGGCTTTAAGGGACTTTATCAGTTTATCAACTTCATCGAACGCATGCGCCGCAGCCAGAAGGACCTGGCCCAGCCGCTGCTTAATAAGGAGGCAGGCGACTCGGTCAGGTTGATGACGGTACACGGCGCGAAGGGGCTGGAATTCCCCATCGTGTTCTACATCGGGATGCAGCACCGCTTTCAGACGCGGGATTTGAGCGGCAACTACATCATTAATTCCGATAACGTGGGTCTGACCCTGCGCCTTGAACACTACCGTGCCGACACGCTGCTCAAGGCGGTCGATAATATTGCTAAAAAGAAACAGATACTGGAGGAAGAGGCCCGGATAATGTACGTCGGCATGACCCGCGCCCGGCAGAAGCTGATCCTGGTCGCTGACGTGAAGAACCTGCCCAAAAACATCCAGACGTGGAAGCACCAGAACAGGGCAGGGCAGATGACGCTTTCCAGCAAGCTGGGCGCAACGAGCCCCATGAGTTTCATCGGGCCAACAGTAGGCTTCGAGCAGCACATAAGCCAGTCGATCAAAGACGTAACCAGAGTCCTGGATGAGGGTGAGGACCTCCTGTTTTTGCGCTACCAAGACGAAAAAATTGCAGCCGAAGAAACAATCGGGGACAAGCCAGTTAAACCGGAACGCGATAACGCGCTGCTAGACAGGACGGCCAGGCGTCTTTACGCCTTTAAGTACGCCTTTAAGGATGCTAGCCGGACGACGGCTTACCAGTCCGTTTCGGAGATCAAGAAGGCGTTCAACGACCCGGTGGAGAGTGAGCTTGAAAATGCCCGCCTCTTGCCCTCGACCAACCGCTACCTGCAGCCGATTGATACCAAGCCCAACTTTCTCTTTGAAACCAAGTTTACCGGTGCAGAAATCGGGACCGCGATGCACCTGCTCTTGCAGTACTACGACTATAAGGGAAGGGGCGACGACGAGCAGCTTGACGCCGAGATTAAGGACCTGGTGAAGCACAACAAGCTTAACCCCGAGATTGTGCCCAGTCTGCGCAAGGACCAGATCAATTGGTTCGTCCACAGCGCCTTTACCGCCGAATTTTGGCAGAGTCCTGAAAAGCTTAAGCGCGAAGTCGAATTTTCAAGTTTATTGCCCGCCTCCAGCCTGTTTGGCGAATTCAGCGATCCGACGGCTAAAATTCTGGTTCATGGTACAATTGACGGTTATTTCATTGAAAATGATGGCATAATATTATTTGATTACAAGACAGACTACGTTGACCCCGCACACCCAGAGCAGTCCATCGCCGCAATCAAGCAAAAGTACACGGGCCAGCTGCGTCTGTACGAGCAGGCGCTGAATTACTTTGCGGGCAAACACGTGACCCACAAGTACCTGATTCTATTGGGCGCTAAAAGTGTTGTAGAGATTAAGTAAGGGAAAGATAAAAAATGACTTCATTTGCTAAGGATACCTTTGCTGTTGTGGACTTGGAGACAACAGGGACCCAACGGGAAGATGACAACCACATCATCCAGTTTGGCTGCGCCATCATCAAGAATCTGCAGGTGGTTAAGACCTATTCGTTCATGATCAACCCGCACCGTGATATTCCGCTAGCGGTGCAAAACCTGACCCACATTCATAACGCGGACGTTGCCAAGCAGAAGGACTTTTCCTACTTTGCGCCCCGGATTATCAAGATACTCAAGGGAACGGTTTTTGTTGCCCACAACGTTAACTTTGACCTCCCCTTTTTAAACTATGAGCTCATGCAGAATGGCTACGAGGCCCTGGCCAACCGCGCCATTGACACGGTTGAACTGGCCAAGATTGCCTTTCCGACCGAGCCGTCTTACAAGTTAAGCGACCTGACCAGCCAGCTGGACATCAAGCACCTGAATCCGCATAAGGCAGACTCCGACGCGTACGGGACGGCGATCTTGCTGCTGCGGGCACTCCACAGGCTGGAGGCCCTGCCGCAGGCGACGTTAAACACGCTCAGTTCGCTCGGGCACGGGCTGACGCGTGACACGTCCTGGGTCTTCACCACGATTGCCGACGACCTGCGCAAGCAGAAGCGGCCGCTTGGCAAGGAGTACCGGCAGGTGCGCAACGTTGTTTTGCAAAAGCAGACGACCAGAATAGGCAGGGAAGAAGCCGCATCCGAAACCGCCTTTGTAAAGTCCAATAAGGAGAAGCGCAGGCTTTTTAAGGGCAAGATCAACTACAGGCAGCCCCAGGTTGACCTGATCAACCGCATTAATGACTTTCTTGCGCAGCCCAAGCAGCGAGCACTGCTAGTTGAGGCACCCAACGGCACGGGCAAGACTTTTTCCTACCTGTTTGCATACGCCTACCGCCTGTACTCAAACCGCAAGCTGGTCGTCGCAACGCCAACGAAAATCCTGCAAAATCAAATAATCAGCCAGGAAATACCCCAACTGGTCAAGGTGACCGGTCTGGATCTGACGGCAGAGGTGGTCAAGTCGAGCAGCCACTACCTTGACCTTGACGGCTTTTACCACAGCCTCTACCAGGGGACATCCAATAAGACGGCGCTGATCCTGCAGATGCGCATCCTGGTCTGGCTGACCGAGACCCAGACAGGGGACCTGGATGAACTGCAGCTAACCAGCTATCGTGCGCCCCTGTTTGCGCAGATCAGCCATCCGGGGGATGCACGCGTTGCCAGCACCTTTGCCGGCGTTGACTTCTGGAACTTGGCGCGGCAGCGTCAGGAACAGGCGGACATCCTCGTCACCAACCACGCATACCTGGCCAACCACTACAATGACATGATCTGGGGGCAGAACCCGTACCTGGTGATCGATGAGGCCCACCGCTTTGTCGACAGCGTAATCAGTTCGCGCAACGACTCCTTCCAGTTTGAATCGCTCTGGGGCGTTTTAAACCACCTGCGCAGCCTGCTGTATTACACGGATGACAGCGTGTTCAACCAGTACGGCAACGACGTGCAGTTTAACTTTTTGCTTGAGAAGCTCAACCCGGCGATTTTGAACCTGATTCATGTGCTCAACCAGCTGCAGCGTTTGCTCAGTTCGAAGAAGGCCAAGGCGCTGGGGAAAAACGTGTTGCCCAACGGCAACATGCTGCTCAGCTTTCAAGCGGCGGCCCTATTCCCCCCAAAGGGAAAGTTTAGGTCTAAATTGACCGAATTTCAGCGTAAGTTGGAGGCGGTCCGCGAGCAAACCAACCAGATTTTGTTTAAACTTGACAATGAAACCGATAATTCAAATACGGAGCGGGACGCCTTTTTGAATGAACTGGTCGAGCAGATTGACCGGTTGGACTTTTACATCGCCAAGGGCTACCAGCTATCCGACCTGCTGCATAAGCAAAAAGACCTAGAGCACGAGGGCTTTATCGTCAGCCTGACGGATCCCCAGGACCCGCTGAGTGCCAACCTGAGCTGGACCATGCTGGATTCAACGGATGAGTTGAAGCAAATTTATAACCGGTTTGACCATATTTCTTTTGTGAGCGCAACGCTGACCAGTGCGAATAGCTTTGCGTTTACCGTCAAGCAGCTTGCGCTCAGCGAATTGGCCCCGCAGGAGTACATCGGGAGCAGCACGTTTAAGCTGGATGACCACCTGGAGGTTTTGGCGGTGAAGGACCTGCCCGATGCCAACAGTCCCCGCTACAACAAGCTTCTTGCGCACATTCTGGAGAATGACCTCGGCCGCAAAGAACACGTACTGGTACTGATGACGAACCTCGATAAGATCAGGGAGGTCTTCAGGATGATACTGAACGCGCCCAGTTTGCGCGACTTTGAAATCCTTGCACAGGGCGTATCCGGCTCTAACAACCGGATAACCAAGCGTTTTGCCATCGCCAAAAAAGCGCTCATCCTCGGAGCCGACAGCTTCTGGGAGGGCATTGACTTCCACGAATGCGGGGTTGACCTCGTGATTGCCGGCAAGCTTCCGTTTGAGTCGCCCGACCAGCCGGAAGTAAAATTGCGGCAAAAGCTTTTGCAGGACCACGGGGCCAACGTCTTTGAGACCGACACGATGCCGCGGGCGGTTATCCGCTTCCGGCAGGGAATGGGCCGCTTAATCCGCGGCGAAGATGACAAGGGGCAGTTCTTGATTTTGGATTCACGCATTTGGAACAAGGATTACGGCAAGGCGTTCTTAGCGGCAATCCCGGTGAAAACCCAAAAGGTTACTTTAAAACAATTACGAAACAAGCTGGATAACTATGATAAAAGATGATACGAGACAGACACTAAAATTTGTCATGTGGCTGGTTATAGCACTGGTAGTGCTGTACTTCGGGGCGCTGGCGGTTTTTTACCGGGCAACCAACCCCGTGCGCAGCGAAACCCGGGCAGCCAATACCATTGCCCTGCAAAAAACACCGATCAGGCACGTGGCCAAGAATTATCACCTGGACCGCGGGGTCAACAGCTATTCCCTGGTGGGACAATCGAAGGACCGGACCTGGTACTACTTTATCTACCTGCCGGCGCACAAACAGGGGCACCTTATCCCGGCGCGCAGGGGCGTGAGCGAAACGACCATCAGGAATAAATTTGCTGCTAAGAACCCGCACGTGCAGATCACCAAGGTCAACCTCGGCTGGTACCGCGGGCGGGCCGTCTGGGAGGTCGCCTCCAAGGATGCCGCGGGCAACTACTACTACCGGTTGTACGAATTTAAAACAGGAAATTTGCTTGCTAAGGTCGCTAATTAAATTTTTTTTTGGTATCATTGTTTTGATATGATATGGGAAGTGGAACAAAACTTATGACAGAATTAATTTCGATTGAAGATTGCTTTAAGCACGTTGACGAAGAAGTCAAGATGCATGTTTGGCTGACGGACAAGCGTTCGAGCGGGAAGATAGCCTTCCTGCAGCTGCGTGACGGTACGGGCTTTTTCCAGGGTGTCCTGCGTAAAAATGATGTTACGGATGAGACCTTTGAAACGGCCAAGTCGCTGCACCAGGAGGCCAGCTTTTACATTACGGGGACGGTTCACAAGGATGAGCGTTCGCATTTTGGCTATGAAATCCAGATTTCTGACCTTGACGTAGTCACCAACAATGAGGGCTACCCGATTGGCAACAAGGAACACGGCATCGAGTTTCTGCTGGACCACCGCCACCTGTGGCTGCGTAGCCGGCGGCCCTTCGCAATTATGCGCATCAGGAACATCATTTATAAGGCAACGGTTGACTTCTTTGAGAAGGAGGGCTTTGTCAAATTTGATGCGCCGATCTTCATGCACTCTGCGCCTGAGGGCACAACTGAGTTATTCCACACCGAATACTTTGGCGGCGATGCCTACCTGTCCCAGTCAGGTCAGCTTTATGGCGAAGTTGGGGCCGAAGCGTTGGGCAAAATCTTTACCTTTGGTCCCACCTTTAGGGCCGAAGAATCTAAGACCAGACGCCACCTGACCGAGTTCTGGATGATGGAACCCGAGATGGCCTGGATGCACCAAGACGAATCCCTCGATATTCAGGAGCGCTTTTTGGCATATGTGGTCAAGCAGGTATTGGCAAACTGCCAGTACGAGCTGGAACTGCTTGACCGCGACCCTAAGAAGCTGGAACCGGCCGCAGAGGGCAACTTCACCCGGCTATCTTATGATGATGCGGTCAAGATGCTGCAGGATGATGGCCGTGACTTCAAGTGGGGCGACGACTTCGGTGCACCCGACGAGGCCTTTATTTCTGAACAATTTGACCGGCCGTTCTTCATTGTCAATTACCCCACCGCAATCAAGCCGTTTTACATGAAGAAGAACCCCGATAATCCGCAGGAATACCTCTGTGCGGACGTCCTGGCTCCTGAGGGCTACGGCGAGATCATGGGCGGCTCGGAACGTGAGAGCGACTATGATACTTTGAAAAAGCAGATTGAAGAAGCGGGACTGAACGTAGATGACTATGACTGGTACATGGACCTGCGCAAGTACGGCAGCGTCCCGCACTCCGGCTTCGGCATGGGCTTTGAACGCGTAATTGCCTGGATCTGCAAGCTGGATCACGTCCGCGAAGCAATTCCGTTCCCACGAATGATCAACCGGGTAAAGCCATAGGCTTAAAACCACATGAGCAAATAATACTAAAAAGTTGAACTAGGTTTTAGTTCAACTTTTTTAAAAGGGGAGAATTATCGTGCATTATAATGAGTACCGGATGCTGGGGTTTACAACGCTATCGAATGGCCTGCTGGCATACTACCCGCAGCTTAAGCTCAGCGATGCCGAAGTGCTGATGCTGATTCAGCTCGAAGCCTTTGCCCAAAAAGGTGAAGGCTTTCCGTCCAACGAGCAGCTCGCTGCAAACACGAATTGGTCTGCGATTGAAGTTGCCAGCATCATCCAGAAGCTGATTGAGCGCAAGTACGTCCAGATTGACCAAGTGACCGACAGCCAGAACAGGATTGGCAACCGCTATAACCTTAACCCGCTTTACTCCAGTCTTGATGATATCTTGGCCAAAAATGCTGGTGGCGCCACGCAGGATGCCGCGGGCAAAAGTAAGGCGGCGGCAGGACTCGACAATAGTCCATTAAAGCAGCTGCTGCGCCAATTTGAAATAGAATTTGGCCGCTACCTTAGCCCCATCGAGCGCGAAGAAGTCGCTGCATGGCTCAACGTTGACCACTACAGTCCGGAAATCATCAAGCTGGCTTTGCGGGAAGCCGTTCTGGCCCAGGCTTACAGCTTAAAGTACGTTGACCGCATACTTCTGAACTGGCAGCGGCATAACCTGAAGACCACCAGCGAAGTGCAAAAATTTTTACAGAGGAACAGGTAATGTCGGAAGAAAAATTAATTAGTACGAAAGAAGCGCGCAGGGTGCTCAGGACCATCAACGAGATGTATCCCGACGCTAAGAGCGAGCTGATGTGGGACACCAAATTTCACCTGCTGTGTGCGGTCCTGATGAGCGCGCAGACTACCGACAAGATGGTGAACCGCATCATGCCCCGCTTCATTGCCGACTACCCGTCACCCCAAGAACTGGCGGCGTCCCCAATTAAGGAGATTGAGGACCACATAGCCCAGATCGGGCTCTACCATTCTAAGGCCAAGCACCTCAAGGAGACCGCCCAAATCCTGGTTGACAAGTATCACGGTGAAGTCCCGGCGGATAAAAAAGCCCTGGTTGCGCTGCCGGGGGTGGGCGAGAAGACGGCCAACGTGGTCTTGGCCGACGGTTATGGCATCCCCGCCATTGCCGTCGACACGCACGTTGCGCGGATTTCCAAGCGCTTCCACATTGTCCCCCAGAACGCCAAGCCGCTGCAGGTTGAAAAAAGACTGGAAGAGATTCTGCTCCCGGACGAATGGATCCACACGCACCACGCGCTGATCCTGTTTGGCCGCTACTCGATGACGGCGCGGGACAAGGAAGACCCTTACACCTACCTGCAGGAGAAGTAGCAAAAAATCAACTAAAAGGCCGCAGCAATTTTATAATTGCTGCGGCTTTTTAGCGTCTCGTAGTATGGAGTTTTTATTGCTTGTCTTTAGAGGAGTTGCCGCTTTGCCCATTTGTGCTATCGCCTGCGCCGGGCTTTTGCTCGTCGCTATCCGCACCCGGTTTTCCATCATTGTCCTTTGCGTTATCCTGGGAAGCGTTTGTCTTTTCCTCATCGGCATCGTTCTGCTTCTTGGCAGAACTGTCTTTGTTTCGCCCAGGTGCTTGACCGGTCTGCGTGCTAGTGGTAGTGCTCGAACTGCTGCTGCTTGTCCACCGTCCGGTCCCGCTGTAAGTGCTGGTGTCATCAACGATCCCCGCTGGCGCGTGTCCGCGCACGAAGAGCTGCCACTCGCCCGTTGGGGAGACCTCGGGCGGATTGGAGTTGCGCGCAATCCGGGCCCTAATTACTGAGCTTGGCTTCTGCCAGTCAACGTTTTCCTTGTTGCGCATCAGGTAGGTCATCATGTTCTTATAGAAAAGCTGGGCTGATTGCTGTCCAATTCCCGCAATGGTACCGTCCTTCAGGTTGTCGTAACCGGTCCAAACCCCGATGACGTAGCTTTGGGTATAGCCTACAAACCAAGAATCCTTGGGAGTTGAACCGTAGCCCGGATAGCGGGCCAGGTCCTGGTCGGAGTACTTGACCGAACCGGTTTTGCCTGCCTGGAAGAGTCCGCTGATCTGGGCACTGGTTCCGGAGCCGACCTTGATGACTCCCTTGAGCATGTCCGTAATCATGTAGGCCGTGGCCGAGTTCATCACGCGGATGCCCGCCGAATCATAATTTCTGGTCAGGCCGTCGGGGGTTTCAATTTTGGAAACAAATTGGGGCTTGTGGTAGACGCCCAGTGTCGCAAAAGCACTGAAGGCACCGGCCATCTGCAGGCTGGATGCATCGGCGCCGATTGCAACCGAAAGGCCTGCATCCCTAGGAACGTTGATGCCAACCTTGCGCGCAAACTTGGCCGCACGCTGGACGCCGACATCGCGCAGGGTCTTCACGGCCGGAACGTTTCGGGACTGTTCTAGCGCGTGCCGCATGTTCATCAGGCCCTCATAGCGGTTGTCCCAGTCATAAAGCTGAATGTTTGTCCCAGGGTAGACATACCTGCTGTCATCGAGCATCTTCGCCGTGGACCAGTTAAGGTATTCGATGGCCGGTGCGTAGTCCAAAACAGGCTTTATCGACGAACCCGTGGATCGGCTTGTCTGCACCGCCCGGTCTAGTCCCAGCTGGACAGAGGAGGGCAGGTGACGGCCGCCAAGGATGGCTACAACGTGGCCGTTTGCGGGATCAACGACCGTCGCCCCAATCTGCATCCGGTCATTGGTAAACGGCACCTGGCCGCTGTTGGCCAACTCGTACAGCTTATTTTGGGCATTCTGGTCAATATTGATCGTGATTTTCAGGTTGTCGCGGTAGGGGTCAAAGCCCTTGTCCTTGACCTCAGAAATAGCTTCCTTGATATAGGGATCGTCAACTTGGCGCAGGTTCGATCGTTTCCGCTGGCTATGGTGCTTGAGGCCCCTTTTAACGCTCTCTTTTTTTGCTTGGCTGTACTGTGCCTGACTAATCTTGTGGTTGTTGAGCATTGCCTTGAGGACAATATCGCGGCGGTACTTGGCATATTTGGGGTACACATAGGGGTTGTAGGCCGTGGGGCGGTTGGGCATGCCGGCGAGCAGGGCGGTCTGGGCGAGGCTCAGCTCACCGATTTTCTTGCCGTAATAATAATCGGCGGCGGTCCCAATCCCATAGTTGCCGTAATTCATGTAGACCTTATTAATGTAGAATTCCAGGATCTCATCGCGGGAATACTCACGCTGAATTTTCATTGCCAGCCAGGCTTCCTGGGCCTTGCGCCGAAGCGTTTTTTCGGCCGGCGCGTTCGTCGAGAAAACGGTCAGCTTAATCAGCTGCTGCGTGATCGTGGATCCACCGGCTGCAATGCTCTGGCTCTTGGCGTTGGTCAAAAGCGAGCCCACGATTCTGATTGGATCGACCCCGAGGTTGTCCTTGTAGAAACGCTTGTCTTCAACCGAGACAACCGCATCCTTTAATAGCTGCATGTCCTTACCATCCTTGACGTATATTTGCTTCTGCGAACCAAGCGAGAGCAAAAATTTGCCGTTGGACGTGTAAAACGCCGACGAACCACTGCTTTCAAGCTGGGTGCGGCTAATGTTCGGTGCGTCTTTTGCGTAGTAGGCAAATAAGCCCACCCCCGAAAGCAGCAGCAAAAAAATTGCTAGGAAAGTCCATTTGACTGCGCGCCGCCAAAAGGGCTTAGGCAGGTTTTGCCGGTAATTTTGTCGTGATGTCCGTTTTTTATTCGCCATTATCTAATTTCCTATCTGCGATAAATTGATCCACTGCTTTCAAATACGGCAGGGTAGGCTGAAAGCCACTCGCCAATTCAATTGACCAGTGTTCGACCTCGCTTAACGTTATCGAGCTTTTGCCCTTGGTCCACCATGCGTTGATGATTGCGCTCGCCGGACTGACGAAGTAGCGGTTGAGGCTCGTGAATCCGATAATTGTAAAGCAGATGCCCCTTTGTTTCAAACATTCCGCAAGGTGGACAATCTGGTGTTCGTGAAAATTCTTCAGGGGGAAGTTGGTTTTGTTTTTGGTTTCCTTGGCCTCGAAGTCAAGGTAATAGCCCTTGTAGACGCCGTTGTAGTCCGTTGTTGACTCCTGGCGAAAATACGCTTCCTTGATAACGGCCCGCGATCGCTTCGGGTAGTCAACCTTGACAATCTGGATGGGCGTCGGCTTCTTGTGCACAACTGCAATTCCCTTCAGGCGGTAATATTTATTTGACTCGTTAATCATCTGTTCAAGGGTCATCCCCCGGTCAGAAAAACTAACGTTCTTGTTGTGCTGGCGTTTGTGCTTTATCTCCGAATTATTGGCAGATTTACGAAAAGCAGCAGAACTGCCACTTGGATATTTGACCATCAATCTCACTCCTGCTAGCATTATAGCAATAAAGGAAAAGTTTTTGAACAAGGAGCCACCTCTTTCACTATGCAACGACTATGGGTTACCGGATACCGCAATTATGAATTAAATACCTTCGGCGACAAAGATCCCAAAATCACGGTCATCAAATTTGCGCTTGCAAATCGTCTGCGCGCCATGCTTGAAAACGGTCAGCTTGACTGGCTGATCACGGGCGCCAACCTGGGCGTGGAGCAGTGGGCCAGCGAAGTGGCCCTCGAATTGCGCAAGGAATTTCCGCTGCGCGTTTCAATCATCGTCCCCTACGAGGAGTTCGCGCACCGCTGGAATGAGGCCAACCAGGAAAAGTTTCTGCGCCTAAGGGGCCAGGTGGATTTTTTCGCTTCGACGTCCAACCAGCCCTACCAGAGCCCCGTGCAGCTGCGGAACTACCAGAACTTTATGCTGCTGCACACGGACCGGGCCCTGATGATTTATGATCCGGAAAGCCCCGGCAAGCCTAAGTTCGATTACAATTTAATCAAAAAATACCAGGAAAACGAGGATTATCCCCTAGAATTAATCGATTTTTACGATCTGCAGGATGCAGCACAGGAGTACCAGTCAAAACAGGAGGACGAATTTGACGAATAATTCCTAAATCTTTTCGTAAACTTGTTTTTGCGGTTTTATGTGCCGGCTCTTTTTGCTAAAATTAAGAAAGATTGATAAAGGAGCTGACGTTATCATGGCTGATTTAAATGATGTTAAATTATCCACTGAGGATATTTTAAAAAAACAATTTAGAACAAAAGTTAAGGGCATCGATCCCGAGGAAGTGGACGCTTTTTTAGACCAGGTCATTGCGGATTACGATACGTTCGAGCAGATTATCGAGGATTTGTACGGCCAAATCGGTAAGCTGCAGGGTGAATTAATGGATAGCCAGCACAAGGAGAACGCCGTGCAGCTGCAGAAGACACGCAAAATGTCGCCCCTTGCCGGTGAAAACGTTAAGACATATGCGCCGCAAAAGGCCGCTGCCCTGCACGCTGATGAGGATAAAGAGACCGCCGTGCGCAGTGAAAGTTCAACGAACATGGCCATCATCCAGCGCATTTCAACGCTGGAGCGCAAGGTCTACAACCTTGAGCAACGAGTTTATGGGTTACAAAAACAGTAAGCTCTGGTATAATTGTTAATAGTGCAAATTTTGGGCAGTCGCGGTTTGACTTAAAGTCAAGCTGAGGAAAGTCCACGCACGCACAGGCTGCGATGCCTGTAGTGTTCGTATTTAGCCCAACAAGCTAAAGGATTGTGATGATTACGGCGAAGAACGTGCTAAGTCTTTTTGATATGCACCAATATTCTGAAAAGTGCCACAGTGACGGAGCAGCAGTGGAAACGCTGCTGGTGGAACGAGGTAAACCCTGCGAGCGTGCAACCCAAATTTGGTGGGGGCGTCTCAACCTGGGGAACTGAACCAAAGGTTGGATTGCTATCTTGATAGCAAAGATAGATGGCTGCTGAAGGCGGTTTTGGCCAGAACTGCCCGAACAGAACGTGGCTTATAGGAATTTGCACAGGCAGCGTTGAGCTTTTCAAAGGGCTCAGCGCTTTTTTATGAACGAAAGAGACAAGATGAAAAATTATCAACTGTACACAACAATGGGTGCTGGTTTTGAAAGCATCGTGGCCAAGGAATTACAGGCACTGGGCTACGAGACCAGAACCGAAAATGGGCGCGTCTTTTACACGGGCAATCAAGAGGATATCGTCAGAACCAATGTCTGGCTCCGGACGGCAGACCGGGTGAAGATTCTTTTGAAGGAGTTTACGGCAACCGATTTTGATACCCTCTACGAGCAGGTCTATGCGCTCGACTGGGCAGAACTACTGCCCGTCGACGCCAAGTTCCCCGTCCAGGGCCGTTCGGTGCGCTCGAAACTGCACTCGGAGCCTGGCATCCAGTCAATTGTCAAAAAAGCAATCGTCAACAAGATGTCAGACCAGTATCACCGGCGCGGCTTTTTGCCGGAGAGCGGCAGCCTGTACCCGCTCGACGTGCACATTTACAAAGACGTGGCGCGCATTTCGCTTGATACCAGCGGGATGAGCCTCTTCAAGCGGGGCTACCGGATTGAACACGGCGGTGCCCCTTTGAAGGAGAACTTTGCGGCCGGCTTGATCAAACTGACGCCCTACGATGGCAGCCACCCCCTAATCGACCCAATGACCGGTTCGGGCACCCTGGCGATTGAAGCTGCACTAATTGGCAGAAACATTGCGCCCGGCTCCTGGCGCAAGTTTGCCTTTGACGACTTCGACTGGTTTGACGCTAAGCTGCACGATGAAATTCTTGAAGAGGCCAGGAGCGCGGTGAAACCGCTGGCGCAGCCTATCTGGGCCTGCGACATTGACCAGTCCGTTTTGGAAATTGCCAAGCTAAACGCCAACAATGCGGGCGTCCTGCAAGACATTTACTTTAAGCAGGTCGCGGTCAAAGACTTTCAAACCGACCTGGAAAACGGCGTGATTATCGCTAATCCACCTTACGGCAAACGGCTCAAAGACAGGCAGTCGGCCGAGCAACTGTATGCTCAGATGGGGGAGGCACTATTAAAGTACGATAGTTTCAGCCAGTATTACCTGGTGGGTGACCCCAATTTTGAAGCCTGCTTCGGCAAAACGGCAACGAAGAAGCGCAAACTATTCAACGGCAACCTCCGGGTTGACTTTTACCAGTACTGGGCGGCGAAAAAGAGTGCTCACAGACAAGACTAATGCAGAATTTTGGGTAATTTCCGACACCCACCTGATTGCAGACAGCTTGCACGACAACGGTGCGGCCTTCAGTCAGATTCAGGATACAAGCCAGGGCAAGGATCTGGCATACCAGGAGACGGCCCTGGCCGCCTTTTGCAGGCTGCTTAACGAGAAAAAGCCGGCCGCCCTCGTTGTTACGGGCGACATTACCTTTAACGGTGAGCTTGTTTCTGCCCGGAGGTTTCAGAAAATCTTCAGCGGCCTAACGGATACCAAGTTGCTGGTGCTGCCCGGAAACCACGATGTTTTTGACGGGTGGGCACGCGCCTTTAAGGGCAACGACCAGCTCTATACAAAGCAAATCAGCCCCGGCAAGTGGCGGGAGATTTTTCACCAGTCGTATGGGGCGGCAATGCAAAAGGACCGCAATTCCCTGGCCTACAGCGTGCAGCTCAATCCCCACTACCTCATGCTGCTGCTGGATTCCAACATCTACGGCCACAAAGAGGTGTTTACCGCGCCGCAGACTGCCGGCGAGATAAGCGAAGACCAGATTGTCTGGCTCAGGCAGCAGCTTGAATATGCACGCCAGCACCACTTGCGGCCGCTTTTATTTATGCACCACAACCTGTACGTGCACAATCCGGCGGTTAACCAGGGCTTCGTCTTGAACAATGCGGCCGTTGTCCGGCAATTATGCCGTGAGTACAACGTCAAGGTGGCCTTTTCGGGTCACATTCACGCCCAGAACATCATGGAGCCCCAGAAGTGCACGCCAACAACAGAAGTGGTCACATCAAGCTTCTGTTCGTACGACCAGGCCTACGGCATTGTGGAAGTAGGGGCAGATACGCTTAAGTACAAGCGCCACACGTTCAATATGACGCCGTACCTGACCGAAGCAGAACGCCAAAATCACACGTTGGCCCATTTTCATGATTACCTCAAGAACATCCAGCTGCGCAACCTGGCCACCAATTCAAGCGTAAACGAGCCCGCAGGGGAGGCCGAATCACCGCTTGTTCATAAAGTCAACCGCTTATTCATTGAGATGAACTACAACTACTTTACCGGGCATAACCACATTAGCAAAAAGACGCTTAGCCGCTTATACTCGTCTGTGGAATACAAGACGCTGGTTGCACAGAATCCGCGTTTTAGCAGCTACCTCGAGACGCTGTATGATATAAGCAGCCACAGCAACTTGGCGCTTCAGATCACTTATTAAGGAGAAACAGATGGCTAAGAAGCACTACGTCGTTTGGGGCCGGGTTGGCCTAATCTATTTTAGTTGGCTTTTGATTGTCCTCTTCACCAGTCTGATTATCGCATATGAGGGCACCAGCAGCTTTAACTGGCCGGCAATCGGGTGCGGAATCTTGTTTGTGTTGTTGGCTGTCTACACGTACGTGAATTCGTACTGGAGTAAGGACACGCTGAAGCTGCCCTTCAGGGCCAAGCGCGCACTTAAGCGGGCCCCAAAACGCACATGTCGCTGGCGCCGGTTTTGCGTGTACGAGGTGCAGGGACTTGAACCGCAAAAATATTACTTGCTAAGGATTGAAAAGTAGTGGCAGCCGTGGTGGGCAAGCTTTGACCAGTGCTGACTTTTGCGCAAACACTTTCTGCGCGGCAAATCATAATTAAGAAGGGTCATGACTGATTTCGCGTCGTGGCCTTTTCTTTTGTTTTAACTAATCAGGAAAGAGTGAATCTTGGTCAATCTTTGCTATAATAGCCATAGAAACTGTAGTTAATGAAAGGGTGGCACCTAAATTCTAAATTGAAAAGGACAATGGTTAAAATGGTAGTTTAGATTTATACAGAAAGAGGCATGCGCAATGAAAACAGATATTAAAATTGCACAGAAAGCACACGCATTACCGATTAATGAAATAGCAAAAGCGGTGGGTTTGAGTGAAAGCGACATTGAACCCTATGGCCGGGACAAGGCCAAGGTGAACTGGCAAGCGATCAAGTCGACCCTTGCCAACGGGCACTTAGGCAAGCTGATCCTGGTCACGTCAATCTCGCCCACTCCGGCCGGCGAGGGCAAATCAACGATGACAATTGGTCTCGGGGATGCGATTAATAACCGGCTCCACCGTAAAACGGTGATTGCCTTGCGTGAACCCTCGATGGGTCCGGTCTTTGGACTAAAGGGGGGCGCCACCGGTGGCGGACGGGCGCAGGTGATTCCGATGGAAGACATCAACCTGCACTTTACGGGCGATATGCACGCGTTAACCGCCGCTATTGATACGCTGGCCGCCTTGGTCGATAATTATATCTACCAGGACAACGAGCTCGACCTTGATCCAGAGCGGATTTTGCTAAAACGCGGAATCGACGTTAACGATCGCAGCTTGCGCAGCGTTACAGTTGGCCAGGGCTCCAAGTTCAACGGCGTTGAGCACCAGTCAAGCTTTGCAATTACGGTAGCAAACGAATTGATGGCGATTCTCTGTCTGGCCCGCGATATCGATGACCTCAAGAAGCGGATTGGCCTCATGCTAGTCGGCTACACGAGGGACGACCAACCGGTTTACGTTAAGGATCTCGGCTTTGAAGGTGCGATTGCAACGCTTCTGGGCAATGCGCTCAAGCCCAACTTGGTTCAGACGATTGAGCATACGCCCGCGCTGGTTCACGGCGGCCCCTTTGCCAATATTGCGCACGGCGCTAACTCTGTCATGGCCACCAACCTGGCCCTGCACCTGGGTGACTACGTGCTGACGGAAGCCGGTTTTGGCAGTGACTTGGGCGGACAAAAGTTTATGGACTTTGTTTCAAAGCACCTGGAAAAGAAACCGGATGCAAGCGTTGTCGTTGCAACCGTTCGGGCACTCAAGTACCAGGCGGAAGGCACAACCGCCCACCTCGACCAGGAAAATCTCGCGGCACTGCGGACGGGTTTCAAAAACCTGGAGCGGCACATGAACAACATGCGCAACTACGGCGTGCCCGTCATCGTTTTAATCAATCACTTTGCAACCGATACGGCCAAGGAACTCAACCTCCTGCAGGAGCTAGTCAAAGAGCAGGGACTTAACGCCTTTGTTGTTGACTACCACGAAGAGGGCTCAGAGGGTGGCGTCGCCGCTGCACAAGCCGTGGTCGACCTGGCCGATTCAGGTCAAGCAAGCCTGACTCCCATTTACCACGAGCAGGATTCAGTTAAGACCAAGATTGAAAAGGTGGCAGAAAAGATCTATCACGCCGCAAGCGTTGAATATTTTGCCCAGGCAGAGGAAGACATTCACGAACTAGAGAAGATGGGAAAGGATAAGCTGCCCGTCATCATCGCCAAGACGCAGTATTCGTTTACCGATGACAAAAAGCAGCTGGGAGCACCGACCGACTTTTGCTTGCACGTTAAGGGTGCCAGCCTAAAGAATGGTGCGGGCTTTATCGTAATTACAACTGGCAGTGTTTTAGACATGCCGGGATTACCTAAGCACCCAGCAGCACTCGACATCGACATCGATAACAACGGCAAGATCAGCGGTCTATTCTAAATTTTACTATGCAGATTTTATACTTAATTATTTCCCTGGCAGTTGTAACCGCAGACCAAGCGCTGAAGAATTTCATTGCGCACAACTACAGCCTGGGCGAAGTACACCAGGTTATCCCGCACGTTTTTTCGTTTACGTATGTGCAAAATGACGGGGCGGCCTGGAACATACTCACGGGGCAGATGTGGTTCTTCTACATTATCAGTGCAGTGGCCATTTTTGCGTGCCTCTATTACTTATTTAATAAAAAATACAGGAGCAGGCTGTTCAACTTTGGCCTGTCCCTTGTTTTGGGTGGAATTATCGGCAACTTGATCGACCGCATCCACCTTAAGTATGTCATTGACATGGTTCAGGTCGACTTTGTCCGTTTCAATATTTTCAACATAGCGGATGCAGCCATCAGCGTGGGCATTGTCCTTGTCTTTGTGTACCTGCTTTTATTTGACGAGGGTAAAGAAACAGATGGCCACTAAATACGAATTTATCATTAATGACGAAGAGGGCAGGCTGGACAAGGTGCTGACCGCCCTGGTCAGTTCACTATCGCGCACACGCATTAAGGAACTGGTCAAGGAGCAGAATATTCTGGTAAACGGTCAGAGCACGAAGGTTTCGTACAAGGTGCAAAAGGACGATCACGTTTTTGTTACTGTGCCCGCGCTTAAGCCCCTGGCCGTGGTTCCGGAAGACATCCCGCTTGATATTGTGTACGAAGACGATGATGTCCTCGTAGTCAATAAGCCCCAGGGCATGGTCGTTCATCCGGCTGCGGGGCACCCGGACCACACCCTCGTCAACGCACTGCTCTACCATACGAAAAGTCTCGCGGAAAGTCCCGAGGGCTTTCGCCCTGGAATAGTCCACCGGATTGATAAGGATACTTCGGGCTTATTAATGGTTGCCAAAAATGCACAGGCACGGGTTAGCCTGGAGTCGCAGCTGGCGCACAAAAGAAACAAGAGGCAGTACCTGGCAATCGTGCACGGCAATTTCAGCGAAGAGTCGGGCGTGGTTGATGCTCCGATTGGTCGCGATCACCATAACCGCAAGAAAATGGCGGTGGTTGAAAATGGCAAGGAGGCGGTCACCCACTTCACGGTGCTGGAGCAATTTGCCGGCTATAGCTTGATTCGCTGCCAGCTGGAAACCGGCCGCACGCACCAAATCAGGGTTCATCTGGCCTATATCGGTCATCCCGTTGCGGGCGACCCGTTGTACGGGCCCCACCGCACCCTCAGGGGCAACGGGCAGTTTTTGCACGCCCAGGTCCTGGGCTTCACCCAGCCGCGTACCGGCGAGTGGTATGAATTCAAGGTTGCTCCACCCGCCATTTTTGCGCAGCGGCTAGCCGAATTAAGGGGAAAAAAGTGAAGAAATGAAACGATATTTGATTCTTGAAGACGGCAGCTCCTATGCCGGTGAGGGGCTCGGCTCCTCGATTATTTCGACGGGCGAATTGGCGGTCCAAACGGGCAACTTTGGCTACCAGGAGGCATTGACCGACCCGACCAACGCGGGCAAGATTCTTGTCTTTACCACCCCGATGATTGGGGGCAACGGAATTAATGCAATCGATTATGAGAGCATAACCCCGACGGTCAAGGGGATAATTGCCAACGATGTGGCCAGAAACATTTCGGACAGCAACAGTTTTCAGGACCTGGACTCCTTCCTGCAGGAAAAAAAGATTCCGGCAATATATAATGTTGACACGCGTGCGCTGGTCCACTGCTTGACCGAAAACAGGGTGATCAAGGCGTCAATCATGGATACAAACGATGAACACGCCTTTGACCAGATCAGGGCGCTCGTCTTGCCCAAAAACAAGTCGGCGGCCGTTTCCACCAAAAATGCCTACGCTGCCCCCAACGTGGGCAAGACCGTCGCAATCATTGACCTGGGACTCAAGCATTCGATGCTGCGCGAATTGTCGCTAAGAAAGATTAATGCGACTGTGCTGCCATATAACGTCGCCGTTCCCGATATCAAGAACCTGCGGCCAGAAGGCATAATTATCTCCGGCGGTCCCGGAAAAGTCGAGGAAGTCAGGGATGACCTTAAGCCTATTTTGGATGCCTTTTACAAGCAGTACCCCATCTGGGGGATTGGTCTGGGCTTCCTGGCACTCAGTGATTACCTGCACCTCGAACTGGTGGGCCTGCCTGCAGCCTTTAACGGCACCAACTACCCGGTGATTGAACAGAATTCAAACCAAATATGGCAGGTGGCGATGAATATTGACCGCCTGGTGCTGCCCAATAGCGTCCACCTGGAAATGGAGCGGGCTTATTACGACATGCATAGCGAGCTCCTCGCCGGCTTCAGCAACAAGAAAAACAAGCTGATTGCGACGGCGTTTAACGCCGAGGGGGCTCCTGGCAGCCTCGATGCCCTCAGTATTTTTGATGATTTTATAAAGATGATGGTGTAAAAAATGCCCTTAGAAAAAGATTTGGATAAAGTGCTGCTCATCGGTTCGGGACCGACCCTCATCGGCAACGTCTCTGAAACTGATGTACTAACCGTGGACGCGATCAAGGCCCTCCTTGAAGAAGATATTCAAGTCATCCTGGTCAACCCCAATCCGGCAACTATTTCAACCGACAAGCAGCCGGGAGTGACCGTTTACCTGGAACCCATGACGCTTGACTTTCTCAAGCGAATAATCCGCATGGAGGAACCCAATGCGATTATTCCGGCCTACGGGTCAACCATGGGGCTGAAGGTCACCCGCGAACTAGTGCGCGATGGCATTCTGCAGCAGATGGGCATTCGTCTTTTAACCCTAAACGAGCAGACGCTCATGATTAACACGCACCAGAAAATGACCGCTTTTTTGGAGCAAAACGACATTAACATCAATCGCTACTGGAATCTGTCCGACTTCGCGCCGGCAAACCTAAAAGAGCAGCTGACTGCGCAAGTCGCTTTTCCTGTTCTTGTGATCAAGGAGAGACGCTACCTGCATAACGAGCAGCAGGTCTTCGATCACGCCCAAGACGTGGTCGACTACATCAAAAAGGAACGGCAGAGCGAAGACTTTGTTCCCACGCGCTACCACTTGACCGAAGACTTGTCCGCTTGGGGCGAAGTTATTGTCAATGTTATCCGTGATAATAACGGCAACGTTGTCCTTACCAACCTGGCGGACACGATTGAATCCGTTGCCGTTAATTCCGGTGATTCCGCGGCCGTGCTTCCGGCCTTAACGCTGAACAACGATCAGGTGCAGATGATTCGTGAAGTTGCCCAAAAAATTGCTGCCAGTCTCAAAATAGTGGGCATCCTAAATATTCACTTCGCAGTCAAGCACCAGGGAACGAAGTTTGCGGTAAAAATCTTAACTATTCAGCCGCGCCTGACCAGGAGCGCAATCTGGGCGCAGCGAATTGGCCTCTACAGTGCGGGCTATATTGTCAGCAAGGTGGCCGTGGGGTACGGGCTAAACGAGATCAAGGATCCGATGTCGGGCCTATCGGCCGCGATCGAACCAACCTTTGACAAGGTTGCAATCAGGATGCCATTTTGGTCATTGATTCAGTCCGGCAGCAACCACTACGACTTAAGCAGCAGGGTACAGGCAAGCGGCGAAGCAATCGGAGTGGGACGCAACTTCGAGGCCGCCTTCTTAAAGGGCATCAGCTCAACGGTGAACATTAAGATGGGATTGACCGCCTTTAGGAATGAAGAGGTCAAGGAAAAAGCGGAAATCGCTGCGGACCTTCTGCACCCCGACGAGTTGCACCTGGTCAGACTTTTGGCTGCAATTTCCGCTGGGTTTGACTACCACGAACTGCAGCGGCTAATCAACATCAATCCGGTGTACTACCAAAAGCTTGAGCACATCGTCAAGATTGGCACGCGGCTGAGTGAAGGCGAGGCCGACGATGGCCTGCTCGCGGAAGCCAAGGCACGCGGCTTTAGCAACCAGCTGATTTCAGGCATGACCAAAATAAATATGGTGGCATTGAAGAAGCAGCTTGAAAAAGCCCACCTTAAGCCGGCTTACCTGCAAATTGACGGCTCGGCGGGCACGGTTCAGCCGCAGGTGCACGCTTATTACTCCGCGTTTGGCGTCCAGGACGAATCTGTCGGACTGGCCGCCAATAGCAAAAAGGTCCTGGTCATCGGCATGCTGCCGCTCCAGGTATCTGTAACCAATGAATTTGACTATATGATTAGCCACGCACTGGATACTTTACATAATAATAATTATGCCACTGTGCTGCTGTCCAATAATGATGAATCTGTTGCCACCAGCTACCGCCGTGCCGACAAGGTATACTTTGAGCCCATCACGCTTGAGAATATCCTTGATATTGCCGCAAAAGAGGGAATAAGGGACGTTTTAGTGCAGTTTTCAGGCAAGGAGGTCAATGCACTGAGCAAGAAGCTGATCGAAAACGGGCTCAACGTCTTCGGTAACCAGGGCGTCAACGCCAAGGACAAGATTGACCAGGTGTTATCGTCGCCGCTCAAGGCGCTCAAGCAAAATCCCCTCCTGACGACTGTCGACCAAAAGGAACTCCAGGACTTTATCACCCAGCACGGCTTTCCCATTTTGGTTGGCGGCTTCAACAACCAGGGGGTCAAGCAGAAGTCAGCCGTTGTTTATGATAAGCCCGCTTTAGAGAAGTACCTTGAGGAAAATCAATTATCAAAAGTTTCCTTGTCACACTTTATCGAGGGCAACAAGTATGAAATTACGGCGATTTCCGATGGCAAGGACGTGGCACTTCCCGGAATTATCGAACACCTAGAACAGACCGGCTCCCACGCGTCGGATTCGATCGCCGTTTTTAAGCCGCAGAACCTTTCTAAGGCGGGCAAGAAGCTCCTCACCGAGTACGCGGTCGCATTGATCAAACGGGTTCAAATGCGGGGAATTTTTACGCTACACTTTTTAACCGTCAACAAGAATATTTACCTGCTCCAGATCAAGCCCTACGCGGGGCACAACGTTGCATTTCTGTCCAAGGCGCTGGACAAGGACATCACAAGGTGTGCCACGGAAGTCTTGATGGGCAACAACCTGGCTAGTCTCGGTTATAAGACCGGGTTGTGGCATTCCAGCGGCTTTATTTACGTCAAGATGCCGGTCTTTTCCTACGTCAATTACAACAGCGACAATACCTTTGACTCGAAGATGAAGTCCTCCGGCTCCGTTATGGGTCGCGACACCGAACTGACCAAGGCGCTGTACAAGGGATACGAGGCAAGCGGCCTTTTGATCCCCAGCTACGGAACAATCTTTATTTCTGTTCGTGACAAAGACAAAAAAAGGGCTACGGAACTGGCCCAGCGCTTCTACCGGCTGGGATTTAAGATTGTTGCAACGGAAGGAACAGCCAACGTTCTGGCGGAAGCGGGGATTACAACGGGTGTAGTAACCAAGGTCCACAGCGGTTCCAGCAACCTGCTCGAAAAAATTCGCCAGCGCAAGGTTGTCATGGTCATCAACATTACCGACCTGTCTGATACGGCGAGTGGCGATGCGATTCGAATCAGGGACGAGGCCCTGAGCATTCACGTGCCGGTCTTTTCCAGCGTTGAAACAACGGAACTGATCTTGGCGGTTTTGGAATCACTTTCGCTGACAACCCAGCCGGTTTAAAATTTAATTTCTGCAAAAAAAGAGGATGCACGTTGAAGTGCATCCTCTTTTTATTCTACTTTTTTGTTCAGAACACGTTCCTTTTCTGGCGTAACTTCAATCGAGTTTTGCCCGGTATATATCACGAAGCCCGGCTTGGCGCCGCCCGGCTTTTTGACCCGTTTGGCTTGGATGTAATCGACCTGCACGTGCGCGGAATTCCTGGCCTTGGAAAAATAGGCCGCGATTTCGGCTGCTTCAGCAATCTCTGCCGGCGTTGGCTGGGGGTCTTGCAGGATTACGTGTGAACCGGGTATGTTCTTGACGTGAAACCACATATCGGTTTTATTGGCCTTTTTCAGCGTCAGCCAATCATTTTGATAATTATTTTTGCCAACCAGGACGATTTTGCCCGTGGATAAGCGGAACTTGTTGAGATTTCGTTCCGTAATTTTCTTGCGGCGCTTTTGCTTTTGCGGCCGCCCAAGATAGCCCTGATTGACCAACTCATCATTAATTTGGTCAATGTCCTGGGGATCCGCGTTATCAATCGCCGTCTGGATTGAATCAAAGTAGTCCAGGGAGGTCTTAGCAAGTTCAATCTGCTCCTTGACGTGCTTGATCGAATCGCGCAGCTTTTTGTACTTGGTGAAATACTTTTGTCCGTTGCGGGCGGGGGACAGGGCTGAATCGAGCTTGATTGTCATCAGCTTGTTGTCCTCGTAATAATTGGGCAGCTTCACTTCCGTCATCCCCGGCTTAATCTGCGCCAGGTTGGCGTTGATTAATTCGCCGCAGACACGATAGCTTTCCGAATTTTCTGCCTGAACGAGCTGTTTTTGAAGCTTGACCACCTTGCGGGACAGCTTCTTTTGTTCGTTCTTGACCACACGCTCGATTAAACCCGCCTTTTGCTTTACCCAAGCGCTATTTGACTGTTCGAGGTAAAACTGTTCCAGTGCATGGTTGATGTTGGGGTCGGCACTTTCCTTGACCAAGTCGAGGTGGTAGGGCAGGTAGGGGAAAATCTTGCGTTTGTTATCAGGCGTTCTTAAAACAAAGGCACCGTCCTTGTTAAACTGACCCATAAAAGTCTTAAACGAGGCGTAAGAATAATCGTCTTTTAAGTAGCCCAACAGCTCGTCGCGGTCGTCGCGGTCAAGGCCGTTCACTGCGCGTGCAAATTCACCCGGACTATTAGAACGCCGCCGCTGGTCAAATTCTGTTTGGCTCAATTCAAAGCCGTTGATTCCCGGCGTAAGGGGGGGAAGCTCATACTTGGCCTTAGGCAGGAGAAGCCGCACGCGGTTTTCCTCCGGATTGATTCGCTTGAGCAAATCAATGATGTGGCCGCTGGTTTTATCATAAAGGATAACGTTGCTGTGCCGGCCCATTAACTCTACGGACAGCACCAGTTGGACCTGATCCCCCAACTCGTTGCGGGTTTTAAAGTAAAAGTTGACGATTCGGTCGACGCCAACTTGCCTGATTGACTGTAAGACCGCCCCCTCGAGGTACTTGCGCAGCACCATGACGAAGGTCGGAGCCTTGTCTGGATTGCTGATTGCCTGCTTGGTTATGTATAACTTGGGCGACTGCGGATTAGCAGAAATAAGCAGCTGGTAGTTCTTGCGTTCCTTTCTAAACGTCAACACTAAGTCATACTCGAAGGGCTGGTAAATTTTAGCAAGACGTCCGTCTACTACAATTGGTTTAATACTGTTTAAAAGGCTATGAATGAATAATCCATCAAATGCCATAAATAATCACCTCAACTAATAACTTCTATTATAGCAATTATTAGGCAATAAGTATAAGGAGACTCTTGCCCCTGTGACCTTAAAAAAGAGTACCATTATTCATATATTAATTAAGCAAGATTTTATTGACAAACAACCGGTTAAAGCTGTTATACTGATAATATAGATTAATGGTTATTGATGCAATTTTTCATAAGCAAAAATTAATAATCAAGGTATTGGCGCAAGCGATTGTTTCACGCCAAAGCGAGAAAAGGTAGCAAAATGAATATTTTATCTTTTAACCTAGTTGCAGAAAATATCAAAAAGGAAATTGCCCGCAGGTGTGGACTTAACATGTCCCAAACGCGGATTCTGCTTTACTTTTATCAGACCAAAAACACCGCCCTCAAAATGGGCAACCTAGCCGGTGACTTGAAGATATCGTTGTCAACGTTAAGCAGACAGCTCCAGCAGAAAAAGACGCGCAGCCTCATCTGCGTCACCCGTTCTGCAACCGATTCGAGCAAGTCGGTTGCACTAAGCCCCGAGGGTCTTATGAAGGCAGCAGAATTGAGACTGGTTCTTGCAGCCATCGAAGAAAAAATGATGGGTGACTTTTCCCAGCAGGAGATCGGCGGCTTTAACCGTGTATTTGATAAACTAATTCAAAAAATCAAAGAGGAAAACTCAATTTAAGCAAGTAGTCGAATCGCTTGTTTTTTTATGCTATAATTTTCCCTATATTGCACGTACAAGCGAAAGGTTAATTAGATGAAAATTGCATTAGTTACGGATAGTACTAGCGTTATAAGCGAACAAGAGGCAGCGGATAATAACATTATTGTTGTGCCGATTCCAATCATCATCGGAAACAAGGAATACTTAGAGGGCGTTAACATTACTTCCGAGCGGCTTTTTGAGATACAACGGCAGGGGGCGGCTTTTCCCAAAACCTCGCAGCCGAGCATGGGCGATCTGATTCATCTTTTTGATGGGCTGCACGATGAAGGGTACGAAGCCATCATCGCAATTACCCTATCGAGCGGAATCTCCGGCTTCTACCAGACCTTATGCAATATCGCCCAGAATACGCCTAAGTACAACCTGCACCCGATCGACACGCAGATGACCGTCCGCTTGCAGGGGAATTTGGTGCTAGCCGCTGCCCGGATGATTGAGAATGGGGTTGCGCTGGACGATATACTTAAACGCCTCGAACAAATCAGGTCGACAATCGATGAAATCTTTGTTGTCAATGACCTCAAAAACTTGAGTCGCGGCGGCCGTTTGAGCAATGCAAGCGCCTTTATCGGTTCCATGCTGAACATTAAGCCGCTCCTGACGTTCAAAGACGGCAATATCGTTGCGTTCGACAAAATTCGGTCGATGAAACGGGCCTTCACCAAAATCAAGAGTCTCACCCTTGATAAAATCACTGTGCTCCCGTACAAGGATAAGATAAAGCTGTTCATCATTGATTCCAATGACAGCAGCCAGGTTGAAGAGGCCAAGGCCTTTCTGCAGGAAAATTTCCCGGAGCAGAATATTTCGCTCACGCAATTCAGCCCCGTAATTGCCACACACTTAGGCGAAAAAGCGCTGGCCATTGGCTGGATGATTGACATCGACAAGATTGACCTGACCCAAAACGGCAAGGGCTTTTAGTACGTAAAAGGGTTAGGGAGGATATTAATGAAAGAACAGGATCGCCTTACTAACTGGGCAGTTGAATTGCAAAGTCTGGCGCAAAACGGACTTGAGTATGGCCATGATCGCTTCGACCGGGAGCGCTATGCCCGTATTAGGGCAATTGCAACGGAAATGATGACATTAAAGACGGGCTTGCCACTAAAGCAGGTCAGGCACCTTTTTAGCAGCGAAGACGGCTACCAGACGCCCAAGTTAGGAACCAGAGCCGCGATTTTTAGAGACCAGAAGATTCTACTGGTCCGCGAAACGACGGATGAGCGGTGGTCGTTGCCCGGCGGCTGGTGCGAGCCCAACGTGTCTGTCAAGGATAATTGCGTTAAGGAAGCCCGCGAAGAATCCGGCCATGATATTGCGGTAGACCGCGTGGTTGCAATATGCAATCACAACACTAATATTCACAACGAAAATAGGGTTACACGGGCAATCAACGTCTGCAATATTTTCTTTTTGTGCAGCGATTTGGGTGGCACTTTTGGCCAAAACAGCGAAACCAGCGCGTGCTGCTACTTCGATTATGACCACTTACCCCCGCTTTCCCTTCAACGAAACAGCAAAGAGGAAATTAGGATGTGCTTTGATGCCAGTAACGATCCTAACTGGCAGACCAGGTTTGACTGAAAGAATTGTAAATAAAAACACCGGCGAATGATATGGCCTCAAAATTTGTTTAATCTTGGGGTTTACATCAAAAGCCAGTGTTTTTTATTTGCTTTTTAGGTTTGCTGCATCATCGCCGTCACTTGCCGCAATTTCGTTCAAGGCCGCACGCTGCTTGCTCTGGTCAACGTGCGTGTAGAGATCGGTTGCTGAAGTGCCTTTTTGACCGAGCTGCTGCGCAACCAGCACCTGGTCCTTGGTCACGCTGTAGAGCTCAGAGGCAAGCGTGTGCCGCAGCTTATGGGGCGTGAGCGGATGACCGAAGGCAGCGGAATACTTGTTAACCATTTTTTCGATTGCGTTGGTGGTCATTCGTTTGGTCTGGTCGTGCCACCTAGTGAGAAAAAAGGCCGTTTCTTTTTTAGAAGCCGCATAGCGCTGCCTGCGGACTTTTTGGTAGTCCCGAATGTAATCCAGCGTCCATTCAGCAATCGGCACGCTGTCACGCTGTCCGCCCTTGCGGGTCACGTCAAGCAGCGCCTTTTTCAAGTTAAGGTCGGCCACGTTGACCCCGGCGCATTCAGAAACCCGGATGCCCGTCCCGAGAATCAGTGCAACGATTGCCAGGTCACGCTCCTTGTTGACCCTAAACGCCGGCAGGGCATGTTTGTTGCAGCTTTTTTCATAATCATTGGTAATAAAGTCCAAGAACTGGTACTTCAGTTTTCCAACATACATGTGCGATTCGAGGATGTGCGCACGGTAGTTGAGCGTCTTCGTATTGTTAAGCGAATCAATCTTCAGCATCACGTTCCGTTCAAAGTAGGGCTGACCCTCATTGTTGTCGGCTGTGATGGTCAAAAACTTGAAGAGCGAACGCAGTGCGTTGATCGAGCGGTTGATTGTCGTTGGCGCGTTGAGGTGGCCCTGCTGGTTCTTGACGTGACCCAGGTAGTTGATATAGAGCATAATATCGTTGCGGTGCAGGTTGGCCAGCGTTGCTGTCTCGATGTGCTTGTTATCTGGGGCAGGGGAAATCGACTCCTGGCGCAGCCAGTCAAAAAAGCGCCTTATTTCAGTCAGGTACTGGTAGGAGGTGGTGAGGGAAAGGTTAGACCCGAAGTTGTATTCCTTAACAAAATCCGGCATTTTGCGCAATTCTTCTTCAATAAGATCAAGGTACTTTTTGGTTTCCATGTTTATCATTCTCCTAATTGCAATGTTGCTGTCTTATTAATTATAAAGTAAAAATAGAATGTATGTTTGGATTTGCTTTATAAAAGAGCAGGAGGGGACGAAGAGGGGGACCAGTCACCCGCGGTCTAAAGCAGCAGCATTTGGCGTAAGTTAAAATAAATTTTATAAGCAGTGAAGCCAAGCGAGCGGCAGGCATGCCGGTTATGGCTGCTGAATAGCGAACAATGGCACAGCGACCAAGTTTGCTTTTGCTCCAAGCACAATTGCTGCTCCCAAATTTGGACACATGAGCTCTGCCAGCATACAGAATTATTGGGACTAGCATCGACATGAATTGATAAGATTATGAATTATTAAAATTACGGCAAAAAATTTAAAAGTTAAACGATAAACCCAAGCATGAAATCACGGCAAGAAAGCTCGCAAATCCATGCAGGGCCTTACATTTACCTATCATTAAAATTATAGTTTTAATGATAGAAAAAGACTTAAACCTGGTTGAGCACCCGTTATAAAATTATAATCGGCCGTGCGCAATACAGCCGATTTCTAGTCAGAATTTCTTTAGTTGCCAGATCAAATTCAGCTGCTTGTGCTTTCTGCCTGTGCCTGTCCCAGCCACACGACTTAGCGTGCAATTGGCTGCTGGCGACATAACTTTGATGTGTTATGTGTTGATGAATCCCGCCAACGCATGCTGCAAATCCGGTTGGCGTGTTAGATGCGACCATGGGACACCTTTACACCTAAAAATAATTTAACGCCGCCAAAAAGTCCACGTCAGCTGTCCGTGTCCAGTTATTGTGATGAACTGTATTTAGTGCCTGGCAGTGTCATCTGGCGTGAATTTAACCGCGGATGGGCATATAACTACCCGCACCTGGGACCGGTCCAATGCAATAAAATGCAATAGGAAGAGCAAAACTGTGCGTGTTTACGCTGAACCGGATTGCTGCTTAACGTGGATTGTTCACTGGCAACCCATGCCTTGCCGCGGCAGCAATACGATTGGTTACAGCTTAACTTTACATAATATATATTATACGAAGTTATTGAGGAATGCTTGTCACTACCGCCTATCCTATCCCTTTCCGCTGGCGCGCAATGAAAAGATTGCACAGCTAGCTATAATTTATTAATCGCCTGGCAAGTATTCTTTTGTCTTTGGTGCTCTCAAGAGAATTCGGCTAATTGAGCCCACAATTAAATCATTTATTAACTTTAGCTAATCAAATGAAAATGATTTATTAATTGAATGCTTAAATTAATTTCAGCAATAATTTAAATAAGTGTATTTTTTAACCTAAATTTATATATTGGTAATATTTTATTAATAGTTTTGTAGGTCTGCTTTGTATTAGCAATCATAACAGGTACTTACACCGCTCAAAATAATATTTGCCAATTTTTATATTTTTATTTTAGTCTTATTTTTTTAGTGCATTTTTATTTAATTTTTTGTGTATTTAGCTTACAATACTATCCATGGGGTATATATTTAAAACAATTCTTCCGATTTCTGTCTTTCTTTTAAGTTTTAGTTGAAATTAATTGTTTTATACGCTATTTTTATTATTTGACACTATGACTGTTTCCGTCAGTTTATAGGGTTAAGGTTATTTTTAGAAAGGTTGAATTTATTCCATGAGTATAAATTTAGGAAAAGAAATATGCCGTCGTCGTCGTGAGCAAAAGCTGACCCAGGAGGATCTTGCTGAACTGAGTGACTTGTCCGTGAACTTTATTTCGCGTCTTGAGCGGACAAAAAATCAGAACATCAGTATTCAAAAGCTTGACTCGATTGCAAGGGCCCTTAACACTACTACGCCAGATATTATCATGAACGCATACCGCTTCAAGGAAGTCAAGGTTGAGGGTCACCAGGATAATACGCCTGTATTCATTAAGAAGGTTGTTAATGAATTAAGAAAGATGCCTGCCGAAAAGGCCGAGCGCGTCTGCAAATCTTTCATTATACTGACCAAGGAAATCAATAAAGACTAATTTCAACAAAAAACGAGGAAGCTTAGTTAGCTACCTCGTTTTTTGTTATCTGCTAGTTAAATGCATCGGTCAGTTGTGGCACTACCTGTTTCTTGCGCGATACCACGCCCGGTAAGCTGATTTCCGCATCTTTTATCGTGCCGAAGGCCCGCTCAAACGCAGACTGGGCTGCGCTTGTTCCCACAACCAATGCAGTTGAGTTGGAGTCCAGGACGTTGGTTATGAGGAGCATAAACAAGTCATATCCTTCGGCCTCAGAAGCGGCATTCATGGCCTTCAAGAAGGCTTTTTTGCGCTCCATTGCCTCCGGTAGGTCAACGACGTTAATCTGGGCTACGCGGGCCTTCTGGCCGTTTAAATCAAAGCTCTTGGCGTCAAGGTCAATCAGCTCTTCTTCCGACTTGCCTGCGATATTGGTACCGGCCTTCAGTTCTTCCAGCCCGTACTTTTGGTAATCAACCCTGGCGATTTGGGCCAGCGCCTCGACGGCTTTTCTGTCGTCATTCGTGGTGGTCGGCGACTTCAGCAGCAGCGTGTCCGATATAATTGCAGAAAGCATAATTCCAGCAATATTTTGGGGAATTTCTACGCCGAACTGCCTGTACAATTTCCACATAATCGTGCTCGTGCAGCCTACCGGCTCGGCAAGATAGAACAGCGGCATGCTTGTATCAAAGTTCATAATCCGGTGGTGGTCAACAACGTGCGTTACTTCAACCTTGTCGATGTCGGCAACGCTTTGCTGCGGTTCGTTGTGGTCAACCAGCATCACTTTTGCTACTTCGTTAGCAGCAGTTTTTATAACCCGGGGGGCTTCAAAACCAAACTTCTTTAGGGCAAATGCGGTTTCATCGTTAGGTTTGCCCAGTGCGACCGCCTCCGTATTGTAGCCCAGCTTGTTTTGGAGGTATGAGTATGCAATCGCAGTACCAATTGCGTCAGTATCAGGGTTCTGGTGACCAAAAACTAACTCTTTTTCCATTAAAATTTTTCCTCTTTCTTTTTATGCCATAAAATCAATCTAAATCTAGTTTAACGAATAGCGCTTATTTCTCCAAGAATTTTTTGAATTCAGTTAGGATTTTTTTTATGCGGGGGACGTCTTCCTTGCCTTTCCGGTAGATTAACGACACCGAAAACTTCCTGTCGCCCTGCAGGTGAACCGGCGTCAAGCTTATCTTGGCGCGGTGGCGCCGGTAGTATGAGTAGCTGACAAATGTGTCGTAGTCAGTCTCTTCGGCCGTCGCTACAACCTGCCTACTGGATGAAAAGCTCAGTGGTACCTTGAGGCCATCCTTGGCGTTAATCTTGCTGCCGAATTTTTCTTTCATTAATTGGGTCAGGTAGAAACTATCCGGGTACGCAACCCATTTTCTGTCCATCAGTTTTGCGGCCGGATAGGACGCACCGGCTTCCAGCGTGGTGTCATGAGTCAGAATGGTCAACTGATCTGCACAGACTTCCATGTGTTCGTACTGGTTATGTAAATTAATTTGGCTCTTTTTAGTGTCTTTAGGAATATACAGAAGGGCCAGGTCGATTAAATTGTTATCAAGGTTGTACCACAAGTCCTTGTGGTTGAAATAGTTGACGCTAATCGTTATCCCCACTGTTTGACGGTTAAAGTCAACCAGGAAACGCCGGAGCAACTCAGAATCAACGCTTTCCAGCACGCCGATGGCAATATTGCCCTTATCCGCTTGGGTAAACTCCTGGATGTCATTGACAACCGCGTTGATTGTGCCGATGAGCTTAATTGCTCCAGTTTGCAGTTGCTTGCCGGCCTCGGTCAGATAGAGTTTTTTCCCCATTTGACCGAATAAGGGCGTTCCGATTGCATGCTCCAGTTTTTTGATCTGCTGCGTCAGCGCCGGCTGCGTAATCCCCAAAATTTGGGCCGCTTGGGTATAGTTCATCGTGTCAATTAGCTGCAAAAAATAATGTAAAGACTTTGTTGAGAGTATTGTATTTGTCTTAGGCATAAAAACCCCTTCTATCCTTAGCAGTAATATGGCCCCACTTACCTTAGCACTAATATGTCCTCACTTACTTGCTATTATTGATCAAAAAACTCTCTGTGTCAAAGCTTACTTCAGTTTTTAATATAACGTTTTCATAATTTTTAAGAGTTAAATCACACTAATACTATATAAAATATTGTTTTATTTTGAAGGTAACGGCCTACCCAGTTTTAAATCAACCGGTTGGCCGTCGCTAGTCACGTCAACGACGAACGACCCGTTAGAATAACGATCGCCCAGCGGGTACTCGCTGGTTTGCAGCTTGATCCTCCTCCGGCTGCTGGTAATTATCGTCAATGCGTGTTCCTGCCCGTATGCACTCAAGGCGGCAATCCTATGCGGCTTAGACTTCAGTTCGCGCAGCACGAGGACGCCCCGCTTAGCGCGCGAAACCTTGTTGATGATGCTGGCCTTAAGCTGCTTGAACGCCCCCCGCTGCGTAACCAGGCCCACGTGCAGCACGTCAACATAGGCAGGTTCAACTAAGACGTAGGACACAACCGCATCGCCGGACTTGAGGTTGACTGACTTAACGCCGACAGCCTTGGCCCCCAATTCTGGCACTTCACTCAGGTCATAGCGAACCGCGTATGCATTACGGGTAAACAAGATGATTTCGGCCTTCGAATCGACAGCAGCCTGATCAACCCGAACTACCCTGCTGTCTTGCGTCTTCATCTTCATTGCAGTGATTGCGCGGGAGCGGTATGTTCGTGTCGGCTGCAGGTTGGCCAGCTTAAGCCGCTTGATGTAGCCGTCGCTACTTGCCAAAAGGAAGTCAAGGTCGGTGTCCAGTCGGTCAAACGTAAATACGCGAATGATCTGTTCCTCACCGCTCAAGCCAATCTCTTGCGACAAGTGCTGCCCGGTTTCCTTCCACTTGGCTTCTACCAGTTCGTTAACTGGCCGATAGATGACATTGCCCTGGTTGGTAAACAGATATAGGTTAGACAAAGTAGACAGGGTCTGTTCGTAAACGACCTCGTCGCCGTCCGGCAACCCATTATCCGCGTCATCGCTAGACTGCCAGGAACGCAAGGAAGAACGCTTCAGGTACCCGTCGCGACTAATCAAAACGCGCACCTGTTCGTCCGCCACCAGTGCCTTTTCATTGATTTTAATCTTTGCGGTTTTGCCCGATATTTCCGTTCGCCGCGGATTGCCAAACGCCCGCTTGACTGCCGACAACTCCGCGATGATTTCCTTTTCCAGGGCTTTGGGATTTGCTAACAATTCCTGGTACCGCGCAACTTTTTTATTTAATTCGGCCTGCTCCGCAACCAGTGCATCCACGTCTGTGTTCGTCAATCTGTACAGCTGCAGGGACACGATTGCTTCAGCCTGACGGGCCGTAAAGTCAAACTCAGTCGCCAGGTTTTTCTTGGCTTCCATCTTGTTCTTGGATGCCCGGATGACCTTAATTACCTGGTCAAGAACGTCCATTGCGTGAATCAGACCCTGAATTATTTCCAGACGATTCTGGGCCTTGTTCAGGTCAAACTTGGTTCGCCTGGTAACCACATCCGTTTCATGTTCTAAGTAAGCGGACAAAATGTGCTTCAAGCCGACCTGCATTGGCGTCATGTGGTCGATTGCAACCATGTTAAAGTTATACGACACCTGAAGCTCGGTATTTTTAAACAAGTAGTTTAAAATGTTCTGCGCATCGGCACCCTTCTTCAGTTCAACCATAATTGACAAGCCGTGTCGGTCCGTTTCGTCGCGCACTTCCGCAATGCCGTCAATCTCCTTATTCAGGCGAATTTCGTCCATTTTTTTGACTAGTAAGGCCTTGTTGACCGCATAGGGAATCTCGGTAATAACAATCTCCTCGCGGTGGCCCCGGATTTCCTGAATCGCAGACTTAGCCCGGACCTGAATGCGTCCCCGCCCGGTCTGGTAAGCCTCTTTCAGCCCTTCCTTACCCATAACGATTGCTCCGGTAGGAAAGTCTGGGCCCTTAACGAAGCCCATCAATTCTTCAAGCGTCGCATCCGGATTCTTGAGCAAGTAGATTGTTGCATCGATAACCTCGGACAGGTTGTGGGGCGGGATTTCCGTAGCGTAACCGGCGGAGATGCCCGTCGAGCCGTTAACCAGCAGGTTGGGGAAGCGAACGGGCAAAACCGTCGGTTCGTTTTCGGTGTCATCGAAGTTGAGCACCATGTTGACGGTTTCTTTGTCAATGTCCGTCAGAAGCATGTTGGAGATTTTGCTGAGTCGTGACTCGGTATACCGCATGGCGGCCGGACCATCCCCGTCCATCGAGCCGTTGTTGCCGTGCATCTCGACCAGCGTTTCGCGCATCTTCCAGTTCTGGGAAAGGTGAACCAGCGCACCGTAGATTGAACTGTCGCCGTGGGGGTGAAAGTTACCCATGATGTTGCCGACAGCCTTAGCCGCCTTCTTAAAGGGCTTGTCATAGGTGTTGTTGTCCCGGTACATTGCGTAAAGAATCCGGCGCTGCACCGGCTTCAGCCCGTCCCGAATGTCCGGCAGGGCACGTTCTTGGATGATGTACTTTGAGTACCGTCCGAACCGTTCACCCATGACCTGTTCAAGCGGCATTTCACGAATTCGTTCATTTGTAGCCATTAACTAAGACCCCTTTACTCGTTTTCTTCTTCCAAAATCGATGCGTTCTCGCCCATTCTGAACTTAACGTTTTCTTCAATCCACTTTCTCCTGACGGCAACCTTGTCGCCCATGAGCGTGGTTACGCGCCGCTCGGCCAGTGCCGCATCATCAATTTTGACGCGGATCAGCATCCTGGACTCGGGGTTCATCGTCGTCTGCCATAGTTGCTCGGCGTTCATTTCGCCCAGACCCTTGAAGCGTTGCAGACTGTAGCCCGGTCCTATTTTCTTTTCGTCGTCTGCCAGTTCCTCGTCGGTCCAGGAGTACTTGACCTGGACCTTCTTATTCCGGCCCTTCTGCAGGCGGTAGAGCGGCGGCAGCGCAATGTAGACCTTGCCCTCTTCAATCATCGGCCGCATGTAGCGGTAGAAAAACGTCAGCAGCAAAATCTGGATGTGGGCACCGTCGTCATCGGCGTCCGTCATGATGATTACCTTGTCGTAATTAGCATCTGCAACCTTGAATTCGGCACCGACACCTGCACCAATCGTGTATATCATCGTGTTGATTTCTTCATTTTTAAAGATGTCCTGCAGTTTGGCCTTTTGGGTGTTCAAGACCTTGCCCCGCAAGGGCAAAATCGCCTGGAAACGACGGTCGCGTCCCTGCTTGGCGGAGCCTCCGGCAGAATCGCCCTCCACCAGGAACAATTCGTTTTTCTTGGGGTTGCGTGACTGGGCCGGCGTTAGTTTTCCGGACAGCACTTCCTTCTTGTGCCGTTTTTTGCCGTTGCGGGTCTCATTACGAGCCTTTTTGGCGGCTTCACGTGCATCCCGCGCCCTCTGGGCCTTCTTTACCAGTTCCTGGGCCAGTTCGCCATTTTCCAGCAGGTAATAGGACATCTGCTCGTAGACGATTGCATCCACGATCGACCGCGCCTGCGGCGTGCCCAGCTTGCCCTTGGTCTGCCCCTCAAACTCAAGCAGCTCTTCGGGAATTTTAACGGACAGGACGGCGCTGAGCCCCTCACGGTAGTCGGAACCGTCAATGTTCTTGTCCTTTTTCCCCAGCAGGCCCTGCTTTTTGGCGTAATCGTTGAAGGCCCGGGTAAATCCGCTTCGCGCCCCCACCTCGTGCGTGCCCCCATCGGAAGTGCGCACGTTGTTGACGAATGAGACAAGGTTTTCCGAATAGCCGTCGCTGTACTGACCGCTAAATTCAACCTCAATCTCATCCTGCTTGCCGTTAAAATAGAAGACATCGCTCAGGGTGTCCTTGCCCTCGTTGAGGTAGGACACGAAGGACTCGATTCCGTCATCGTACTTGAAGGTATCGTGGTGGCTCGGTTCGCGCTCGTCGGTCAGTTCAAAGCAGACGCCCTTCAGGAGGAAGGCAGACTCGCGAATGCGCTCCTGGATGGTTTCATACTTGTACTTGGTCGTAGAAAAAATCTTCTCGTCCGGCTTAAAGGTAATCGTTGTACCGGTCGCATCCTTGGTCTTGCCCAAGCGCTTTAACGTGTCAACGGGATGGCCGCCGTCTTTAAACTCTTCTTCGTAAAGGATGCCGTCACGCACAACCTTGACGTCCATGTAACTCGACAGAGCGTTGACAACGGACGAACCAACGCCGTGCAGGCCACCGGAAGTCTTGTAGTTCTGCTCGGTAAACTTGCCACCGGCGTGCAGAACCGTGAGGATGACTTCAATTGTCGGTCGGCCCGACTTGTGCATGCCCGTCGGGATACCCCGCCCAAAGTCACGCACGGTCACGGAGTTATCCTTGTGAATCGTCACGTCAATCTCCTGACCGAATCCAGCCATTGCCTCGTCAACCGAATTATCGACAATCTCGTAGACCAGCTGGTTCAGTCCGTGGATATCCGTTGACCCGATGTACATCCCTGGCCGCTTGCGGACAGCTTCCAGGCCATGAAGAATCTGGATCGATGAGTCATCATAAGAATTTTCTTTTTGATTTGCTTTAGCCAAATAAACTCCTCCAGTTTTGAAACATTTACTTAATTTAATCCTCAACCCATCCAATCTTTGCTAAAATAGCCTTAGATATGAAGAGAGTAGGATACAAATGATCAACCTAAAATTAATACTGGTATTTATTCTAGCATACTTAATCGGATCGTTCCCGACGGGCGTTGTGATCGGCAAAATATTTTTCGCCGAAGACATTCGCAATCACGGCTCGGGCAACATTGGCACCACGAACTCGTTTCGGGTGTTTGGTCCCTTTGCGGGCAGCTTTGTCCTGGTTGTTGACGTTCTCAAGGGAACCCTGGCCACTAGTCTGCCCCGCCTATTGCACCTGCCCGGCCCCAAGTACCTGCTTCTGGTCTGCGGTGGGCTGGCAATCTTGGGGCACACCTGTTCCATCTTCCTCAAGTTTAAGGGGGGCAAAGCCGTTGCGACCAGTGCCGGGGTCTTTTTGGGCTACAACCTGCAGTTTTTCGGCATCTGTGCCCTGATTTTTCTGCCCCTGGTCTTCATCACCTCGTACGTCAGCCTTGCCAGCCTGATTTCAGTTGTCCTCATCTTTATCGTGACTTTTTTCTTTCACGACGTTTACCTTGAGGTGATCCTCGGCTGCATCATGGTTGTTCTTTACACGAGGCACCGCAGCAATATTAAGCGCCTCATCCACCACCAGGAAAACATTATCCCGTTCGGACTCTGGTACTGGTACAAGAAGAAGCACAACAAATTGTAAGCTAGAATAAATACAGCCAGCAATCAAATGCTGGCTTTTATATTATAGGTCATATGAACATTAGTTCGCAAGTACTGACTTGCTTAATTAAGCGGCTAGTAAAAAAAGCACGTTACGTGCTTTTTTTAATCCTGGTCGTGAAAGGCCATGCTGAAGCCGCCCGTGAAGGTTTGGCCGGCTTCGAGGTGATTCATGCCGTATTTTTCTTCCAGCTTGCCGCTGGTATCGCTGCGGTCGGCAATCCCCCACCAGGGTTCAATGCAGACGTAGTCAGCGGTCTTAGGATACTGCGACCACACGCCCACAAACGGGGCATCCCGCAGCCAGACGTTAACGTGAAAGTTGCTGGTGTCCGTCCGGAGCGAAACGCGGTTATCGTGGCCCCTCATCTGGAAGATGAGCGCATCATTCTTAAACAGGTGGTCGCTCAGCGTAATCAGGCTGTTGGTCGATGCCAGCGAGCGGTTGGACCAATCCAAGAACGCGCCACTGAGGGGAATCTGCACCCGGGCAAGCGACGGCTGCGTGGCAAAGTAGAAGTCCTCCTTGGTAATGGTGTCATCGACCGGGAGGTTAAAGCCCGGATGTCCGCCAATGCCAAAAATCATTGTGTCTGCGGAAGCGTTGGTGACGCTGAAATTTTCTTCCAGCAGGTTGTTGAGCAGGTTGTAATTCACGCGCAGTTCAAACTTGAAGGGGTAGACCGCCCTCGTTTGCGCGGTATCGGTTAACAGAAAGGTAATGCTTTCATCAGTTTGATGTTCAACCGTAAAGTCCATATCCCGCGCAAACCCGTGCTGCGTCATGTGGTAGGTCTTCCCCCGGTAAGTGTACTGGTCATTTTTGAGCCTGCCCACAATCGGAAATAAAACCGGTGCGTGTCTGCCCCAAACAGCGGGGTCGGCCTGCCAAATATATTCGTAATCGCTGTGCCGGCTTTTCACGCTCTGGACTTCGGCACCCCTGCTTGAAACGACCACCCGCAAGAAACTATTCTTAATAGTATAATCCATGTTTTTCATCGCCTTTGTTAAAGGATAAACTTAGTTAAATCTTTATTCGTTATTATATCACTAAGTTTTTCATTAACATATGATTCCGTTACCGTTATTTCGCCCATTGTCATGTCGGGCCCCTCGTAGAGCACGTCCTCAAGTAATTTTTCCAAGATTGTGGACAGTCTTCTTGCCCCAATATTGTCCGTTCCCTGGTTAACGTCATACGCGATCTGGGCAATGCGTTCAACGGCTTCTTGTGTAAATACTAACTTGATGCCGTCGGCGTGCATGAGGGCAACGTACTGCTCAAGCAGCGAATCGGCCGGATCCTTCAGCACCCTGACAAAGTCGTCCTTGGTCAGGGCGTTTAGCTCGACCCTAATTGGGAAGCGCCCCTGTAGTTCGGGAATGAGGTCGCTGGGCTTGGATTCGGAGAATGCACCGGCAGCGATGAAGAGGATGTGGTCGGTGGAAACCGGGCCGTACTTGGTTTGCACGGTTGAACCCTCAACAATCGGCAGAATATCGCGTTGTACCCCCTCACGGGACACCTCGCCAGAAGTCTTTTTGCTGCCCGCAGCAATCTTATCGATTTCATCAATAAAAATGATGCCGTTGTTGGCCGTGCGCTCGATTGCCTTTTGGTAGATGGCATCGTAGTCGACCATTTTGCGTGACTCTTCCTGAATCAAGAGCTCACGCGCATCCCTGACCGTCAGCGTTCTTTTGACGCGCTTCTTCGGAACCAGTCCATTAAGCAGCGAACTCATGTCGACGCCCATCTGGCTCATCGCGTTTTCCATCGGGTTTACCTTGGGCGCCTGTTCGACTTCAACCGTTACCTCACGCTCTTCCAGGAGCCCCTTGTTCAGCTGTTCAGAAACGGACAGCCGTTCGTTGCGAATCTCATCGGTTACCTCTTCCTGGTCAGATTCCTGCCCGTTATCGGCCTCGGGCTTGCCGGACATCATCATCGACATCATGTCCTGCAGCTCCTGCATCTGATTGGCCCGCTTTTCGCGCTTGATGCCTGGAACCAGCAGGCGCACCAAAATCTTGTTGGCCTCCTTCGCGGCCTGGGGGCGGATTCGGTCAAACTGGTCCTTTTCTTCCATGCGGACGGCCTCATTAACCAAATCCCGCACCATCGACTCCACGTCCCGGCCGACGTAGCCCACCTCGGTAAACTTGGTTGCCTCGACCTTGACGAATGGTGCCTTAACAATTAGTGCCAGCCTGCGCGCTATTTCGGTTTTGCCCACACCGGTTGGCCCCGCCATGAGCAGATTCTTGGGCGTAATGTCTTCTTGCATCTTCTGTGGCAGCTGCATGCGGCGGTAACGGTTGTAGAGCGCAACGGCAACGGCCTTCTTGGCCTCATCCTGACCAATGATGTACTCGTTGAGTAGACTGACGATTTGTTTCGGTGTTTTTGTTTCCATTAATTTCACCTGCTTTTAAAGTTCATCAACGTTTATTTGGTTGTCGGTGAAGACGTCGATACCCGATGCGATTTCAACCGCCTCGCGGGCAATCTCCCCGGCCGCCATTCCCGTGGAATGCCGTGTCATTGCGATTGCTGCCGCCTGGGCAAAGTTGCCGCCCGAACCGATTGCAACAACGTTTTCATCGGGTTCAAGCACCTCGCCGTTGCCGGAAATAAGCAGCAGGTCCCGCTCGTTAAAGGCAATCAGCATCGCGTTTAATTTTTGCAGCGTTGCGTCCTTGCGCCACGCCTGGGCCATCTCCACGGCCGCACGGCGCAGGTCGCCGCTAAAGGCCTCGACCTTGACGAATGGTGCCTTAACAATTAGTGCCAGCCTGCGCGCTATTTCGGTTTTGCCCACACCGGTTGGCCCCGCCATGAGCAGATTCTTGGGCGTAATGTCTTCTTGCATCTTCTGTGGCAGCTGCATGCGGCGGTAACGGTTGTAGAGCGCAACGGCAACGGCCTTCTTGGCCTCATCCTGACCAATGATGTACTCGTTGAGTAGACTGACGATTTGTTTCGGTGTTTTTGTTTCCATTAATTTCACCTGCTTTTAAAGTTCATCAACGTTTATTTGGTTGTCGGTGAAGACGTCGATACCCGATGCGATTTCAACCGCCTCGCGGGCAATCTCCCCGGCCGCCATTCCCGTGGAATGCCGTGTCATTGCGATTGCTGCCGCCTGGGCAAAGTTGCCGCCCGAACCGATTGCAACAACGTTTTCATCGGGTTCAAGCACCTCGCCGTTGCCGGAAATAAGCAGCAGGTCCCGCTCGTTAAAGGCAATCAGCATCGCGTTTAATTTTTGCAGCGTTGCGTCCTTGCGCCACGCCTGGGCCATCTCCACGGCCGCACGGCGCAGGTCGCCGCTAAAGGCCTCGAGCTTGCCCTCAAGCATTTCCTGCAGGCTTACGGCATCGGCCACGCCACCCGCAAAACCGATAACCACCTGATCGTGATAAATCCGGCGGATCTTCTTGGCACTTGCCTTGGCGATTACCTTTTCGCCCAGGGTAACCTGGCCGTCCCCCGCGATTGCGGTCTTGCCGTTAAACTTTACTGAACATATTGTTGTCATTACGTTGCCTCGTCTTTCTTATCATTACGTGCAAAAAACTGATCATAATTTTGCTGCAAGTGACTCATGGTCACGTGCGTGTAGATCTGTGTCGTCGACAGGTTGCTGTGTCCTAATAGCTCCTGGACACTGCGCAGGTCGGCCCCGTTGTTGAGCATTGCGGTCGCAAATGAGTGCCGCAGTTCGTGCGGGTGGACCTTGCCGTTGATACCAGCCTTGGTAAACACGCGCTGCGTGATGTATTCGATCCCCCGGGGCGTCAACGGCTCCCCGCGGCTATTCAAAAATACCGTTCCCGGATCCTCGCGGTCAGCCAAAAGCTGCCCCCGCGCCCCGTCAAGGTAGTTGTTGAGCGCCGTAGACGTCAGCGCATCGAAGGCCACATAGCGGTCCTTGCCGCCCTTGCCGTGCACCAGAATCACCTTGAGAGTCAGATCAACCTGGCTGATCTGCAGCCCGCTCACTTCGCTCACCCGCATGCCGGTCGTATAAAACAGGGCCAGCATTGCCAGGTTGCGCATTGTTAGCGGATTGCTGCCTTGCAGGGATGCGATGACCTGCTTGACCTCCGTCGGGTAGAAAAATTGCGGCAGTCTGTGTTCCCTAGTCCGCAGCGTAATCGTCTGCGTTGGATCAACAAGCACGATCTTGCGTCTGGTTAAAAAGCGGTAAAAAGACCGCAAGCTCGACATCTTGCGTGCCTGCGTAGTTCGCGTTAGCTGCCTTTGCGCAAGGTCTTGTAAAAAGACCTCAACGTCGCGGCGGGTCACGTTCACCCAGCCCCTAAAGTCGCCATTGTCTTGCCAAAACGTCCTTGCCTCGAGCAGGTCGGTTTGGTAGGCCCTGATTGTATTCGTGCTATAGCGGCGCTCGTTTTGCAAGTACGAAACGAAGAGCTGCAGCGCATCATTTTCACCGGCTGTCATTAGTCTAACTCTTCTTCTTTGAAGCGGGCAAGCTCCACCAAGCTGCGCTCGCTGATTTTTACGTGGCGCTCGCGCTTGTTGCGAACCTTTTTGCCCTCGAGTCCTGGAATCAACGCAAAGCTGGCATTCATGGGCTGAAAGTGCTTGACGCTGGTCGTTGTGACATAATTGGCCATTGACCCCAGCGCCGTAATCTTGGGGAAGGCAACAGGTGCTTTGCCCGCAAATTCCCTAGCCGCATTAATGCCGGCTACTATCCCGCTCCCGGCGCTTTCAACGTAGCCCTCTACGCCCGTTACCTGTCCGGCAAAAAAGAGCCCCGGTTGTTTCTTGGCCTCATAGCAGTTGTTTAACACTTCTGGCGATGCCATGTACGTATTGCGGTGCATCTTGCCGTAACGGATAAAGCGCGCGTGTGCCAACCCGGGAATCAGTGAAAACACCCGCTTTTGCTCACCATACTTGAGGTGCGTCTGGAAGCCAACAATGTTGTACATGGAAGCCGCCGCATTGTCCTGGCGCAATTGCACCACGGCGTAGGGCGTTTTGCCAGTACGCGGATTCTCCAGTCCCACGGGCTTAAGCGGTCCAAACAGCATGGTCTGGGCACCGCGGGCGGCCATCACCTCAATGGGCATGCAGCCTTCGAAGACGTCTGCACTTTCAAAGTCATGCAGCTCGGCCGTTTCAGCGTGCACCAGTTCGTTAGCAAAGCGCTCATACTCCTCTTGATTCATGGGGCAGTTGAGGTAGGCTGCATCGCCGCGATCATAGCGGGATTTTTTGTAGATAATATCCTGGTCAATTGAGTCCGCAGCGATGATTGGCGCAGCCGCATCAAAAAAGTGGAGGCTGTGCGCACCCGCAAATTGCTGAATCTGGTCCGCCAGGGCCGCACTGGTTAAGGGACCAGTAGCGACAATCGCAATGCCCTCTTGGGGCAATTGCTGGATTTCTTCCCCGTGAAAAGTCACATTGGGCAGGGAACGCAATTTCTGGGTGACGTACGCGCTAAAGTTGTCACGGTCCACTGCCAAAGCCCCTCCGGCCGGTACTTGCGTCTGATCCGCAGCCGCCAAGATGATGGAATCAAGCTGGCGCATCTCCTCTTTCAACAGGCCCACCGCGTTTGCTAACTGATTGGACCGCATCGAATTCGTGCAGACCAATTCGGCTAAATTGCCCGTTTGGTGGGCCGGGGTCATCTTCTGCGGCCGCATTTCATATAGGTCAACGGGCACGCCGCGCTTGGCCAATTGCCACGCGGCCTCGCTGCCGGCCAGGCCGCCCCCTACTACAGTTACACTTTTTGGCATATCCGGTATTCCTTTACTAAAAAAATAATTGCTTATATCAAAGAATATCATCAAATCCGCATCGATTTGATGATATTTACACAAATTTAACTTTATTTTATAGGCTCTGTTTCCTTAGGCTCTTCCTTATAGTCACCATTTGGACATTGGATGACGAGCCCCTTTTTATAGCGCTTCTCAACGAGAAAATGCCCATCATTGGGACAGGAGCGGCCGATCGGCTTATCCCAGGAAACAAAGTCGCATTCCGGGTAGCGTGAGCAGCCGTAAAACTTCCGGTTGCGCTTCGATTTCTTTTCAACCACATCGCCCTTGCCGCACTTGGGACAAGTGACCCCAACTTTTTTGACAATGGCCTTGGTGTTGCGGCAGTCCGGAAAGCGCGAACACGCGTAGAACTTGCCGTAGCGCCCCATCTTAATGACCATTGGCGCGCCACAAATATCACAGTTAAATCCGGCCGGTTCATCTTTGATCTGGACTTTTTTAATGTCCGCATCGGCCTTGTCTAGTTCCTTTTTGAAGGGGTGGTAGTATTCATCAATCACCTTTACCCAATTTTTCTTGCCCTCTTCCACGCGGTCGAGGTCACTTTCCAACTGGGCGGTAAAGTCAACGTTCACGATGTCCGGGAAAAACTTTTCGATCAGGTCATCGACAATTGTCCCCAGCTCGGTGGGCACAATTGCCTTGCCTTCGAGCTTGACGTAATACCGGCGCTGAATTGTATCGATTGTGGGCGCGTAGGTGGACGGCCGCCCAACCCCATTTTCTTCCAGGCTATGGACCAGGCTTGCTTCCGTATAGCGTGCCGGGGGCTGCGTAAAGTGCTGCTTGTTGTCTGACTTGGTCATCTTGACCTGGTCGCCGTCGTTTAGGTCGGGCAATTCAACGGTCTTTTCCTGCTGATTGTCATAGACCTTGGTAAAGCCGGCAAATTTCATTTTAGAACCGGTTGTCCGGAAAATGACGCCATTTTGAACAACATCCGCGCGCACCGTATCGTAGACGGCCGGGGTCATTTCACTGGCCACAAAGCGTGACCAAATCAGCTTGTACAGCCGGTACTGCTCAGTGGTCAAAGCGTCCTTGAGCATTTCCGGCGTCCGGTAGACGCTAGTCGGTCGGATTGCCTCGTGGGCATCTTGGGCATCACCCTGGTTTTTGAAGTGTCTTGCACCCTTGGCCGCGTATTCCTTGCCGTATTCTTCATTGATAAACTTGGAGGCTTCAGCCTGGGCAAGGGGAGAGGTCCGCTTGGAGTCGGTTCTCATGTAGGTGATGAGTCCCACTGTCCCCTGCTTGCCTAAGCTGATGCCCTCATACAGCTGCTGGGCAATGCTCATCGTTCGTCTCGTCCGGTAATTCAGCCGCTTGTTTGCTTCCTGCTGCAGCGTCGACGTCGTAAAGGGCGCAGCCGCCTGCCTGCGCCGCTCCCGCTTGTTGACGCTAGCTATCTCAAAATCCTCTTTTTTGGCGATTTTGGCTAAAACCGCTTGAACCGCCTCGTTGTTGGGCAAATCCTGTTTTTTGCCGTTGAGGCCCCAAAACTGGGCCTTGAACAGCTTGGTTTTATGCTTAAACTCGGCGTCAATGGACCAGTATTCCTGGGGCTTGAAATTCGTAATTTCTTTTTCACGGTCAATCACGAGCTTAAGTGCAACGGACTGGACCCGGCCCGCACTCAGCCCCTTTTTAACTTTATCCCACAAAATTGGCGACAAGGAATAGCCGACAATCCGGTCGAGAATGCGGCGGGCCTGCTGCGCGTTAACCGTGTCCATGTCAATCGCACGCGGATGCTTAAAGCTGTTTTTAACGGCATCCTTGGTGACCTCGTTGAAGGTAACCCGGTTTTTGGCCGTATCATCCAGGTTCAAAGCGTGGGCAACGTGCCAGGCAATCGCCTCGCCCTCACGGTCGGGGTCAGATGCCAGGTAGACGTCCTTGGCCTTCTTGGCCTCCTTCTTCAGTTCCTTGATGGTGTCGCCCTTGCCCCGAATCGAAATATACTTAGGCTTGTAATTATTGTCGAAATCAATTCCCATCTGCGATTTCGGCAAATCACGAATGTGGCCCTTGGATGCAATGACGTGGTAGTTGCGTCCCAGGTACTTTTCAATCGTCTTCGCCTTCGCCGGCGACTCGACTATTACTAATGTTTTCTTGCGTTTTTTTGGCTTTGACTTCGTAGGCATCAAAAGCCTCCTCAATTAAATTTATTTGTTCTTATTTTTAAATACTAGACTGAGAATAGAATATTTACCAGCTAATTGTCAAATCTTTCAAGCTGCATCTCAAAATCGGTGATCGGGTTGGCGCCGGCTTCGATCAACTTATTAGTGCCGGCAGACAAGGCACTGGTAATTGGTCCCGGAACCGCGTAAACATTGCGGTTTTCCTGCAACGCCAGGTTGGCGGTGATCAGCGAACCGGACTTTTCTTTGGCCTCGGTCACGATCACACTGCGGGCCAGTCCCGCTAGAATGCGGTTGCGTTCCGGAAAACGAAAGGGCCGCGGCGGCGTATCCGGCAGGTATTCGCTCACTATGAGCCCGCGGCGCGCAATCTGTTCCTGCACGTGGTAATTTTCGACCGGATAAAAATAATTCAGTCCGTTGCCGACGACCGCAATCGTCTCGCCCCTGTTTTTCAGCGCGGCCTTGTGTGCCATCACGTCGACGCCCTTGGCCAGGCCGCTGGCAATCACCCAATCGTTTTTGATCAGGTTGGGCACCAATTTGTCCAGGACCATTTGACTGTATGACGTGGCCAGCCGTGCGCCGACTATTGTCACGGTTTTTTCCTTTAGCAAAGCAGTGTTGCCCCGGACAAACAAAACGAGGGGCGGCCGGTAGATCTGGCGCAGTTTTTCCGGGTAGGCCTCGTTAAAAAAGTCCACCACCCGGCACTGGCGCCTGATCCGCGCAATCACTTTTTCTGCGTCGGGGTCATCGTAAGCCGCCCGCGCAACTCTTGTCAAACTGCCGGGAAGATCCATGTTCTCAATGTCCTGCCTGTCGATACCGCCGGCGTCCAGCTGCCCGGCAATTTGTAACATCTTAACATACCCGGTGCCTTTTTGTAATTTCAGCCGCAAAAGAAAGTCTGTCACGTTCATAAAAAATCCTCCTACTTACATGTACGTAAAAAGAGAGGAACATTTTTATTTGTTAGTGAAGAATGTATTCACGGGCGCAAAGGTCCTGCGGTGAATCGGCGTTGGCCCCAATTGCTTAAGCGCGGCCAAGTGCGCCTTAGTGCCGTAGCCCGCGTTCTTATCGAAGCGGTATTCGGGATACAGCCGGCCGTAGTCTTCCATGAGCTTGTCCCGGAAAACCTTCGCAACGATTGAGGCGGCCGCAATCGAGTTCGACTTCGCATCCCCCTTAATCAAACGCACCTGGGGCAAGTCGACGGGAACGTTCATCGCGTCAACCAGCAGGGCATCGGGCCTCTGGTCCAGGTTATTCACCGCCTGCTTCATTGCCAGGCGGTCTGCTTCGTAAATATTAATCCGGTCGATCACCTCGGCGCTCTTGACGCCGACGGCAACGCTGACTGCCTCCTGCAGGATTTGCGGGTACAGCTGCAGCCGTCTACGTGCACTCAATTTTTTGGAGTCATTGACATCGACTAGGTCGAAGTCCTGGTCAATAATGACAGCTGCAGTCACCACTGGACCGGCAAGCGGGCCCCTGCCCACTTCGTCAACCCCAGCAACGATTTGCCCCCGCCGCCAAAAATCTTGTTCATAGGCAAAGCGTTGGGCAAACGCAGCCTTTTTTTGGTCCAGCTTGACCTGACGCCTTTGATAGCTAGCCAGAAGGTTCTGAACCCCGGCCCTATCATCCTGGGCCAATTCGGCCAGCTCATTTGGACTGACCCGGTTGCTGGCTAGCAGCTGCCTAATCTCTGCAATCGTCATACGCGGTCCAAGGTGATTCTGCCCACCTTGCCCTTGCGCAGCCGCTGCAAAAAATAAAGGGAAAAGCGGTCATAATCGTCCCGCATGCCGTATTCCGCGGTCAACGCCAAAAGCAGGTCCGTATCATTGACCCGTTCCACCTCGTCGCGCGGTGAACGGCTGAACTTGACCAGGTCCGCAAGGTAATACTTGCGCAGCCGCGCCAGCACATAGAGGGCAACGTCATCGCCGCTAAAGATGCTGTCCTTGATTGATCCGAATGCCGCCAACTTATAGCCCACATCCTGATCCTCAAATTTAGGCCACAAAATGCCCGGCGTGTCTAAAATTTGAATGTTGGACTGCGTTCTCAGCCAGCTTTGCCCCTTGGTCACGCCCGGCTTGTTGCCGACTGCCGCCACATTGCGTCCCACTAACCGGTTAATGATGGTCGACTTGCCACAGTTTGGAACCCCGGCCAGGGCGATTCTGATTACCGGATTAGACGCGCCCTTGGATTCCAACGCGCTAATCTTCTCCGCTGCCGCCTTCTTAATCATGTGAACCAAAATTTGCATATCGTTTGCGTGCAGCGAATCTAGGGCCATCACAAACTTGCCCTTGCCGGCCAAGTGCTTCTGCCACCTTTTGGTCAACACGGGGTCAGCCAGATCCGCCTTGTTCAATATAATCAAGTGGGGCTTATCAGCAACTAGCTCCTCAATCATCGGATTGCGTGACGACTGCGGGATGCGTGCATCCAAAACTTCTACGAGCACATCAATCAGACCCATCTTGTCTTCAAGCTGGTTGCGGGCCTTGTTCATGTGGCCCGGATACCACTGGATATTCACCATTGTTTTGCCTTCTTGTACACTAAAAAATTCTCAAAATAATGAGAACACTACCTTAATATGACATCTTTTCCTGGTACATCTGGTATGCAGCGTCAAAGATGCTCATGCTAGACAGGTAACCCGCATTTAACTCCAGATAATTCGATAATTTTTCGTAATCTTCTTCTTGCTTGGGAAAAGACTGATCGTTCTGTGCGTTATTTGCAAATTGTGCGACCTCGCTATTCGAATCGGCATTACGCTGCGTCATTAAATAGCGGTAAAAACTTTCGCGGTACTTCACTTGCTTACTCCGTATAATATAGTATTGCATACGCGCCCATGCCGGCATGCGTAGCAATAATCGGGCTGGTTTCGCGCACGAGGACGTCAATTTCAGAATTGATTGCCTTGATTTTATCCGCAAACTCAACTAGCTTTTGCGGCACGCCGTCCAGTGCAACGTACGAAATACCCACTTCTTTAATCTTATCCTTGTTGGCTTCAATATCTTCTAAAACATTGCTGTCGAAAGCAAGCGAAAACTTTTTGCCGCGGCCCTTCTTGGCCACCTTCAACTGCCCGTTGGGCATCTGAAGCTCAATCCGTATATTGAGCAGGCTGGCAATCTTGCCGGAAATAGCGCCTAGCCTGCCCCCCTTGATGATGTTTTCCAAGTTGACAATCATCATGCGCAGACACTGCGACTTCTTGATGCGGTCAATATGGGCGGTGATCTCTTCAACCGTGCACCCGGCCTCTGCATCACGCGCCGCCGCTAAGACCTGAAAGCCCTCAGCGCGGTCGGTTAGTTCCGAATCAATAATATGGACCATACCTGACTTGGCAGAAATAGCTGCTGCCTGCCGCGCGGCATCGACCGTACCACTCAGCGCTTTAGCAAGAAAAATACCGACGACTTCGCTGCCATCGGCCGTCAATTCATTGATTGTTTCAACAAAACGGCCAATAGGCGGCTGGCTGGTCTTAGGTAGTTCAACGGATTCACTCATTTTTTGAACAAATTCCTGCCTGGTAATGTCGACGCCATCGACGTACGTCTGACCATCAATCGTAATTGACAACGGCACAACGGTGATGTGATATTTTTCTATTTCTTCCGGCGTTAACTGTGCCGAAGAATCGGTTAAAATTTTGATATTTGCCAACGTATTCGCCCTCAATTCTGAATTGCTGCTTACATTTTATGATAGAATGTGAGCTGTATCAATTATAAATTATTATAGCAAAAAAACTAGTAAAAAAAGAAAGCGAATGAGTAGTTTCATAATGAAATTAAAGGATATTTTGCAAGAACCCCCAAAAAGACCCAAAAATTATTATGTTCTAGACAACACTCTCAGTGCCATTGTTCATGGTATTGGATTTTGCTTTGCGGTTATCGGCTTTGTCCTATTAATTAACAAGGCCATCTCTACCCACAGCGTGCTAAGACTTACTACCTTCACCATCTATGGTGTCTGCCTACTGCTACTATACCTGTTTTCCACCCTTTTTCATAGTCTGATCTTCACCCGGGCACGGAACGTCTTCCAAATATTCGACCACTCCTCGATCTTTCTCCTGATTGCCGGCTCCTATACCCCCTATTCCCTGGTTACGATTGGGGGCACGTCCGGCTGGATGCTGCTGATTTTAGTCTGGCTGCTGGCAATTTTTGGCATTCTCTACTACATCTTCAACCGCGGCAAGCACGTGATCTTGGATACCATCCTCTACATCGGGATGGGCTGGCTCGTCGTCCTCGTCGGCCGGGAGTTAGCCGTCAAGCTCGCTCCCACTGGCCTCTGGCTGCTCGCAGGCGGTGGCGTTGCGTACACCGTTGGTGCGTTCTTTTACACCATGAAGCGAATCCCTTACATCCACGTTGTCTGGCACCTCTTTGTCATTTTGGGTTCTGCCCTGATGTATTTCTCAATTCTCTTCTACGTATAGGCTAGCCTATGCCCCTTCATCCGCCAAAAATTTACCAATCGCGTCCTCAGTATTTTCCAGCTGACCCGCCAGCACCCGTTCCTTAATGATCGCAAGCAATTGGCCCAGGCCGGGGCCGGGCTTAATCCCCGCCTGAATCAAAAACCGCCCGTCGACCGCTAACTCGTCAGCCGATTTGATCGGCAGTGCCATGTAGCGGTCCACGAGGGCCTTGGCGTCAACCGGCTGACCCAGAATATGAGCAACGTCAATCGTATTGAGCAGGGTCTCTTTGCCCGCTTCAAACAGCTCGTAATTTGAAGGTGAGACTGCGGAAACTAAGTCAAAAAACGCAACGATTTTCTCTACTTGGGAAGTCATCGCGTTGGAGTTTTTCCAGTCGCGCATAAACTGGCCAATTTCCGCCGTTGGCACTTTTAAGAGGATGATAATGACGGCCCACAAGCTGGTTTCCACCGTCGGGCTGAACCGCAAACGGGGGTAGACTGCCAGCAGGTCACCCTTGCCGCCAAAATCGGGAGCCCCTTCACTCAACCTGGTTTTCAAGAAAACCTGGAAGGCCGCCCGCGAGTTTGGACCAATCCCCATCTTAACGAATTCATCGCGAATCCGCTCGACCGAGATTTTGGGCAGCAAGTGGTGCAGGTCACTAACGGCGCGTTCCGTCTGCTCCTCGAGCCTGAACTTCAATTGGCTCATGAAGCGGACGGCGCGCATCATCCGCAGCGCGTCTTCGTGAAAACGCTCCTTGGGGTCACCGACCGCCTTGATAAGGTGGCGGTGCAGGTCGCCGAGACCGTTGAACAGGTCGATAATATTGCCCTGGGTATCCATTGCCAGCGCGTTGACGGTAAAGTCGCGCCGCTTGAGGTCTTCGCTCAAGTTGCGCACAAAGGTCACGTGATCGGGCCTGCGGAAGTCCTGGTAGCCCGACTCGGTTCTGAAGGTTGTGATTTCATAACTTGACCGGTTGTACAGAACGGTCACCGTGCCGTGCTTGATCCCCGTATCGATTGTTTTGGCAAATATCTTCTTGACCTCTTGGGGGTAAGCGCTGGTTGCAATATCAATGTCGTGAATGTGGCGCTTCAGCAGCAAGTCACGGATTGAGCCCCCCACGAAGTAGGCCTCAAAGCCAGCCCGCTCAAGCTTTTCTAGCACGGGCAGGGCTTCCCCAAAAATTGCGGGTAAATTGGTTATCTTCATCATTAGTTAATCAGCTCTTTTGTTAGTGTTTATCTTTTCAAATTTATGTTAGGGTTAAAATAGCAAGCTTTACTCAAGTTCTATTTCTCGAGAGGATGATATTATGCCAAAAATTAGTAAGCGAAACGTTCTTGAACTGGCCATGATTGTGCTTGGATGCGCCATCTACGGCTTCAGCCTCGACATGATCTCAGTGCCCAACCGCCTAACCGACGGCGGCATAAGCGGCATCACGCTGCTCATCAGGCACTTTTGGGGCATCAACCTGGGGCTGTCTTCCCTTTTACTAAACATTCCCCTGATTATATTGGGCTACCGCTTCTTGGGCAAGCGGCTCTTGGCCTACACCATCTGGGGCACCCTGTGGCTGTCCTTTTTCCTCTGGTTCTGGCGTTCAGTCCCTATTATAGACCAATTGAACTTGAAAGACGACCTCTTCTTGTCGGCGGCCCTTGCCGGCACGCTTTCAGGCATAGGATTGGGCCTTGTCTTCCGCTATAACGGCACCTCCGGCGGCACCGACATTATCGCACGCATCCTCCAGATGCGCTACGGGGTCTCCTCCGGCAAGGCGCTTTTGTTCTTCGATACGCTTGTCCTCCTTGCTTCTCTGTCCTACCTGGACATCACGCACATTATGTACACGCTTGTTGCGTCCTTCATCCTCTCACGCGTCATGGATGCCGTTCAGCAGGGGGCCTCTTCTGCCCGGGGCCTGCTGATCATCTCCGGGCGCTACGAAAAAATTGCCCAGATGATCGACCTCAAACTAGAACGGGGCTTCACCTACCTCAAATCCAGTGGGGGTTACAGCCAGGCCGACCGACCGGTAATTTATCTGGTCGTGTCGCCCCGCGAGGTCCCGGCCGTTAAAGAGCTGATTGCCGCCGAGGATCCCCAGGCGTTTGTGAGCGTAATTGAGGTCCATGAGGTCCTGGGCGAGGGCTTTACCTACAAGCAGAAGCACAACCATTTCTTCATCCGCAAGTAAAAAGGAGCCGCAGCAGTGCGGCCCCTTTTTTATTGATCATAATTGCAGGTCATTGTACATGTCCTGCATTTCCGTATCCTCGGGTTCTAATTCTAAGTATTCCTCCAGGAGCTGCTTCACGATGGCCGTTGAATCAGCCTCGGCAGTGAAAAAGCGGATCATCTGCTTCAAAAAGGCCGCATCATTCCTAAACGACGGGTATGCAAGCAGAAACTCGCTCTTGGCCTGGTCATTTTGTTCAAGTGCCTGGTGAGAAAGTGCCGCATTCCAGTGGAATTGGGGTTCAAGGTCCTCACTGGCGATGCCCTTGATCAAGTTCAGGTTGTCTGTATTCCTGTTTTCATGCACGTACAGGTTGGACAGCTGCATGCGCAGCGCCATGTTTTCCGGCAAGCACTTGAGGCCCTTTTTCAGCAGCTCTTCGGCGGTCTTGGCATCATTGAGCTTCAGGGCGGCCCGTGCCCCCTTCTCGTACAGGACCGGGTCCAGCTCGTTGTAAGCAATGCCCGCCTGGGCTGACCGCAGGACCTGGTCGTCATTATTCTTGTGCTCATAGGCAGCAGCCAGGAGCCGGTATGCGTTAGCGTAGTCGGGACTCTGATCGAGCACCTCGTTTAGGTACCTGATCGCCTGATCGTCTTTACCCACGGCGATTAAGACGAGCGCCGCCTGGTACTTCGTATCGATATCAAGGATATCGCCGCCGTTTTGCGCAATTACCCGGCTGGCTTCCTCGTAGCGGCCCAATTTGGCCAGCGTCTGAAAGAGCCGGTCATTCAAATTAACTTCGCCAAAGTTCTTTTGGCGCTTGAGCAGGTCCTCGTAGCGGGATAGCGCCCGGTCATAGTTCCCCGTAAGGTAGTCCAGTTCGGCCAGGCCAAACTTAACGGCATCCTCTTGGGGGGCGATTTTGGTCGCCTCAAGCAGCTTGTTGTAGGCGGTCTCAAGCAGGCCGTTAGTCTGGTAGTAGTCGGCCTGCACCAAAAGGCTGTCCAGGTAGTCCGCGGACGTCACGGGAATAGCATAGAGAAGCGCCAGGCCGTCGTCCTCCTCGCCGTCGTTGAGGAGGATTTCAGCCAGGTAGATCTTGAACAGGTCCTCGTGCGGGAAACGGGCAATCAGGCTCCGGTAGACCTCCTTTGCAAGGTCGGTAAAGCCAAGTCCCGTTAGGCTTTCGGCCAGTGATGCCAAAATTTCCGGCTGGTCGTTGTCCAGCGCCTTTTTCAGCAGGATTTTTTCCTGGGAAAAGTCCTGCTGTTCAATCGTATCAAGCAGTTGTTTTGAATAACTCATGTTTATTCCTCCGTTGGCTAGATCGTATGGGCCTGCTTATAACAGCAGCCCAACCTGAAAATGATATCACAAAAAAGATGGCAGCGCGATGCCGCCATCTTTTTTAGCAAACTATTAAAATTACTTAACAGCTTCCTTGAGTGCCTTGCCCGGTCTAAACGCAGGGACTACGCTTGCAGGAATTTTGATTTCCTTGCCAGTCTGCGGGTTGCGTCCCTTCCTGGCTGCACGCTGACGCACTTCAAAAGTACCAAATCCAATTAGTTGAACTTTTTCGCCTTTAGCAAGTTCCTCTTGAATTGAACTAAAAATTGCATCAACAGCAATAGCTGCATCTTTTTTTGTCAATTCGGTTTTTGATGCAACCTCAGTAATTAATTCAGCCTTATTTGCCATCTGTAATTCACCTCCCAAAATGAACCTCATGTTGCGGTTCAGAGCCTATTCCCCAAAAGAGGAACGAGGAATAAATGACCATGACGAATCATCGCTTCCTTGTTTTCAAAATAGCACAAATCACGCGGTACAACAAGCACTTTCTGCAAAAATCATCGTTTTATGCCAGGACCAGGATAAAATTATTTTCTCTTGCGGGCAATAATCTTGATTGGGGTTCCCCGAAAGTCGAAATTAGCGCGCAACTGGTTGATCAAAAAACGCTGATACGAAAAATGCATCAGTTCCGGATCGTTGACAAAAACAACGAATGCCGGGGGCTTAACCGCAACCTGGGTCATGTAGTAGACCCGGAGCCGCTTGCCCTTAATCATCGGCGTGGGCACGAGCTTGCTTGCCTCAAGCAGAAGGTCGTTCAAAACGCTCGACTTAATGCGCTGGGTCTGGTTATGGTAGACCCGCTTGACCGCTTCGGGCAGATCCGCAATCCCCTGCCCCGTCTTGGCGGAAACAAACAAGATCGGTGCATAGTCTAGGTACTGAAACTCATCACGGATAGTTTGTTCAAAGTCTTTGCTGCTGGATGTTTTTTTGGTCAGGTCCCACTTATTGACCACGATAACGATGCCGCGGCCGGCTTCGTGGGCGTAGCCGGCAACGTGCTTGTCCTGTTCCCTAATGCCGGTACTTGCATCCAGAACCATGCAGACCACGTCGGAGTGCTCGATGGCACTCTGGGCGCGCATCACGGAATACTTCTCGGTCTTTTCATAAACCTTGCCCCGCCGCCGAATGCCGGCCGTATCGACTATCCGATACTTGGTGCCGTCTTCACCGCTAAAGGGCGTATCAACGGCATCCCGCGTCGTGCCCTCCTCGTTGTTGACAATCACGCGGTCGGTCCCGACCAGGCTGTTGACGATCGATGACTTGCCGACGTTCGGCCGCCCGATAACGCTAAAGGAGATCTGCTCCTCGTCTTTTATATCCAGGTCCTTGGGCAGCTCTGCGACAATACGGTCAAGCAGGTCGCCGATGCCCGTTCCGTGAACACTGGAGATGGGGATGGGGTCGCCAAAGCCCATGCTGTAAAAATCATAGATGTCTTGCCGCTGCTCGGGGTTGTCCGCCTTGTTGACCGCTATGATTACGGGCTTCTTGGTCCGGTAAAGCATCTGCGAAATCCGCTCGTCCAGGTCCGTCAGGTGGTTGGTAACGCTCGTCAAGACGACGATTACGTCGGCCTCATCGATCGCAATCTCCGCCTGGGCCCGGATTTCGTCCTCAATCCGACCATCTTCCCAGGTGATGCCGCCCGTGTCAATCAGTTCGAACTTGTGCCCCAGCCACTCCGCCTGAGCGTAATTGCGGTCACGGGTGACGCCGGGCTTGTCCTCGACGATTGCCAGGCGTTCATTGATAATCCGGTTGAAAAGCGTCGATTTACCAACATTTGGTTGTCCTACGATTGCCACTACGGGTAAAACCATATTTTCAGCCTCCTTAAAATAAAAAGAGCCGACTTAAACAAGTCGGCTCTTTTATTACAATTAACGACGATCTTTTAATTGGTCACCAATAATGTCACCTAAAGCAAAACCACTGTCATCATTGTTCATATATTTCTTATTAACCGAATTTCTGTTGTATGAACCGTGTGAATGAGAGCCTTCATTGCTTGAACCCTTAGAATCTACTGCTTTCATTGAAAGAGAAATTCTGCGTTCGCTAGGATCAATGTTCAAGACCTTAACTTTAACTGTTTGGCCAATCTCTAAAACGTCACTAGGCTTATCTACGTGTTTGTATGATATTTCTGAAACGTGGACTAAACCTTGAATACCATCAGCAACTTCGACAAAAGCACCAAAATTGGTCAAAGACTTAACTTCGCCTTCAAAAATGTCGCCTTCGTGCAAGTCTGTCGTTGCTTGTTCAAATGGAGAAGGTTCAGTCTGTTTAATTGAAAGGGAGATGCGATGTCTGTCATCGTCAATACCAATTACCTTGACTTTAACATCTTGACCAGTCTTTAAAACGTCGCTAGGCTTATCAACGTGCTTGTACGAAATCTCAGAGATGTGAACCAAACCGTCTACACCACCGACATCAACAAACGCACCAAAGTTAGTCAAGCGCGAAACTTTTCCTTCAACTACATCACCAACAACCAGTTGTGATGAAACTTTATCAAAGGCCTCTTCACGTTCTTCCTCGATCAGGTCCTTGTGGGAAAGAATCAGACGGTTCTTGCTCGGATCGATCTCGGTGATCTTGAGCTTCATTGTCTTGCCAATGAACGGCTTAAGATCTGAAACGTAGCGGTTGGAAATGAGTGATGCTGGCAAGAAGCCCCTCGTACCAACATCAACAAGCAAACCGCCCCGTACTGATGAAGTTACAGTACCTTCGATGGTGTTGCCCGCTTCAAAGTCCTTTTGCAGTTCGTCGTAAGCTTCTCTTTCCTTCAAGCGGGTAACTGAGAAGAAGAATTCACCGTTCTCCTTGTCGCCGCCGGCCTTTCTCAAAACCAGAGCCTTGAACTTGTCTTCGGGCTTAACTGCCTCGCGTAAATCAAGGTTGCGGTCTGTCGTGAATTCACGACGTGGAATCACGCCTTCGATACCGGCATTGGTTACGCCAACATCGATTTGACCTTCTTCAACGTCCAGGACTTCAACATCTACAATATCGCCGACCTCAACTCCTTGCATTTGCTTTAGTGCATCTAAAAATTGATTACTGTTTTCTGACATTATTTACCTCCCAATATCATAACCTAATTTTAAATGAAAGTTAGATTTTTTTCTACTCTTTTAGCCCCTTTTTTGCAGTTTTTTTTGACTTTTTGCGATTTGGGCCATAATTTGTGCGACTACCTCATCAATTGTCATAGAAGTCGTGTCAATTTCGATGGCATCGGCTGCCTTTTTTAACGGCGAAACCGCCCGGTGAGAATCTTTATAATCCCGGCTTGCAATGTCTTCCTCGATTTCGGCAACCGTTTTATCCGTCTTGATTCCGCGTTCCTTAAAGTCAAGCATCCGGCGCACGGCGCGCGAATGCGCGGAAGCCACCAGGAAGATTTTGACCTGGGCGTGCGGCAGAACGGTGGTGCCGATGTCCCGGCCGTCCATCACAACGTTCATTTTGCCAGCCATCTGCCGCTGCAGGGCCACCATTTTTTGCCGGATGCCGCTGAGGGCGGAAACTTCCGAAACATTATCCGATATTTCGGGGGTGCGAATTTCCCGGGAGACGTCCCGGTCGCCAACGTAAACTTTCTGCTCGCCGTCGACAACCTTGAGCTCAATGCCCGTGCGGTCAATTGCCGCCAAAATCCCCGCTTCATCACCGTAATCCAGCCCGTTAGCACGTGCAATAACCGTGCAGGCACGGTACATTGCCCCCGTGTCGACGTAGATAAACGATAACTTTTGTGCAATAATTTTTGCGACCGTACTTTTGCCAGCTGAAGCTGGCCCATCAATTGCTACCTGCATTCCAATAAAAAAGGGACACCACGTCCCTACCCTTTCTCTAGTTATTTTAATTTAAGAACCTGACCGATTTCGACCCGGCTGTTGACATCAAGATCGTTAAGCTGCGCAAGCTTGCTCACCGTCATGTGGTGGTCTTGTGCAATTCCGGTTAAGGATTCTCCCACCTTAACCGTATATTTTTTAGCGCCGGCCGTCTTTTTGGCCTTGGACTGAGGCCCCTTTTGGGGCTGGGCCGCAGTCTTAATCTTGGTCTTAGGCTTGCTTGGGGCTTTGGCTTTGGCCTTCGTTTTAGTCTGGCCCTTTGCAGACGAAGCGCTTTTTGCAGGGGCGTGTTTCTTGACCTTCTTCTGCACGTTAACCACCTGCTTGTCAGTTATTAGATTAGAAGCCAAGTAATACCCGACCGGTACCAGGGCCACCAGCACAAGCACAATTGCAACCTCGAGAACAAACCATTTTCGCCTCGTAGACCTGTACGTCACCGTCCGCGGGACCGTTGGGCGCTGGTAATGCTGATATGGCCCCTTCTGTTTCTGCCTCATCTAAAAAACCTCCCTCAACTAACTTGTTTAATTCTAGCATATTTAAGCCTTAAATTGGACAAAAAAATCGACCAAGTGACGGTCGATTAATCTTTATGTGCTAAAAAATCAATTTTTCAGTTTGAAGTACTTGCGGACAAACGGCTTTAAATTGCGCAGCACCGTTTCAAACAAGAGGTAGACCACTGTGCCATTGATTGCGCCCTTAAGCAGGTTGAACGGCACGATGATGCCAAAGATGTAGGCGCTCATGGACGGGATGTGGAGCAGCTGCCCCAGGTAGACCTTTTCGGTAAAGCCGAGCAGGCCCGCGTAGCCGTGGATGGCTGGCAAGTTAGGCACCGTTGTGACGGCGTAAAACGGGGTTAAAACCAGGGCGTTCAATGTTGCCAGCACAATCGTCATGGCGATGATGCCGAGAACAATTCCCAAAAGCGGCTTCAAGTAGCGCTTAGCCGCACTGCTCTTGGGCGTATTCTCCGTATTTGCGGTGACGTTCTTTGTGGCATAGTAGAATGGTAGCGCAAAGGATATCGATGCAAGCAAGGCTGCCAGCTGACCAACGACGCTCGGCAGGGCAAAACCCTTGTAGATCAGGTCGATCAGCATTCTAATCAGGGCAATAAAAATACCCGGGAGTGGGCCGAATAAAAATGTCCCAATAGTGATGATTACGTCCGAAAAGTCAAACTTTAAAAAACTCGCTACCGGAAGTGGAAAGGCTATCTCCATTAAGATAAACGCAATCGTTCCGATCAGTGCATAAGCAATAATGTTAGCCAAATTACTAGCATTTTTCCTCTTCACAATACTTACCTCCAAAAAATAATCGGTCTGTTGCTTCTAGCAACAGACCGATTAAAAGTAAGCTTAATAAACTTATTTTAGTTTAGCCTGTCTTCTTTCATCTAGACTGTAACTATCGGTATCTCAAAAGATTCCACCACTTGCGTGGGTCGTGGACTTGCACCACCGGTCGGGACTTGCACCCTGCCATGAAGACAACAAACTTAAATATTCAATTAACAATTTATATACTAGTCCACGTGCTTTAATCTGTCAACCTCGGCGTGCGTCAATTCGCGGTACTTGCCCGAAACAAGCGAATCCAGCGTCAAGAAAGCATATTTTTCCCGGGCCAGTTTTTGTACCGGGTGGTTAACCGCCTTGAACATCTTCTTCACCTGGTGATAGTGGCCCTCATGAATCGTGAGCTGCACAATCTGGATTTTCTTCTTGCGATCAGTCCGGACAACCTTCACCCTTGCCGGGGCCGTTTTGCGGTGATCGATTTCCACGCCGTGCGTCAGCCGGGCAATCTCTTCCGGCAGAAGCTGACCTTCAATCTTGGCCACATAGACCTTAGCCACATTGTTGCGCGGGTGCATCAGCTGGTTGGCCAACTCGCCGTCGTTGGTCATGAGCAGCAGTCCTGACGTGTCATAGTCCAGACGCCCCACCGGGTATAAACGGTACGGCACGTCTAAAAAGTAGTCTACCACCGTCTTGCGCCCCTTATTATCGCTGGCCGTTGAGACCACGCCGCGCGGCTTGTAAAACAGGTACGTGTGGTGGCTCTCACGCTCAATGGGTTCACCGTCGACCGTGATGTTGCTAAAGGTTTCAACCTTGGTGCCCAGCTTGGTGACAACTCTGCCATCGACCGTCACGCGTCCCTGTGTAATCATTTTTTCTGCACTGCGTCGCGATGCGACCCCCGCCTCAGCAATTACCTTTTGTAAACGTTGTAAAACCATTATTGTTCTCCTTCATGCGCCTGCGCTAACCCCTTGTCTGCACGGCCCTTGGCCGCAAACAAGTTTATTTCACCGGCTTCGTTAATGTCACCGTCTTCAAAGTCTTCAATCAGGGGCAGGTCGTTCAGGCTTTCGTAGCCAAAGTATTGCAAAAAATAGTCACTGGTCACGTATAAATTGGGGTGACCGGGTGCCTCCTTCTTGCCGTTAACCTTGATTAGGCCGCGCCAGATCAGTGTCTGCAGCGCGCCAGACGAGTTGACGCCCCTGATTGCATCAACTTCAACCCGCGTGATCGGCTGCCGGTATGCAATAATCGCCAGAATTTCCAGGGCCGACTGACTCAGGGTCTTAGACACGTCCTTTTGAAAGTAACTGGCTACGACCTCCCCCACTTCCGGTCTTGTCGTCAGTTTGTACTTATGGTTAAGGTGCAGCACCTGCAAGCCCGCGTCCTGGTCTTGAGCCAGTTTTTCCGTCAGTCTCTGGGCCAGTTCCCGCAGGGCCGGCGCTTCGATCTCAAGCACTGCGCATAGGTCTGTCTTGCTAATGCCGCTATCGCCGGCAAGGTACAGCAAGGCCCCCAATTGCGCTAATTTACTCGCCATTATTATCAATTCCCTCCAGTTCTAGGTCACCAAAAATTCGCGCCTGCACGACCCTGACCTCACGCTTTTTGCAGAGTTCAAGGAGTGCCAGAAACAGGCCAATCACGTCGGACAGGTTCTTCATCTGCGCGCTGCAGGCAAAGAAGCTAACCTTCTTGCTGTGAGCGAGCTTCTTGTGCAGGTAATCAGTCATCGCGGCGATTGGCGTTTCACTGGCCTCAACCGCCATAACCTCGGGATTCCTTATCTTTTGCCGGTGCAGAACCAGGACAAAAGCGCGGGCCAATTCGGCGGACGTTGCCTGACCAGGCGGAAGCGGCTGGATTTCCTTGGTTTGGGGTGCGCTTTCCTCCTTGGCCGCGGTAATCGGCACCTCATCGCCGCGCTGTTTTAAGTAAGCCGCAATCTTCTTAAAGACAGAATACTGAATAAGCTGCTGGACCAATTCGTCACGGGGGTCTTCCTCAGCTTCATCTGCATTGGCAAAATCGTTTTGGGGCAAAAGCGATTGGGACTTGATCCGCAAAAGCATTGACGACATGACGAAGTATTCCCCGGCAATGGTTAGATTCAACCGCTGCATTTCGTGCAGATACGCCAAGTACTGGCTGGTGATCTGCGCGATGGGAATATCGTAGATATCGATTTTTTGCGACTTGATCAGGTGCAGCAGCAGGTCAAGCGGACCTTCGAAATTTGGTAATTCTAAAGTTAAATTGCTCGTCATGATTTCTTGTTTTTAACTGCATATTTCATTAAATAGATGTATTCAGGCACCGCCGTCAGCCTTTTTTGCGGATTGACGGCCGCCATCTCCCGGACAATCTGCGCCTCATACTTGGTCGACCTGTAGTCCGGTGCGAGTGAGAGGTAGCGAATAACAATGAAATGGCTGCTTGTCTGCGTCCCGACCAGGCCAATAAAGTTGGGGGCCTTAACGCGGTAGAGGTAGAGCTTGAATTCCGCACTGTTTTTGTTTAGCCTGATCTCATCTTGAAGATTATCCAGACTCTTAAAGTCGGGCAGGTAGGACAATAAGCCCATGGCCACCTTTTCTTTATCATTTTTACATTCGATTAACATGCTATTACCTATATGCGCGGATGCGTATTGGCATACACATCCAAAATATGTTTCTGTGACAGGTTGGTGTAAATCTGCGTGGTGCTGATGTCTGAGTGCCCCAATATCTCCTGCACCACCCGCAGATCGGCCCCATTCTCAAGGAGGTGGGTGGCAAAGGTATGCCGCAGGGTGTGCGGGGTGACGTTCTTCTGAATGCCAGCAAGCAGGCAGTAATGCTTAATAATCTGCCAGACCGCCTGCCGGCTCAAGGCGCCACCGCGGCTGTTGAGAAAGATGAAGTCGTTGTCCTTACCCACCCGGAGAAGAAGGGGTTCGCGCACCTCCTCCTGGTACTTTTTGATCCAGGAAATGGCCACGTCGCTGATTGGGATCAGGCGTTCCTTTGCGCCCTTGCCCAAAACCTTCAGTAATTTCAGTTCCTCATGGAGGTCGGTAAACTTGAGGCCGATCAGTTCACTCACCCTGATGCCCGTCGCATACAGCGTTTCAAGCAGTGAACGGTCGCGCAGACCGAGTTGCTGCGTGACGTCGGGCTGCTCCAGCAGCTTTGTCACCTCATCAACACTTAGGGTAACGGGCAGCCGGTGGTCTTTTTTCGGCGAATCAATTTCCAGCATCGGGTTCAGCTTCTGGATATCCTGCCGAACCAGCCACTGGTAGAGCTTGCGCAGACTCGAAATCATGCGGCTAATCGAACTGCTGGCCTTGCCCTCGTCACGCAGCTGCGCCAAGAAGGCGTCAATGTCGACCGCCTTGGTCGGCCATGAATTGATGCCTTCCTCTTTTAAAAACGCCAAAAAGGTGGTCAAGTCCTGGCGGTAAGCCGCAATCGTATTGTTGCTCAGGCCGCGCTCAATTTGACTATAACGCAAATAATCTTCAACGTCCCGGCGCAAATTACTCATTTTCGGCGGCTTCGGGATCATTAATCAGGGTAATTGTGCCCTCTTCTTTGTCCTCGGCGATGTACTTAGCCTTGAGCAGGTGGCCCAGCGCCCGCTTAAAGGCCGATTTCGAGATGCCGAAGTAATTCTTGATTTCCTCGGCATCGGACTTATCGTAAAACGGCAGGGACTTGGTGCGCTTGCGCCGCAGACTCATCAAAATCATCTGGGCGTCGTCGTCAATTTCCTCAAAGGCACGCGGCAAGCAGCTCAGGTTCAGGCGCCCATACTGGCTTACGCCTATTACGCGGCCATTGAACTGTTCGCCCAAGCGCAGGGGGCGAATCATTTGCGTAGCGTGCACAAAGCTCAAGTAGTAGTCGCTCGTGATTACGAACGCACCAACCTCACGGCTTGAATAGACCGTGCCGAACACGTCCTTGTTCTTCATGTCACTCGGAAAATGCGCCGCCAGCTGCTCAAAGATGTTTTCATCGGCCATCTTGGCCCATATCCGGTCCTTCTGGTCGGTTTCCAGGTGAACCAGCAGCTGGTCATCCTCACGCGGCCAAAGTGCCTTGTTGAAGGGCAGGTCGTCAACTGACAAGACCACGTCCTTGTCGGGCAGACCGACATCGAGAAAAACGCCGAGGTCCGGTTTAACGTCGGTAACCTTGCTCCAGCCGTACTGGTCGGCCTGGGCAAACGGCAAGAATTGAGTCATTTCACGTCTGTGCTGCTTGTCATCGTATAAAAAGCCCCGGATTTCATCGCCCAGTTCAGGCTTTTCTTCCTGCGTTATTTCTTTGCGTTTCAACTCATAAGTAACGCCATCCACCTGAACATAATATGAATTTTCATTTTGATCAATTATTTTACCCGTCGAAATTATGCCCAGCATTATGCTATTCTCCTAAATTAGTTTAATTCTTTTAATAAGTATAACATTTTACCCGGTTAAGTTAACATAAGTCAATTTAAATTTCCCCCGACTGCGCTATTCCGGCCGGGCACGCAGCCAATTTACGGGCAAACAAATAGCCAGCATGTACTGGCTATTGTTAAATCACGTTAATTAAAGGTTGGCAATCTCGCCCTGGTAAATTGCACCGCGCCGCGCATCAACCGTAATCGTCGTGCCGCCGACAATCTTTGTGGTTGCGCCGGTCACCCCGACAACAACCGGAATGCCGAGCGACAGACCAACAACGGCTGCGTGCGAGGTCAACCCGGAGGCCTCTACAACCAGGCCGGAGGCCTTCTTAATTGCAGGCATGTAGTCAGGGTCCGTGGTCTGGGCAACGATAATGTCGCCCTCCTTGGCCTTGCTGTTGGCCTCTTCAGCACTATTTACGACAACGGTCTTGCCGACTACGGAGCCGTTGCCAACGCCGAGGCCCTGGGCAAGCTTGCTGCCGATGATCTGCAGCTTCATCAGGTTGGTTGTGCCCGAGTCACCCACAGGAACGCCGGCCACGATGATCACCAGGTCACCGTCCTTGACGTAGCCCTGTTCCTTGGCAACCTTGGCTGCCAGTTCAAACATGTCGTCGGTTGAGGCTGGTTTTTCGGTCAATAACGGTTGAACGCCCCAGGTAATACCAAGCGAGTGCTGAATCTTTTCGTCAAAGGTCAGAGCCAGGATGTCGGCGTTTGGCCGGTACTTCGAGATCATCCGCGCCGTGTAGCCGGAGTTCGTGGCCGTGATAATGGTCTTGACGCCTAGCTCCTGAGCGGTCCGGACAACGGATTCACCGATTGCCTCGGTAACGTTAGAACCCTTGTACTCTTCAAACCGCTGCAGTGCCAATGTATTGCGCTTGAGCAGGTCCTGTTCGGTCCGCTCGTCGATCTCGGCCATTGCCTTAACCGCCTTAACCGGGTAAAGTCCGTTAGCAGACTCGCCGGACAGCATGGTTGCGTCCGTGCCGTCCAGGACCGCGTTGGCAACGTCGGAAACCTCAGCACGGGTTGGACGTGGGTTTTCCTGCATCGAGTCCAGCATCTGCGTTGCGGTAATAACCGGCTTGCCGAGTGCATTGGCCTTCTTGATCAGGTCTTTTTGAACGAACGGAACGTCGATGAACGGGATTTCAACGCCCATGTCGCCGCGGGCAACCATCAATCCGTCCGAAACCTGCAGGATTTCGTCGGCGTTGTCAATTCCTTCTTGGGACTCAATCTTAGGGTAGATCTTGACGTAGTCACAATCGGCATCCTCACAAAGCTTGCGGATGTCTAAGATGTCCTGCGCCTTGCGCGCAAAGGAAGCGGTAATAAAGTTAATGCCATGCGCAAGGCCAAACTTGATGTCTTCCGTATCCTTTGCGGTAATACCCGGAAGGCGAATTTCCACGCCCGGCGCGTTGACACCCTTCTTAGAACCGATTACGCCGGTATTTTGGGCTTCACAGACCAATTCCCGGTTTTGCTCGTCCTTTTTCTTAATTAATAAATCAACTAAACCGTCATCGATTAAAACGTGGCCGCCAATGTGGGTGTCATCGTACAGGCCTGGGTAAGTGACGTGGATCCTGTCCTTGTTGCCCGCCTGCGAGTCATCCATTGAAACCCGAATCTCATCACCCGTGTTGATGGTGAACTTGCCGCCTTCTTGGTCGGTGGTTCTAATCTCAGCACCCTTGGTATCGAGGTCGATGCCGAGAACCAGCCCCGTTTCCTTTTCAACCTGACGCACCATTTTCATTCTTGACAAGTGTTCCGCGTGGTCGCCGTGTGAAAAGTTAAAACGAAAGACATTTGCGCCAGCCTTTGCCAAAGCAGTAATTGTCTCAATATCGTTAGAAGCTGGCCCTAATGTACTAATAATTTTAGTTTTCTTCATTATTTAAAAAATCTCCTCAAAATTGACTAACTACTTAGTCATTTCTTCATTTATATCAATCAGCACTTCTTCACTATTGTGCTTTTCTTCAAACAGGTCAAGGATATCATGGGTTTCAAGCTGGCCGTTCTTCATTCCGACGGCCAGGCCGCCCTTGCCGTCAAGAAGCAGCTTAACCGCATAATTGCCCATTTTGGTGGCGTTCATCCGGTCCATGACCGTAGGTGCGCCGCCGCGCTGCATGTGTCCGATAACGTTGGCCCGAACGTCAAAGTCACCATACTTGAGCAGTTCGCTCCTAAAGTCGGCCGCGTTCATCACGCCCTCAGCCAATACGATGATACCATGGTCCTTACCGTCTTGGAAGCCGCGCTTCAGTGTCTTGGCAATTTCTTTAACATTGTACTCCCGCTCCGGAACGACAATTGCATCCGCGCCGCTGGCAAGACCAACCCGCATTGCAATATCGCCGCAGTTGCGGCCCATCACGTTGACAACGAACACGCGGTGGTGGCTGCTGGCGGTGTCGCGAATGCGGTCGATTGCCTGCATCGCCGTGTTGCACGCCGTGTCCAGGCCAATCGTATAATCGGTGCACGGAATATCATTGTCAATGGTTCCAGGAAGGCCGATCGAGTTAATGCCCCGCCGGGTTAGAGCAAGTGCGCCGTGGTATGAACCATCGCCGCCAATGACGATAACCGTGTCGATTCCGTGCTTCTTCAGCTGCTCGACGCCCTTTTCTTGGATCTCGTCCTGCGCAAACTCCGGGTAACGCGCGCTGTAGAGAAATGTGCCGCCCAGGTTAATCAAGTGGTCAACGCTTTCAGCAGTCAACGGAACAAAATCGCCAGCAACCAAGCCCGCATAGCCGTAACGGATGCCGACAACGCCGAGACCGTTGTGAATAGCAGTTTTAGTGACCGCCCTAACGGCTGCATTCATGCCGGGGGCGTCGCCACCACTCGTTAAAATACCAATTCGTTTCATAATTCACCTCATCAAGATTTTATTGTGTAATTTCTCACATCCCCTAAATTTTAACATTATTTTTGCAAAAAATCTCACAAAAACAATATATTTTCTTTATTTAGCAGTCTTTTTAATGTTAGCGCTACCAGAACAAACCTTACGCAAACTCACGTCCACTCTGTCCTAGCCCTTAAAATTGACTGCCTTCAGGTTAGTTAATATATACTGCTTTTTGCCCGGATCAAAGCGGTCGGCCTGGACCTTGATGCCAAGAAGGTAAATGCCGCCCTCCTTGAGGATTGCCTGGTCGTGCTCATAGACGCTAGGGAAAATCGTCACGTCCTGCCTGCTGGTCGAATCGGCAAAGCTGCCGAAGGCCATCGTCGTGCCCTTCTTGGTTCTGATTAGCTTCAAAGTCATCAGCTTGCCCACGGCAACCCCACTGTCACCAATATCAAACTGGCTCAACAGCCGCGCGTTAAACTTCTCCGCGTATTTTTGGGCGGCCACAAGCGGCGAGGTCATGGTCGAAAAGCCCAGTGCCTCCTCTTCCATCGCCGCCTTTTCCTGCTTTGTTGCTTCTTTAGCCGGCTTAAGCGGCACGCCGCCGAGACTTTCGGAAAGCGCAAGGTTTTGCCCCGTCAACTCGACGTTCTCGACGATTTCCTGGCAGTTTTCAAGCAGCACGCTGCGGCTAGCACCGGTATGATCAAAGCAGCCCGCCTTAATCATCAATTCAATGACCTTGACCTGGATAAAGTTGGGACTGATCCGGCGCAAAAAGTTGCCGAGGGACGTGAAGGGCTTGTCGACCCGCACTGCAATTATTTGTTTGAGAAAATCGATGCGCAGCCCCTTGATGGCGCGCAGGCTCACCAAGAGCTGGCCGTCGACCACCTGGTAGTCCATACCGCTTTTATTAATGTCCGGCGGCAGGATCTTAACCCCTGCCCCCTGGGCCCGCATTACGTAGTCGTTAACCTTGAGGCGATTGCCGCTGTTAGAATTAAGCATTGCCGCATAAAATGCGGCCGGGTAGTGAACCTGCAGGTAGGCCAGCCAAAAGGCAATCATGGTATACGCAACGGCGTGGGACCGGTTAAAACCGTAATTGGCAAACTGCTCGATGTAGCTGTAAACGCGCTCTGCTACTTCGCGGGAACGCCCCTTGTTTACCGCCCCGGAGACAAACTTCACGCGTTCCTGCTCGATGACCTGGGGGTCCTTTTTGGATATTGCGCGGCGCAGGATATCGGCTTCTCCTAAAGAGAAACCGGCTAAAACCTGGGCCGTCTTCATGACCTGTTCCTGGTAAACCAGTATGCCATAGGTGGGCGCAAGTATTTCCTTCAGGCTCGGGTCCGGGTACGTCACCTTCTGCTTGCCCTTTTTGCGGGCGATGAAGGAGCGAATGTTCTGCATCGGGCCCGGCCTGTAAAGCGCGTTGACCGCAACCAGATCCTCAAAGTTATCGGGGTGCAGTTCGCGCAAGACGTCCCTTATTCCCCCCGATTCGAACTGGAAGACCAGGTCCGTTGCGCCCTGCTGAAACAGCTTAATCGTCTTGGGGTCATCGAGCGGAATCTGGTTGAGGACAATATTTTTCCCCTGCTCTGCGATTATTTCCACTGTGTTGCCCAAAATGGTCAGGTTGCGCAGGCCCAAAAAGTCAATCTTGAGCAGGCCCAGGGCCTCAACGTACTTCTTGGTCTGCTGGGTAATGGGGATGCCGAGCTGGCCCGACTGCAGCCCCGCAATGGCCGCAATCGAATTATCGCTGAGGACCAGGCCAGCAGCATGAATCGAATAGTGCCGGGGCAGCCCCTCCAGGCTTTTGGCAGTCTTAAACAGCAACTCATTCTTTGCACTCGCGCCGCACAGCATCCGCATTGCGCCCGACTCCTCGTAGGACTGGGCCAGGGTAATCTTGCCCTTGGAAAAAGGCACGCTGCGCGACCACTCGCCCAGTTCAGCCTCGCTCAAGCCAAAAACGCGGCCCGTGTCCCGCAGCACCTGCTTAGCAGCCAGGGTCCCGAAGGTCAGAATCTGGGCCACGTGGTCCATGCCGTACTTGGTGAACATGTACTTAATCACGTCATCGCGGCGGTTGTCCGGAATATCCAGGTCAATATCAGGCATTTCATGCCTTGCCGGGTTGAGGAAGCGCTCAAACAGCAGGTTGTACTCCAGCGGATCAACCTCGGTAATGCGCAGTGCGTATGAAACGAGCGACCCGCACGCTGAACCCCGCCCGGGGCCGGTCGCGATGCGCACCCGGTGGCAGTAATTGATGACGTCCCACACGATCAGGAAATAATCGTTGAAGCCCATCTGATCGATCACGCCGAGTTCATAGTCAAGCTGCTTTTGGTAGCGGGCCGGTATCTGTTGGTTGCTAAAGCGCTCCTGCAAGCCGCGCTGCGCCAAGAAGCCGAGGTACTCTTTGGAGGTAGCAAACTTGTTTTGCTTGTACTTGGGCAAGACGGGCGTTTGAAAACGCACGTGGGCATCGCATTCCTGGGCTATTTTCCACGTGTTGTCGACCGCGTCGTCCAGGCCTAGGTCATGGGCGCGTGCACTCAGCTCCGCCACGGAGGCCAGGTAATGCGACCCCTTCTGTTTGGCCAGGTCCGCTGCATCTTCCACAAGACTGCCGTCTTTAACCGCCAAAAGCGTCTTGCGCAGAAACTGGTCTTGGGGCTTCAGGTAGCAGGTATCCTCTACACAGACAACGGGCAGGTCGAATTGCTTGGCCAGCGCCCTGACGTAGGCAATGTAGTTTTTCTGCCGGTCAGCAGCGTAAACGCCCAGGTAGAGACTGCTGGACCCCGGAACTAGACCGGCGAGCCGGCGCACAAAATCATTCCCCAGCTGTTCGTCCTGCACCTGCAGGTTCACCAGTTCGCTGTGCGTGTTTGCCGGAACAATTAGCACCATGTCTTCAAGGTACTTGGTTAATTTTGCAAGCGTCAGCACCTTCTTATTCGTTCCGTTCGCGGTCAACAGGTTGATGCTGCTCGAAAGCCGCAGCAGATTGCGGTAGCCCGCGTCGGTTCGGGCGAGCGCAATCAGGTCATACTGACGCGCAGTGTCAATCAGGCCGTTCAGGCGCACCTGCATTCCCAAAAGGGGCTTGATGCCCACCTCTCTAGCCAGTTCGTAAAAATTCACCAACCCGTAGGTAACGTTTACGTCGGTTAAAGCGACGGCACCATAGCCCTGGCTCTTGGCGGCCGTCAGGAGATCCCGGATTTTTACGGGACTCTCAAGCAGCGTAAACGCGCTTATGTTTTGCAATGCAGCTATTTTCATTTTAAAGCCACCTTTCCCATAAAATTAGTATACCAAAAACCGCACTTTTAGTTTGAAAACGTGCATAAACTTTGGTAAAATTCTCCTATGTATGAAAGAGGGAACTGCTATGGGTCGTTATATTGTGACTGTTGGCTGGAGTGTTGTTTACATGTTGATTGTGGGCTTTATCGCCGCACCGTTAACGCAAAACGTTTTTAACCTGGGTGAAGCTGCGATTGTTGGGGTGGTCTTTGGCGTTGTGTTCGCGGCCATTATTCCAACGATTACCGCTCATTCGGTTAAGGACGACAGCAAGTATGCCAAACTCAAGTAAATAAAAGCAAATTAAAACCGCTAACGGGTCTCCTGCTAGCGGTTTTTTGTTATTCAAAATGGTAGTTCCGGCGTTCGTCAACTTTGACGTGGGGCGCGGTCAGGTATTCTTTAAACATCTGAATGTAGTCCTTGTCGATGATGTTTTCAATCCGACTGGGACCGTATACGGGGTAAAAGCCCCCGCCGCAAGCGCGGTAGCTGTTGACGGCCAGGCGGTAGGTGCGGCTATCTTCTAGTCCCCGCCCGTTTAATTCCAGCCGGGTCAGGCGCTGCCCTACGGGCCGCGCGACGTCGGCCTCATAGACCAGCGGGTAAAAAACGTCGAAGTTAAAGAGCTGGTCACGCCACTTAGGCGCAAAGTCCACCCCGCCCCGCTCGTTTTTTTCCAAAAAAGCCAGGCTGTGCTCAATAATGCGCCGCAGTTCACTGCCCGTCACACTTACCACGCACAGCTGGTTAGAGTACGGGTAGTTAAGTATAAGGTCGCGCATCGTGACCGTCGTCTTAAACCCCGGGGCCGTCTCGCTCATGACCGCGGTCGCCGAAATGTCTGCGCCCGTGAAAAAGAGCTGCATTTGCTGCAGGAGGTTGATGAAGGGGGCACCCTCAATGCGTGCCTGGTTCGGCCTTCCGATTGGTGCGGGTTTATCCAGACGGGCAATTGGCTGGTCGAGCCACTTTTGCGTTGCCTGGTTCAGGCCTGTGCCCAGACGTGCAACCCCCTTATCGGGCTTGCTGCCACTGGCATCAAGCAGCGCGGTCGACATTGAGCGGATTTTCTTGGTCGTCTCGTCAATGTCCACCACAACCTTGCCGACCGCCTCGCCACGGTAACCGGGCTGGACAATGGCCGTGCCCCGCTTGACCGCGCTAAGCCTGCGGTGCTGGTGACCGGTTAGCATGACGTCGACCTCAGGAATCTCCGTTAAAATGCGGTAGCCCTCGTTTTCACCGGTGGGCGGCTCCGTTTCGAGCGCGTTCTCAATGTCGGCTTCAAAACCGCCGTGGTAGATGACGGCCAGGATATCAACCCGCGGGCGCAGCACCTTGGCGTAGTATTTTGCCCGTGCAAAAGCGGAGGCAAACTTCAGCCCCGCAACATTCTCAGTGGGCTCCCACACGGGCACACGCTGCGTGGTAAGCCCTAGAAGCCCGATCCTGATTCCGCTCCTGGTAATTATCCGGTACGCCTGGCCCAGGGCCGGCCGGCCAGTCGCACCATCCAAGATATTAGCGGTTAAAATCGGGGCACTGCTGTGTTTGACGTAGTAGTTCAGGTAGCTGAGGCCAAAATTAAAATCATGGTTGCCCAAGCAGCGCGCGTCATAGCTAACGGCATTATAAAGGCCCGTAAACGCCCGCAAATTTCCCCGCTCGCCCGTAGCGTGAACGTATTCGGCCAGCGGGGAACCCTGCAGGCAGTCGCCGCTATCGGTTACCACAACGTGGTCCGCCCCATACTCGGCACGCTGAGCCTGGATTATGCTGCTGACCCGGCTCAGACCAAACGGCGCATTATAGCTGGAATTATCCTCGTAGGTGGTGGGCATGATGTAACCGTGAATATCGCTGGTACTCAAAAAGACTAGTTTCATTATTGCTTTTCCCCTGGTAAAACTTATTTTGGCAAAAAAAAGACACCAAACGCGGTGCCTCTTAATTAATTGTTGTCGCTGCCATTAGTTTCACTAACAACTTGACGACCCTTGTAATAACCCTTTGGTGATACACGGTGGCTCAAACGATATTCGCCAGTAGTTGCATCATAGTGCATTGCTGGGACAGCTAATTTGATATGACCACGACGTGAACGTTTCTTTTGCTTAGAAGTATGTCTCTTAGGAACTGCCATTTACTTGATCTCCTTTATTGTAGAATTGTGTTTCTGGGAGGCATAAAAATGCCCCGTAAACACTTCACGCTTGTTAATGATACTATTTGATTGCGAATAAATCAAGCTCTATAGTCATTCTTATTCCTGATTGTGTCTGCTTGACCCCCAGAACCAGCCGATCAAAACGCCGATAATGAGCATCAAAACCAAAATAATAATCAGTGGCAGCTTAAACTTGAAGAGACCGAAGTTGATTGCCACGGTGTCGGTGTTGAGGACGACAAAAATCACCGCCAGCAGGGTAAGAAGCAGCGTGACCACCAGTTTTGCTTGACTTGCTTTATTCTTCATTGCACTTTCCTACTTTCTTGACGCAAACTTGAGTGACACTTGATCGCCGATTGTTGGGAACAAATTATACAGTTTAGCCAGAAAGGCCAGACTGAGCGGCAAGTTGAGTTCACGCCGACTACTGCCGAAGGAGTGCACAACCTGCCAGGCAACGTCGTCCGGATCCAGCATGAACCTTTGGACGTTTTCAACGTAGGTGCCGCTCTTATCCGCAATATTGAAAAAGTTGGTGTAAACGGGGCCCGGGTTGACGGTCATCACCTTGATGCCAAAGGGCTTGAGTTCTAGGCGCAGAACGTTGGAGAACTGAATGACGGCAGCCTTGGAGGCACTGTACGCGGCCGACTTGGCGGTCGGCACCTTGCCTGCAATCGAGCCAAAGTTAATAATCTGGCCGTGTTTTTGGTCCATCATGAGGCGACCAATCAGCCGCGTGAAGTACATAAGCCCCAAGACGTTGACCTGAAACATCGCCGTAACCAGGCGCCGGTCCATTTCGACAAAGCTGCCAAACTTACCAAAACCGGCACAGTTGACCAGGTAATCGACGTGCTTGGTCACCTTGACAATGCCATTGAAGGTTGTCTCGATTGCTTCGCTGTCGCTCATGTCAGCCGCAAAAACGTGGGTCGGCGCACCAGACATTTCGTGCGCCTCGGCCGCAATGCGCTCAAGCTTGTCCCGGCTCCTTGCAACCAGAATAACGGTAGCGCCCCGGCCGGCGCTTTCCAGGGCAATGGAACGGCCGATGCCGCTAGATGCACCCGTTACAACAACAACCTTGTCCCTTAAAGAATCACTCATTTTTTTCACCTTCCATTGGAATTACGACCCGGTCAAAATCATTTGCTAACTTTGTATGGGGGAAAACTTTTTCTGCCTGCTCTTCTAGTTTTTTGGCCTTGGACCCGAGGTACCGGGCCGAAATGTGGTTCAAATACAGGCGCTTGACGCCGCTAGCGCGTGCCACCTTCGCGGCCTCCAGGGCCGTGGAATGATAGTAAGAGTGCGCCATGTCCGCCTCGTCGCCCGCAAAGGTCGACTCGTGGACGAGCACGTCCGCATCGCGTGCCAGTTCGGCAATCGCCGGCGTAGACCGGGTATCGTAGATAATCGTTACGATCCGTCCCGCCTTGTTCGGCCCCAAAAAATCATTTCCATCTAGGATCGTGCCATCGGCCAGCTCGACCCGCTCACCGTTCTTCAATTTGCCCAGAAGCGGCCCGTTAGGTACATTATACCGCGCCAATTTATCCATTAACAGCTCGCCCTGGTGCGGCTCCTCGACTACACGAAAGCCAAAGCTAGGGACACGGTGCGCCAATTTTTCGGCGTAGACCTTGAACCCCTGCCCCTGGAAGATGATGCCGTTTTCTTCAAGCTTAACAAACCTGATCGGGTACGAAACCTGCGTCCGCGAAACCTTTAATGCGGTCCGCACAAACTGCTCCAGGCCGGGCGGTCCATATATCGTTAAGGGGCCGACGTCGCCCTGAAACGACCTTGTTGCCAAGAGCCCCGGAAGGCCAAAGATATGGTCACCGTGGTTATGGGAGATGAAAATCTTGGTCACCTTGCGCAGCCTGATGTTTGTCCGCAAAATCTGGTGTTGCGTGGCCTCACCCACATCGAACAGCCAGATTTCATTGATCTCATCGAGCATCTTTAGTGCAATGCTTGAAACGTTGCGCTTTTTTGATGGTTGGCCTGCTCCTGTGCCTAAAAACTGTAACTCCATATGACTCCTGTTCTAATACTTAGCGTGCGCAACAATCGTTCTTACGATCAATGCACTGTAATACTTCGATCCGACCGGCGTCGGGTGCGTCTGATCCTTATAAAACCACTCGGGGTGGTTTTGGGAATAATCATACCAATCAATGATAACCAGGTTAGGGTACTTCTTGGCCGCTTGCTCTAAGAGGGCGTTAACCTGGTTCTGCCATGACCGGGTGGGCACGCGCGTATTAATCCAAAACACGCGTCTTTTCGGCCCGAGTTGGGCCATCACGTGCTCCAAATCGGAAAGTGGAAACGGCCCGTTGGTGCCCAGTTCAACCAAAACATTCTGTGCCAGCGCATGCTGCTTTTTATACCCCGTAATTGAGGCAAGGGCAGCAGTCACCTGTCGTGAAATGGCCGCGTCGATAATCGCCTTGGGCATCAGGCGGGTCAAATCGCTGCTCGACCCGGCCAAAACGGAATCACCGATGGCTGTGAGCCTGATTTTGTGGGCCAGCTGCAGGTCAACCTGCGAGATCCCATACCTCAAAAACTCCTTGTTAACGGCGTGCGTTTTGGCGGTGCGTTTTGCCTCTTTAACTAGTTTAGCCTTTTTTTGCGCTTTTATCTTGTCTTTTTTTAACTTTAAAATTAATTTCCGGTTCTTTTTCTCCTGCTGCCTGCTGTTAGAGCTGATTCTGCGGGCCAGCTGCGACTTGTTAAAGTCTTCCGCCTTGGCCGCCGGCGATGCCAGTATCGCACAGCTCCCGGTTGCAATGACCAATACGGCAAGGACGGCCTGCCCCTTAAGAAAGTAGTTTTTGGTTTTGCCGTCGAAAACTCTGGCCACATACTTCTTGGTCTTGGCCCACGTGATTCTGCTCAGTGGCCTTTCAACAAAACGGTAAGCCAGTTCACTGAGCCCGAGAATCAGGACAACCTCGATTGTCCGGTACAAAAGCACATGGTCGGCCAGGTCAGCCACCTTATCCTCAAAGAAAATCATCACGGGAAACTGGTAGAGGTAGATCCCGTAGCTCCGTGAACCAATCCAGTTGAACACGGGGTTGGTCAGCCACCCGTTCCAGTGGCTGCAGGGGTGGGCAATCACGCCCACCAGGATCGCCGTCAGCAGGGTAAAAAGCAGCATCCCGCCGTAGTATGGAAACGCCCCTTCTGGATTCATGCTCGAACTGAAAAACAGCACGAGCATCCCGCCTAGGGCCAACAATCCGCCTGCGTCCAACAAACGCGCATCGTGCTGCGTGATGTGCGTCCGCAGCTTATCAAGCGGCCACAAAACGGCAAGCACGGCGCCAAAGCCCAAAGAAAAGAAGCGCGTATCGCTGCCGTAGTATATCCGGTTAATATCAACCTTGCACAGGTACATCAGCGCCATTTCAGCCGCCGAAACAAGTGATAGGCCCAGCAGGACCCGCGCAATGTTTTCCCTCTTCTTGACGTACTTCACCAGCAAGAAGACCACTAACGGCCACAGCAGGTAGAACTGTCCGTTGATTGCCATCGTCCACAGGTGGGTGAAGGGCGACTCGTTAGTGGCAAAGCGTTCAAAGTAGCTCTGCCCGTTCGCAATCTGCCAGAAATTATAAACACTAAGCAGGTTGGTGCAGACTATCTGGTCCAGCTTAACCAGCAAATTGCGCTGGAATAGCAGGATATAGGCCGCTGCCAGCCAGAGAACAGCAATCATCTGCGGGTACAGTTTCTTTAGCCGCCCCCAGTAGAATTTTTTATAATCAAAGAAGCCATTGTTCCGGTACGCGCGCAGCATCTGGCCCGTCACCAGGTAGCCCGATAAGACAAAAAAAATCGGGACACCCAGATAACCGCCAACAAAAGTATTGGGGTCAAGGTGGTATAAAATCACCCCGATAACTGCCAATGCTCTGAGTCCAGAATATCCTGTAATAAACCGATTTTTTGCCATTTTTAAACTTTTCTTTTTACTGCACGAATTCAAAGTTGAATGTGCCAATTATAACGTCATCGCCATCGACAGCGCCCTTTTCACGCAGCACCTCGTCTACGCCCAGGTTCTTAAGCTTGCGGGCAAGGCGGATAACACCATCATGGTAGTCCAGGTTGGTGCGCTGCACCAGCCGTTCGAGGCTTGCACCCTTGATTTCAAAGACGTGATCCTCAAGTTTCGTAATCGTGAACTCGTTTTTCTTCGGTCCTGCGTACTTGTATTCTTTAACCGTTTGACTAGTCGCGGTTTCCTTGACCACCTGCTCTTTTTCAACCTGCTCGACAACGGTGGCCGTATCCCGCATCAACTGGTCGACGCCCTCGTGGGTCACGCTGGAAATCGCGTATACCGGCCGGTCTATCCCCGCCTGCTGCAGGTCATCCTTAAAGCCAGCCAATTTTTCCGCGGAACCGGGCAGATCCACCTGCGTTGCCACAATCAGCTCCCGCCTGTTTTTCAAGTTCTGATCGTACTCAAGCAGTTCCTTGCGGATGGTCTGGTAGTCGCTGAGTGCCTCTCGCCCGTTTGCGGGATCCATTGACACCAAGTGCAGGATGACCTTGGTCCGTTCAATGTGGCGCAAAAATTGGATGCCCAACCCAACGCCCTGGCTCGCACCCTCAATCAGACCCGGCAGGTCGGCCATCGAAAAGTCGCGGCCATCGGGCAGGATAACCATCCCCAGGTTGGGCGTCAACGTGGTGAAGGAGTATGCCGCAATCTTCGGCTTGGCCTTGGTCACAACGGACAGAAGCGTCGATTTGCCTACCGAGGGAAAACCAACCAGTCCGACGTCCGCAATAACCTTCAATTCAAGGCGCAAGACCCGATCTTCTCCCGGTTCGCCGTTTTCGGCAATCTCGGGGGCGGTGTTGACGCTCGTTGCAAAGTGAATGTTGCCGCGACCGCCACGACCACCGCGGGCAACAACTAATTCCTGCTTGTTTTCAGTAAGGTCGCCTATTTCTTCATTAGTATCGAAATCATAGACCGTAGTGCCAACGGGCACGCGCAAGTATAGGTCCTTGGCCCCGCGGCCATACTGCGACTTAATCCGGCCATTTTCACCGTTAGCAGCCTTAAACTTGCGCCGGTAGCGGAAGTCCATCAGGGTTCTGAGCCCACTATCCGCAACAAAAATAATGCTGCCGCCACGGCCGCCGTCACCGCCGGCGGGACCGCCATTTGGAACGTACTTTTCATGGCGGAAAGCAACTATGCCGTCGCCACCCTTTCCGGCTTGGACCTCAATCTTCGTTTGATCGACAAATGTCGGCATATGCAATCTCCTTCCGTCTTCTCTAACCATAATACTATACCACAAACGGGTCTGATAATCGCAGTAAAGATAACTTTACAGCATCAACTTGACGGTCTGGGCCTGCGGCAGGGTCAATCCGACCGCGCACAATTCATCGACAGATGCTTCCTTGATTTTTTTGAGCGAACCAAACTGCCGCAGCAGCTTGTTTCTGCTCTTGGGGCCAATCCCCTTGATCGAATCAAGCTTGCTTGACAGTGCATTCTTGGCGTGCGTGCGCCTGTGAAAGGTGATGGCAAAGCGGTGGACCTCATCCTGGATCCGCGTCATGAGGTAGAAGCCCTGTGACTTCGGGTCAAGCGGAATCAGTTTCATTGGAACGCCGTTGATCGGGTCGCCGTATAGCAGGTGGTTGGTCCGGTGCTTGTCATCCTTAACCATTCCAGCCACGGGAATGTTGAGGTTCAGTTCATTGCGCAGTATGTCCTCGCACGCATCCACCTGAATCTGGCCCCCGTCCATCAATATCAGGTCGGGCATCTTCTGGTGTTCGCGCAAGAGGCGACTGTAGCGCCGTCGGACAACCTCCCGCGTGTTTTTGACCTCATCGCCGCCGTTTTGGTGTTCGACCTCGCCCTTCAGCTTGTACTTGCGGTAGGAATTCTTATCCGGTTTGCCATCCTTAAAAACCACTAGTGCCGAAACGGGGTCTGCCCCCTGAATGTGCGAATGGTCAAAACTTTCGATGACGTGTCCGTACGGAAGACCCAGTGCAGCAAAGATTTCCTGTTGTGCCCCCGTGGTCTTGCGGTTGTCCAGTTCGAGGAGGCGGAACTTGTCATCCAGCTTGAGCTTAGCGTTTTCCCGGGCCATTTCCAAAAGGGACCGCTTCTGCCCCCGCTGCGGCGTCCTGACCGGCACCTTCAGCACCTCGCTCAGCGCCTCGTTGTCGATCCCCGCGGGCACGAGTACTTCCTTGGGCAGTACCCGGTTTTTTTGTCCGTAAAACTGGACGATAAAAGAAGCAAAGGCATCCTCCGGCTCGCTAGTATCAGTCAGCGGGTACATTCTTGTCTCCCGCCGCAGCAGCTTGGCCTGCCGCAGAAAGAAAATCTGTACGGAAAGCCATGACTTGTCCACGTAAAAGTTAAAAATATCGCGCTGGGTATTGTCGTTAGAAATGATCTTTTGTTTTTCGACCGTTTCCTCAATGTACTTGAGCTGGTCCCGAATTTCTGCTGCCCGCTCAAACTCCATCGCCTGGGCGGCAGCCGTCATCCGTGCGGTCAGGTCCTGCTTGACCTCTGCAATGTCCCCGTTTAAAAAGCCCTTAATCCGCTTAATCTGCGCCGCGTATTCCGATTTGGGCACGGAGCGAAAGCAGGCACCCAGGCACTGCCCCATGTGGTAGTACAGGCACGGTCGCCCCTGCCTGCCGTTGCAGCGCCGCAGCGGAAAAATCTTCTGGATAAACTTTAAAGTTGCCTGGGCTGCGTAAACATTGGGGTACGGGCCGAAGTAGTATCCCCCGTCCTTGCGGACGATGCTGGTCAGCTTAGTCTGGGGATCGCGCTCGTTTGTAATCTCGATGTAGGGGTAGCCGGTTCCCTGCTTGAGCTGCACGTTGTAATAAGGCTGGTACTTCTTAATCAGCGTGACTTCAAGCAGGAAGGACTCTTTATCCGTTGAAACCGTGATGATGTCATAATCGCGGATTTCTTTAACCAGTTCAGCCCGTCGGCCGACCTGCTTGCTCTTAAAGTAAGACCGAACCCGACTCTTGAGGTTCTTGGACTTGCCCACGTATATAACCTTGCCGTTAACGTCCTTCATCAGGTAGCAGCCCGGCTTCGCGGGCAGAAGCTTCAACTTGTTTTCGATTAATTCGGTTGCCAAAAAATCACTCCCCCATTTTTGCTTTATCAATTTTACCATAAATGCGTGCGCGTAATTGCAGCCGTGCTCGTTTTGCGCGCCCTTCCCGAATTTAATTAACATAATTTTTATTATTTAAACTTGTCCGGGAAATAATTAACTATTCCCTGGTGAACGGGCGCAAATTTGCTATAATTAACAAAAAGAAAGGAATTTGACTATGGGCTTAACTTTTAAAAAACAAGACGAACTGGAAAAGCTGTTTGACAAATTTGCCACGGTTCCGGAAGACAAGAAAAAGAAGCTGGGCAAGAAGGAAAACAGCACCAAAAAAGATAAGGATAAGTAAAATGGCTCCCGTTGGGAGTCATTTTTGTTGATTATAGGTACTGTTCAATCCACTGCCACACTTCAGCGACGTGTGTCTTTTTGACTGCGCTGTAAGTGAGCACCTCAACGTTGTCGTAAGACAGGTCGAGGTGCTTCTTTAAGTTGGCCAGGACCTTGTTGACCTGGTTCTTCTTCACCTTGTCTATCTTCGTGCAAACGACCAGAATGGGCAGGTTCAGGCTGAGTGCGTAGTTGTACATCGTCACGTCGTCCTTAGTCGGTTCGTGCCGGGCATCCATCAGGATTATCAGGCCCTGCAGGTCTGGCCGTGATTCCAGGTAGTCCTGAATCATTTCGCCAAACCGCTGCCGCTGCACCTGTGAGACCTTTGCGTAGCCGTAGCCCGGAACGTCAACCAGGTAGAAGTCCTGGTTGATGATGTAGAAGTTGAGCGTTTGCGTCTTTCCGGGCTGGGAGGACGTTCGGGCCAGGTTCTTGCGACCCAGCAGTGAGTTGATTAGGCTCGACTTGCCCACGTTGGAGCGGCCCGCCAGGGCAATCTCCGGCAGGTTGTCCTTGGGGTACTGCTCCTCTTTAACGGCACTGATTGCGTAATCGCTGTTTTTAATGATCATTTGCGGTTTTTACTTCTTCTCCTAGCTCGTCTTCGGTCGGTTCGCGGTAAGTTACCTTGGGTTCTGCCAGGTCGTCAATTACGTCCTTGGTAACCTCGACCTCCTCGATGTCTGGGTCGCTCGGCGTTTTGTACATGATGCCCATCATTGCGTTTTCAATAATCGTCCGCAGTCCGCGGGCACCCATGTCCCGGTCAATGGCCAGATCAGCAATCGCATTGAGTGCGTCCGGCGAAAAGTTGAGCTTGACCTGATCAAGTGCCAGCAGCTTTTTGTACTGCTTGACCAGTGCGTTCTTGGGCTCGGTCAGTATCCTGACCAGGTCATTGCGGCTCAGCTTGTTCAGCGTGGCGATAATCGGAATACGACCGATGAATTCCGGGATGAGGCCGAACTTGACCAGGTCGCCGGTCGTCAGGTGCTTCATCCAGTCATCGGACTGCACCTTGCTTAATTCGTGCGCGGCACTAAAGCCGATTACCTTCTTGCCCAGGCGGGTCTTGACAATCTGCTCAATGCCGTCAAACGCACCGCCAACAATAAACAAAATATTGGTGGTGTCTATCTGGATCAGCTCCTGCTGCGGGTGCTTGCGGCCGCCCTGGGGCGGAACCGAAGCAACCGTGCCTTCCAGAATCTTCAGAAGCGACTGCTGGACGCCTTCGCCGGAGACATCACGGGTAATCGAAACGTTCTCAGCCTTCTTGGAAATTTTATCAATCTCGTCAATGTAGACGATGCCCCGCTCGGCCCGCTCGATGTCGTAGTCGGCGTTCTGCAGCAGTTTCAGCAAAATGTTCTCAACGTCTTCACCAACGTAGCCCGCTTCGGTCAGCGTCGTTGCATCCGCGATTGCAAACGGGACGTCAAGGATGCGCGCCAGCGTCTGGGCCAGGTACGTCTTGCCCGAACCGGTGGGCCCAATCAGCGCGATGTTGGACTTCTGCAGTTCCGTCGAAGAATCCACGTCCATCTGGCTGATGCGCTTATAGTGGTTGTATACCGCAACCGCCAGGATCTTTTTTGCACGTTCCTGGCCAATCACGTACTGGTCAAGCTCCTGCTTGATTTCCATTGGCTTGGGCAAGTCCTGCGCCTTCTTTAATGAGTCAGAGCGCAGTTCGTCATCTATGATCTTTTTGGATAAAGCGACACATTCATTGCAAATATAGACGCCATTGCCAGCGATCATTTTTTTAACTTGATCTTGCGTTTTGTCACAAAAGGAACACTTAATCTCCTCTTGATCAGTAAACTGTGATGCCATTCTATTCCTCCTCGTATTTACAAGTCTAAGATTATCATAAATCGCAAGCCACACCTACATTATTTGCTTATAAAATAAAAAAGCGGCTAAAAGAGCCGCCTTTTTACTCAAATTTTCAGCTTTTACTTGTCAGTTTTTTCAGCTTCTTTGTCGTCGTCTTTAATCTTGGCTTTAGCAACTTGCTTTGCACTATCTGCTACAAGTTCAATCGCCTTGCGCACGTTGATGTCATGCGACAGCATGTCATCGGTCAGGGTGCTGCGGACGGTCTTCTCATCCATGTTGTATTCACTTGCCAAATTCTTGATCTCGTCGTCAATTTCTTCCTTGGAAGCCTTGATGTCTTCCTTCTTGACGATTGCTTCAAGCACCAGGTTGGTCTTAACCCGCTCGGCTGCGTCCTGACTGAACTGAGCACGCAGTTGGTCTTCCGTCGTGTTGGTCAACTTGTAGTAGGTTTCAGGGCTGATGCCTTGACGCTGCATGTTGCCCAGGTACTGGTTCATTTGGGTTGTAACATCCTCCTGAATCATTGCGTCAGGGATTTCGTCGATCGTCGCGTTGGCTACGGCACCCTCGATTGCGGCCTGCTCGATAGCTTCCTTGGCGGCGTCTTCCTTCTTGGTCTTCAGGTCCTTCTTGATCTTTTCCTTTAATTCGTCAAGGGTCTCGACTGAATCGTCAACGTCCTTGGCAAACTCATCATCAAGTTCAGGCAGCTGCTTTGACTTAACTTCGTGGACCTTGGTTGCAAAGTGGGCTTCCTTGCCGGCCAGGTCTTTTGCGCCGTAGTCTTCCGGGAAAGTTACGGTGACGTCAACGTCATCGCCCGCCTTGTGACCAATCAACTGGTCTTCAAAGCCGGGAATGAACGTGTTAGAGCCCAGTTCGAGCGCATAGTCGTCGGCAGAGCCACCGTCGAACGCCTCACCGTCTACGGTACCCTTGTAGTCGATCGTAACGGTGTCGCCCTTAACGGCGGCATCCTTCTTCAGCACAAGTTCAGCGTTTTTTTCGCGCTCTTTTTCTACTTCCGCATCAACGTCCTTAGCGTAAACACGGGTGTTCTGCTTAGGCACTTCAATTCCCTTGTAGTCGCCCAATTTAACTTCTGGTTCAACACTGACGGTGGCCTTCATGGTCCAGTCCTTGCCCTTTTCCATTGATACGGGCATAATCTGGGGCTGACCAACAGCGGCAATTCCAGATTCCTTGAGTGCTGCAGAATATGCGCCGGGCAAGGCAATGTTCAGAGCATCCTCGTATAACGACTCTTCACCGTAGTACTGGTCAAAGATAATGCGTGATACGTGACCCTTTCTAAAGCCAGGAACCCGCAGACTATTTTTTACCCGCTTAAAAGCTTGGTCTAACCCACGCTTAACTTCCGCCTGGGAAATATCAAAAGTGAGTTCACCGGTTGTTTTAGCCGTTTTATTCCATTTTACAGACATTAATTAAATACCTCCAATGTCAAGTTTGACTGCATCTTTGCATACTAAATTATCTTACATTAAACACGCGCAAAAAACAAATTTAGGCAAAAAAAGATGTACTTCTATGAAGAAGTACATCTTTTTCAACTGTCTAACGTGAACTAGTCGAGGATTTCAGTAACCTGACCAGCACCAACAGTACGACCACCTTCACGGATAGTGAACTTAGTACCCTTTTCAATGGCGGCTGGTTTAATCAAGTCAACAGTAAATTCTGTATTATCGCCAGGCATAACCATTTCAGTACCTTCTGGCAATTCAATTTCACCAGTGATATCAGTAGTGTGGAAATAGAATTGTGGACGGTAATCTGAGAAGAATGGGGTGTGACGTCCGCCTTCTTCCTTCTTCAGGATATAAACTTGACCCTTGAACTTGTTGTGGGTTTGAATTGAGCCCGGTGCGGCCAAAACTTGTCCACGCGTAACTTGGTCGCGGTCGATACCACGAAGCAAGACACCAACGTTGTCGCCGGCTTCACCCAAGTCCAGAGTCTTGTGGAACATTTCCAAACCAGTAACAACTGACTTAAGAACCTTGTCTACAAGACCAACGATTTCAACTTCGTCACCGACCTTGATCGTACCACGGTCGATACGACCAGAAGCAACGGTACCACGACCGGTAATAGTGAAGACGTCTTCAACTGGCATTAAGAATGGCTTGTCAGTTTCACGTTCTGGAGTTGGGATGTATTCGTCAACCGTATCCATCAACTTCATGATAACGTCCTGTTGTTCCTTGTCGCCTTGCAGTGCCTTCAGGGCTGAACCGCGGATAACTGGAATATCATCACCAGGGTAATCGTATTCAGTCAACAGGTCGCGAACTTCCATTTCAACCAAATCAATCAACTCTGGGTCGTCAACTAGGTCTGTCTTGTTCAAGAAGACAACGATGTAGTCAACCCCAACTTGGCGAGCAAGCAAGATGTGCTCACGCGTTTGTGGCATCGGACCATCAGTTGCAGCAACAACCAAAATCGCACCATCCATCTGGGCAGCACCGGTGATCATGTTCTTGATGTAGTCGGCGTGACCTGGAGCATCCATGTGGGCGTAGTGACGCTTTTCAGTTTCGTACTCCACGTGGGCGGTATTGATAGTAATACCACGTTCCTTTTCTTCAGGCGCAGCATCGATTTCTGAATAGTCTTCAGCCTTAGCCAAGCCTTTTTCTGATAAAACTTTAGTAATAGCCGCAGTTAAAGTGGTCTTACCGTGGTCAACGTGACCGATAGTACCAATGTTTACGTGTGGCTTCGTTCTAACGTAATGTTCTTTTTCTGCCATTAAAATGACCCTCCTGTGAATTTGCAAGAAGTCCGTTGAGTAAGTAACGGATAGTTCTCTGTTGAATATTGTACTACTTTCACGGGCAAATGCCTAGTATTTTAATGCATAGAGCCATGCCCAATGAAAACGTCCTTTGCTATTATACTAAATACCATTAAAAAGTAAAGCCCCTTTGCCCAAATTATTTGGGCAGATGCGCGTCAATCGCCTTAAACAGTGCATGATTGCCCCGCCCGTCGCCTTTTTCAACGTAGGAAGCAATGTCGCGGGCGAAGCTGTCCGGTTCGTCGACGTAGCGGCCGATTTTAGGGTAGAGGCTACCCAAAATCAGGTTGACCTCGCCCAAAACAGCGGGCAACTGACTGGGACGGTGGTAATAGCGCGACCCGATGCCCGACACCACTTCGCGGTAGACCGGATTTTGTTTCAGGAGGCTACTTTGCGCGGGGATAAACTCTTCCTGCACGCCCAGCACCATCACCTTGATCCTGTCGCTGATGCCCAGGCGCGTGAGGTCCTCGCACAGCGCAATCCGCACGGCAAAGTTAAGGCTTGGATCCAACAGCAGGCTCTGCGCAAAATTCTCAAAGGTTGTTAAATCAAGCTTTAACAGCTGCTGGTAGTCTTGCTGCGTGGGCTGGACTTTTTGCCTAAACGCACTCATGATTGCCTGCTGGCGCTCTTTTGCAAGCGGCGCTACCGCAATTGCGATTTCTTGCCTGCTGAGGTTTGCCACCTCCAACGCTTCAATGACAAAGTGGTTGGCCTGCAGAACTTTTTTATACACAGCCAAAATTTCCTGGTTAGAAAACAGGTCCCTTTCTTCCTTAATCAGCGCATACGCGGCGTAAGCCTCATCGTTCTTGAGGTACAATGCGCAAAGCTGCGTGACGACCTCGGAACTTGCACCGCCCTGCAAAGCCTCCTCCGCGTTTTCAATTGCCCGGTCAAGGTCGCCGCGCGCCGCATTTTGACGTGCCAGTGCAAGCAGGTTTTGTTGACTCAGGGTCGTCATCGCTGGTTCTTCTCGACGATTTGCTGCCTGGACTTGTTCATGGTTCTAAGCTGCTTGCCCTCCTCAGCCTTGTCGCTACGCTTCTGCATCGCACGGTGGCGGTTCTGGTTAACCTCCATAACGACCGGCAGGACCACCGGACGCCGGTTGGTTTTTTTGTATAAAAAGCGCTCCAAGTCGTTGCGCACGTCCTGCTTGATTTCGGACCAGTCAAACTTCTTGTGCTCAAAGTTGTTCATGATCGTCTTCTTGATGAGCTCAACGCTGTCCGCCATTAATTGCCGATTGGCCTTGATGTAGACAAAGCCGCGACTGGTAACCTGCGGTTGGGCAATGATCTTCTTCTTGCGCCGGTCAATCGTGACCACGGCAATAAAGATGCCGTCGTCGGACAAGACTTCACGATCGCGCAGCACGATGTTGCCAACATCCCCGATGCCCGATCCATCAATCATCGTGTCCTCACCCGGAACCGGGTCGCTCAGGTGGAAACGCTTCTGCTTGAAGTCGTAACTCAGGCAGTCCCCATTTTTGGAAATAAAAATGTGGTCCGGCTTGATTCCGGCACGAACCGCCAGGTCCCTGTGAACCTCGAGCAAACGGTATTCCCCAATCACCGGAATCAGGAACTGGGGTTTCAAAATGTCGATGAGCATCTGCAAATCGCGCCCCGTTGCGTGTCCACTCGTGTGCTTGGCCTTACCGAGCTGAATGACCGTGCCGTCCGCGCTATAGACTGCATCACTGGTCTGCGCCACCATCGTTTCAACCGCATGCGATGGTGTCGTCGCAATGAAGACGAGATCGCCCTTGTGGATGGTGATCATGCTGTGGCGATTTTTGGCCATCTTCTGCAGTGAATTCAGCGGCTCGCCCATCTGGCCCGTTTCGAGGATAACCGTCTTATTATCAGGTGTTTCCTTTTGATCCTTAACCCGCATTAGCAGGCCCTTGGGTACCTTAAGGTAGCCTAATTCCATTGCCGTACGCACGATTTTGGCAACATCGCGGCCCGTCAGCAGCACCCGCCGGCCCGTGTTATAGGCTGCATTGAGGACTTCCTGGATTCTGATCAGATTAGAGGCCTTGGACGCAACAATTACCCGGCCCTCCGCATTGCGAAAAACGTTGGTAACATATTCACCAATCTCCTGTTCGGAAACATTAGGCAAGGCGGCCTCAGCGTTTGACGAATCGCTCAAAAGGGCTAAAACGCCCTTGGGCGCAATCTTGGCCAAACGGTCTATATCCGTTTGGTAGCCCGGTGCAGCCGACGGGTCGAACTTGAAGTCCCCCGTGTAGACCACCTCGCCTGCCGGCGTATGAACATCAATACCCAGTGAATCAGGAATCGAGTGCGTGGTACAGAAGAATGATATGCTTGCATTCTTAAAATCAATCTCAGTATCCGCGTCAATGACGTGGAACAGGCTACTCTGCAGGCGCTTGTTCTCACGCTTGACCATTATCTTGGCCAGTTCAACGGTCAAACGCGAACCGAAGATCGGAATATCGTACTGCCGCAGGATATACGGCAGCGCACCCAGCGAATCGGCGTGTCCGTGGGTCAAAAAGATGCCGACAACCTGGTCGCCGTACTGCTCGAAGAAGTCGAGGTCCGGAATCACCAGGTCGATGCCGTACAAAGAGCTGTCGGGATACTTGAGGCCCGCGTCCAAGACAAAAATTTCATCATTAACCTGAACGGCATACATGTTCTTTCCTTGTTCACGGACGCCGCTCAAAATCATTACTTTAACTTGATCAGTCATAATATTTCCTTTTCTATATTTGCTATTCAATTGTTATTTAGGATCATTACGATCACAACGCAAAAAAGTATCTTTTATTATTTTAGCATAAAAAGCACGGTGGTAAAAACAAAAAAAGCCAACCCCTTAACTGGGGCCGGCTTGAAATAATTGCGGCTTGCGCTTAACGACGCAGACCGAGCTTCTTGATTAGTTCACGGTAACGATTGATGTCGTTGTCCTGTAAATAACGAAGCAAGTTACGACGGTGACCAATCTTCTTTAATAAACCAACGTATGAGTGGTGGTCATGGGAATGATTCCGCATGTGCTCAGTCAAGTTGTTGATGTCCGTGGTCAGGATTGCAACCTGAACCTCGGTTGAACCAGTGTCACCCTCGTGGGTCGCAAAATTCTTGATGATCTCATCTTTTTCTGCTTTTGAAATTGCCATAATGTTTTTCACCTTTCGCTAAAATAATTGCCGTTAACAACGTTAACCGTCAGGTGTGAGCGCGCAAACAGCGTTAACGGTTCACAACAATAGTATGATACAGATTATTTTTTTAAAAAGCAAGCGCAAATTACCTTGCATCTCCAATTATTCTTCAGTATAATCAATTAAGTGAATTTACAATCATTGGAGGTGAATTTTATGCCACAAATCAAATCAGCGATTAAGCGTGTTAAGACTCAAGATGCTGCTAGAAAGCGCAATGCTGCTCAAATGAACCAGTTACGGACTACAATTAAGAAGTTCAAGACGGCTCAGGCTGCTGGTGCTGAAAACGCCTCCGAATTACATGTTGCTGCTGCTCGTGCACTGGACAAGGCCGCTTCTAAGGGCCTGATCCACAAGAACAAGGCCAGCCGTGACAAGAGCCGCTTAGCTAAGTTAGTTAAATAAAATTGACTAAAAACGAAAAAGACAGGAATTCAGGTTCCTGTCTTTTTATATGCCCAAAATAAAGAGCACCAGAAAATTATCGTCGTGGTAGCAGCCCCTCTTATAGTTAAAGTCCAACTCAATTGCTTGCTCCAGCAGCTGGGCCAATTTAGGAACGGCCAGGCCATTTTTGAGGCTTAGCTTCACCCGGTACGGGTGCACGCCTAACTCCTTGACGATTTGCGCCTCGCTCCTGCCCCGGCTTTTGAGGACTTTGACCACAAGCAGCAGTTCCAGCTGGTTCTCGAAGACAGCCAGCAGCTGGATGGGACTATTGCCCTCACGCAGCTGGTTTTTGAGCCGCTTTATCGCCTCGCGGTACCTGTAATTCAGGGCAGCCTCAAGAATCGCGAAGACGTTCTGTGCCAGGGAGAGGTCGATGTTTCTCTTGATTGCTTCCGTGCTGATCTTGCCGTCGGCGGCCACCACCTTCAGCTTTTTGTAGTTGGCAAGCGCCTGGTCGAGCACCTGGTCGCTGCGCTCCAGAAGCAGCTGCAAGTCCGCATTAGCAATCTGGTAGCCCTCTGCCGCGATTATCCCCCGAACCACCTTGCCCGCTTCATACGCCTTGACGTGGGCGTCGACCACGTTGAACTGCTTCAATGCGGTTTTGGTCAGCTTCTTGCGCCGGTCCAGCTTATCATACGATGCCACCAGGACAACGACGTCGTCAAGCTGGTCAATGTGCTCAAAGATGCCCTGCAGCTGCTGCACTTGCTTCTGGAACTTTTTGGGAACCTTGGACGTCAGAAAGAAGGGATTTTTGACCGTGATGACCTTTTGCTGGCTAAACAGACTCGACTCAGTCAATTCGGCGATTAGCTCGTCCAGGCTGTCGCTTGCGCAATCCACCGTCACCCGTTCTTTATCCGCAAAAGTTGCCTCATGGGTGTAGGAGCGGGCGAGATAATCATTAAGAAAGTCGTCGCCGCCCGTGATCAAGGTTTGCGGATTATTGCTGTTAGAATTTTTAAATAAAGAAAGTAGCGTCATTTCGCTTCTCCTATGAATATCGGGTCTAAAAAGATCTCAATCGTCTTGCCATAAGTCCCAATAATCATACCACATTGCCCCCTTGATGCCCACGGCCCAAAAGGCAAGCATGAAAGCCGCAAGAAAAAGTTTAAAACCTACGTCAAACACCCCGTCTCACTGGATTTTCACTTCCAGAAACGGGGTATTTATTTCATTAACTAGCTAATCATTTATAGAGCTTGGACAGCAGACCGAAGTTCGGTATGCCCAGCCCCGTTGCCTGGTTGTAAATTGTGCCCGGCTGGCCCGTGTAATAGCCGTTGGTGTTGTTCACGGTAGAATTCAGCGGCGATAGCGGGCTGTTTTTTTGTCCTGCCAGCTGGTACAGCTGCGGGTTCCAAAAGCCCATCCGCTGCCGGCCCACTTGACTATTGATCAGTGCCGCCACCCCGGCAAACTGTGGGGCAACGATGCTGACGCCACCGTTATTGGGCTGCCACGGTGAATGCCCCTTCTCATACTGGTAGACGGTATAACCCGTTGAACCCGAAGAGTTAGCGGAGAGATCGGGATAGTTGCGCCCCATGCCGGTGCCCGTTAGCAGTGGTGGATTAAAGTTATATTTGCTGTATTCCTTTAAATAATTGCGCGCCTTGAAGGTGTTGACACCCGGAATACCGGCTTGGTAGTACGGCGTCTCATAGTGGCTGCTAAAGCCGCCGCTCGTGCCCGTCAGAAAGCTTGTTAGCAAAGCAGGATACTTTTTAAGCAGGGCCGCAGCACGTGCTTTTTTAAGCGACTTCAAGTTGCTTAACGTGTTGCCCTGCCACCAGGCCGTTTCCGGCAGCTGAAGGTGGCCCAGGTTCTTGGCCCAAGTGGGAATCCCCTTGGCCCTGTCCTTAACCAGCTTGGGAAAGTCCATGTCCGCCGGCAGCGACGTGCCACCGACACAGGTCATCCAGGGATTGGTGGCCAATGGATCGCTCGTCTTATGCGTGTAGTTCAGTGTGCCGTATTGGCCCCTGATTCGGCTAATCTTCGGCCAGAAGGCAGCGTGGTCACCCGAAATAACCAAATTAGTAATGCCCTGCAGAGCAGCCTGGGCCATCACCGTATTGAGCACTAGGCCATAGTTCGGCGCAACCAGCTTGTGCTTCAGCAGGTACGCCAGCGTGCCCTGTTCTGCAAGCCCCCAGCTGCAGGACAAGACAGAGCTGCGATTGTAGTTAATCGCCCGGGTATATGTTGACAGAACGTTGGTTAATGAAGAAACCTCGCCGTTATAGACGTGGATATCCGCTTGGGGCGCAACCGAACCGGCATACTCAACGTCCATCGTCGTCTCGCGGTCATGGTCGCTGTACAGCTTTTTAAGCTCATACCACCGGTTGATCGGTGTCTTCGTTGACTGCAGGCGGCTTGGAGCGGTTGCGGCCCGTTCGTGGTGCCAGAAAGTGAGCGCATCGGACTTCCTAACGCCGCCAAAGGAGATAATGCCGATCGTTTGCCCCTGTCCGCTCAAGCCCTGCTGGTAGAGGTCATCGACATGGTAGTGGTCGGTAAACTTGCTAGTAAAGCCGGACTTCATGTTGTTTTTGCTGGCCGCATTTGATTCTTCAGCCGCTGCGTGCTGCCGGCCGCTTTCATCGCCCATGTTGCAAAGATAGGCAGAATTATGTTCCGTCAGACCAACAACGGCTAGTACCGACCGGGCCAGATCCTGCGGAAAACTTGGTGCGGTCTTGCCAAATTGCAGCGGCTCGTGGTGGTATCGTGCCCGGTCAACCTTGACGTTAAACAGCTTGTTAACGTCTGCAGCTTTACCTGATGCCGTGATGCTCAAGCCGCTTGGCGCTGACTCGGCCGTTAGGTGGTGGTCCTGCAGCAGTTTTTGCCAACGTGCGGTAAGACTCTGGGGCTGACCGTATTCTTGGCGGATTTGGTCTGGAGTCATGAAGTGCTTAAAATCAGTATTCCCCGGTTCATTAACGGCCCTGGCCTCCTTAAAATAGTCTTCTTGCTTGCGCGGCTTCAAAAAAATCATGAACGTGATTTGATCGCTACGTCGTACCTTCAAGGGCCGCATCAGCCGCACGCGCTGCGCCTTGACGGGCAAACTTTGCCTGCTGGCCAAGGCGGCGGTTGGCGCGCTCAGCATTAAGATAAGCGCGCCCAGCGTGGCCAGCGCCCAATAACTTTTTTTCTTCAAAATTTTTCCTCCACAATATTAATGATGTTTTTAGTATTATATCATGTATAACATTGTCTTGAAAATAACTTTTTAATAAATTATTCAGTCGCTTCCGTCACTGCCTCTTTTATACTCAAAAATGCCCCGGTCGCTAACAACCCCAAAAAGCGGCATCACTTTCGCTTCTTGGGCAAGTAGCGGCCGAACCGCGGTCTGGCAAAGCCGCCGTAAGACCAGGTGATCATCCCGCAGTCCTGCGTTGACGCCCACGGGATGTGCTGCCTTTTCAGCGTAGCAACGGTTTCCGGGTGCGGGTGGTTGAAGCGGTTGTTGCGCCCGGCCGAAACAAACACCAATTTGGGGTGCAGCGTCTGCAAGAAGTGCGGGCTTGATGCCGTCCGACTTCCGTGGTGGCCAAGCTTAAAGTAGTCAACAGCCAGGTTGTAGTGCGTGGCAATTTCTTCTTCCTGGTCCTGCCCGAGGTCGCCGGTGAAGAGCCAGCTTTTGCCGGCTACTTTAAACGCCAGCGTCAGCGAGTCCTCGTTTTTGCCTAAGCCCGGCACAAACGGATAAAGCACATTGAACCTGATCTGCGGCTCACGCACTTGCTGGCCCGCCAGCAATTCGACCACCTGCTTATCGTGCAGCCGGCCGGCTACGCGGCGCCGAAAAGAGGGGTTGGCGAGCAGTCCTTTTGCCGTATAAAGCTTGCCCACCGGGACCTGCTCGAGCAGCGGGGCAAGGTCACCCACGTGGTCCGCGTCCTGGTGCGTGACAAAAAGACCGTCAATGCGACTTATGCCCTGGGCCTTTAACAGCGGGACCGTGATCTTGTTGACCTGCGGCGTGATTTTTTTGCCGCCAAAGTTGAGCCGCCCGCCCACGTCGATCATGTAAACGCGCCGCGGAAATGGCGTCGTCACCAGTATGCTGTCGCCCTGGCCCACGTCGATAATCGTCACCTGGCCCCGCAGTGGAAAGTGGATCACGGAAAACAGCAGGCCGTACAAAAACGTTACGCCGAGCACAAAGCGGTGCCGCGCGCGGGGGCGCAGCACGTGGTCGTTGATGCACAGCAGCACGGCAGAAGTGAGGAGCATTAGCAGCAGGCACTGCCACCAGTTGATCTTGCCAAAGGTCAGTAGGCCCGCCTTGGTTAGCGCCAATTTGCCAATCAGGGCCTCACACGTTTGCAAAAAGCGCTCAAAGACGGTGCTAACGCCGGGTATAAATGCAAAGAGAACCAGGTTGGCAAACGTCAGCGGCAAAACAACCCCGTTGAAGTACGGCACCACCACCATGTTGAAGACAACCGTCAGAAAGTTAAACTGAAAAAAGTAGAACAGCAGAAGCGGCGTCAAGAGGCAATTGAGCGCAAGCGAGCGCTTAATTGCGGACATTTTGCTAGTCATTTCTAGTCCCAGTGCGAGCAGGTAGCTTAACACGGCGCCGGTCCCCGTCATGAGGCGGGGCTCAAGCAATAAGTGGAACAGGCAGGTCAGCCCCAACAAATCGTACCTGGCAATTTTGACCTTTTTGAATTTGAATAATTGCCCCAGAATATAGGTCAGACTGGCGCGGACGAACCCGGCCTGCCCCGCACTCAAAAAGACGCCCAGCAGCAAAAAAGCCAGGCAGCAAACAAACGTCTCTTCTTCCGTGCGCTTCAGGCAGAAGCAGATGGTGCTGATGACCAGGGTGTAAATGCCCACGTGCAGCCCGGAGATGCTGAGGATGTGGATGACGCCCAGGTCGCGGTAGTTGTCTAAAAGCTCTTGGTTGTCACGGTCCGGATTTTCCCCCAGAATTAGCTCGCTGCTAAAAAAACGCAGGATGCGCGGCATCCGCTCGAAGTATTTTTGCACGTTAAAGCGGAGGTGGTGAAAGAAGTCTGCAATTCCGCCCCCTTTAACCAGCAGCCGGCAGCTGCTTAGTTTAACCTGGCGCCAAATATTCTTGCTCGCGTAATACTGCTTTGAGTCAAACTGACCGTAATTAGAGGCCGGAGCAATCGCTTCCACCCGTCCGCTGGGCTCCGTCAGGATAAGCTGGTGCCCGCGGTCGACCTGGTGGAGCTGCTTTTTGGTCACCGTGCCCGAGACCAAGACCTTGCCCCTTGAAGTGGCGCCCTCTCCTGCTAGCCAGTCGCCGTCAACCTTGACCTGGTCGGGATAGAGCCTGATGGTTGCAGGCATGGCGTCGGTGCGGTCAGCGCTTTTTTTGTGCATGCCGGCAGTCACCAGTGCAAGCAGCAGAAAAAGTCCAACAAGCCAGCGCAGGCGGGCGTACTTGTGCACCAGCAGGCAGAACAGATAAAGCCCGAGCAAAATACACGTGAGCCCTTCTGCCGGTTTTTCGCAGCGGTAAGTCAGTAGACTCAGGTCAACCAGCAAAAGCGCCACCAAGAGAAAGAAGCCGGGACTGAGGACGTCAGACGTCCAACTGGTCTTTAAGCGCCGCAAAGGTCTTGTCCCCGATCCCGGAAACCTGCTTTAGGTCCGCAATATTCTTGAACTCTCCGTTCTTTTGCCGGTAAGCCACAATTTGGGCCGCCTTTTTTTCGCCGATGCCGTTTAGCTTTTGCAGTTCCTGCGTGCTGGCAGTATTGATGTTCACCTTGCCGCCAGCCGGCTCCTCCGTTTCGCCCCCAGACGCCGTCGTTTCACCGCTTGCGCTTGGTCCGCCAACGGAAATAACCACCTCGCTCGCCTTTACCTTCTCACCGGCGTTGGGAATGTGGACTTTGTCCTGGTCCCTAAGAATCAGCGCCCGGTTGACGTTCTTGAGGTTCGCCCTGCTTGTGGTGCCCCCGGCGGCGTCGATCAGCTGCTGGAGCCGGGCACCGCTTTTTAGCGTGTAAACACCCTGGTGCTTGACGGCGCCCGCGACGTCGCAGGTCACGTCCTCCGCCTTTGGGCGCGCTGTTTTATCCGCTGCCGCCCCTTTTTCCTGTGGTTTTGCAGCGGCTGACTTCTTGGTCTCTGCGTCTTGCTGCGTTTCAGCAACCAAACTGCCGCCGTTATCTTCCTTGTTGTCAAAACCGAACCACAGAAAAATACCGCCGATAAGCAGGCCGGCAAGCACATACTGCTTATGGTCTGCGATAAACCGCTTAACCTTTTCCCAATTCATTTTTATCACCCACTATTAAGTACGCAAAAAAGCCCAGAAAAACTTCTGGGCTTATGTTTGCTGGTGGTTAATTTTAATAATGCCGCTTGAGGTAGCTGAGGGCATCCCCGAAGGTGCCAACGGGCACAACCTTCATCTTGCTGCCGATCTGCTTGGCCGTCTTTTTGGCCACCACGTAGTTATTGTCCGACTTCTTCACGACCGTCGCGTCCGTCGGGGCAAAGAAAACCTCGGCGCCCGCCTTATCGGCCGCCACCACCTTCTTGTCAACGCCACCGATAACGCCAACCTTGCCGTCCGCCGTGATGGTCCCGGTGCCGGCAATCTTATGCCCACGGGCGAGCTTTTGGTGGGTAAAAGCTTCATAGCTGGTTAACGTAAACATGAGGCCGGCGGAAGGCCCGCCGATTGCACCCGCGTCAATCGTCAATTTGGGCCGCGTGCTGACTTTGACGTGCTCAACGAGTTGAATACCGATGCCGGGTTTGTTTGTCCCGGCCACCTTGACGATGCGGCCGGCGAAGGTGCGCTGCTTTTTGTCCCGTAGGACCGCAATCCTGACCCGTGCGCCGATCTGCTTTTTTTGGAAGTAGTCCATCATTTCCCGGGTCGAGTGGAACCTGTGTCCGTCAGCCCCCAGGACGGTGTCGCCAATCTGCAGCTTTCCCCTAAAACTCGAATGCTTTTGGACCTGCATCACGTACACGCCCTCGTAGTTCAATTTAGGCTTCAGCCCCGCCTTCTTAGCAGCATGGTAGATGGCATTCTGCTGGCTGGTTTCCATATACCAGTTTTGCAGCTCCTCGTATTGGCTGCTCGTTGCACCGCCCAGCAGCTGGGACTTGGGCACCCGGGTCGCAAATTTTTGCGTGTAGCTCCAAAGCAGCTGCAGGACGGCCGCGGGCTCACTCGTCTGGCTGACGGTTACCAGGTAAAGGTTATTCGGAACCGAATTCTTGGTCTTGACGAACTGGTCAGTGGGAACGGCCGCGCCCGGCATCTCAATGTAGTAGTTGGTCGGCCAGCTTAACCCGACCGCTACCAGGACGATTGTCAAAATGACAAGCAGCCAGTTGCGGGCCCGGTGTTTCCCTTTTTCTTGCGGTTTTAGTTTTTTAGCCATTAATACTGCCCAGCTTTTCTTCTAGTGCGGCCGCCGCTTTTTCCGGCAGAAATTTCCGCACGTTGCCCCCAAACCGCGCCACTTCCTTAATAATGCTCGAGGCGACAAAGCTGTTTTGCGGCTGCGTGAAGAGTAGAACCGTTGCCACGTCGCCGGCCATCACCTTATTCATGGCAGCAATCTGCTGTTCGTACAGGAAATCCGCATTATTGCGGACCCCGCGGACAATTGCGGCTGCGTTTAATTCGCGTGCTGCCCTAACCGTCAGTTCATCGGGCCGCTTCAAAACCTCAATGCGGGGGATGCCCTTCAGCGCATCACGCACGAACTCAACCCGTTCGTCAACGCCAAACAGGTATTTTTTGGACGTATTGGTCATGACAACCACGTAAACCTGGTCAAAAAGCCTGACGGCCTGCTTGGCCACGTCAACGTGGCCGTTTGTAATCGGGTCAAAACTACCCGGGAAAAGTGCAATACTCATTAATTTTCCTTTCGGTAAAAGCGGACAATTGTCTTGCCCAAGTGGTGCTCGCTGGTCAGAATAAAGCCGGCGATTGCGCCCAGATCCGTTTGGTCGTCGGTCTCGGCAACAATAGTTGCCCCCGCATTAAGCAGGTCCATTGCGCGCAGTTTTTCCATGTCCTTAGCAATCTGCTGCTTGGCATACGGCGGATCCAAAAATACCAAGTCAAACTTCTGGGTACCTTGGGCAAACTTTTTTAGTGCGGCGGCAGCCGGCATCTTGTATACAGCAAAGCGCTCCTCTTCTTTAGTCAAGGCAACGTTCTTGCGGATAACCTCGACCGCCTGGTAATTAACGTCGACAATCGCCGCGCAATCACAGCCGCGCGAAACGGCCTCAATCGCCAGGGCACCGCTGCCACCGTATAAATCCAAAACCGCGCCGCCCGCAAAAAACTGGCCCAGACTATTAAAGAGTGATTCCTTAACCTTGTCGCTCGTTGGCCTCGTCTTCTGGCTCTTCAGCGTAAACAAATTGCGCTTGGCGTACTTGCCTGAAATAATTCTCATGATATGTCCGTGTTCTTTTCCTGATTTTCCAGTAGTTTTTCTTCGGCTTCCTGGGCCATGTCAGCTATCTGCTGCTCGATGTGGCCGCTGGACAAGTCTATCTGGTCTCCGCTAGACTGCTCAACGCCCTTGACAAAGTCAAGCCCGCTGAGTCGCGTGACCGTCTGCTCGGCCTGATCCTGGTCAACGTACAAGACGCAGTAGCCCATTTTTTTGGAAAAATAGACGATGTCGCCGTAGCGACGCAACTTGTACTGGCTGCTAGCCGAATCGAGGTAGACAATGAGCCCCTGCCTTTTGGTTAACGGCGTGTCGTCTATGTCTATGTTTACGCTCATCTAATCACGCTCCCGTTCAATTGTTATGCGTTCGTTTGCAGAAATATTTAGTACCAGCCCCACCGCTGCGGACAGAACAATCAGTGACGACCCACCGTATGAGATGAAAGGCAGCGTCACGCCCGTAATCGGCAGCAGTCCCAGGACCGCGCCAACATTGAAGAGCGTTTCCGTAAAAATGATGGTTGCAACGCCAAAGCAGGCCAGGGCATTGAACTGCGAACTGGCATGAACCCCAACGTCCATGATGCTCCACATCAGGTAAAACAGCAGGCCGAGAACCAGGGCGGCACCGATCACCCCAATCTCTTCGGCGGCGACCGCCAGAATAAAGTCGGTGTATGGCTCGGGCAAGTAGCCCCTCTTCTGCATGCTGTTGCCCAGTCCAACGCCGAACAGGCCGCCGTTATGGATGGCGTAGTAAGAATTGACCAGTTGTGCGCCCTCCTTTTGCTCAAGCTCAAAGGGGTGCATGAAGGACAACAGCCGCCGGTACTGGTAGCTATCCTGCAAGAACTTAGGGTTCCACTGAATAAGCAGATAAATCATGAAAAACAGGGCCAGCCCGATCCCAATCAGACAAAGCAGCGCGTTTTTGGCGGGAACGCCGGAAACCGAAAACATCACGACCACGATCATCGCCAAGATGGCCGTTCCGCCCAAATCGGGTTCAATGATAACCAAAAACATCATGACCGCTGCAAGCATTGCGGGTCTCGCCAAGATGCTCACGATATTGCCCGGCCGCAGGGACGCAGCGTGCCGGTCGAGAAAGTAGGCCAGGTAAATAACCAGTGCAAGTTTGGCGATTTCGAGCGGTTGAATATTGATGACCTTAAGGTCGATCCAGCCGACCGAGCCGTTAACGGCAGCGTCTGAGCCCTTAAAGGCCTTGAGGATAATTAGGTAAAACAGCATGGCCATGCTGACACCCAAAAACCAGGCAACAAACCTGGTGTTTTGGTAAACTTTCAGTTTCAAAGCGAAGGTCAAAAAGACAAACAAGAGTGCAGCCAGGACGTAAACTGCCTGTCTAATCCCGTAGGTCCCGGGCTTGAAGCCGTTGACCAGCAGAATATCCGAACTTGCCGAGTAGACCATGATTACCCCAAAAACGACCAGCAGCAGGTACGGAACAAGGATTTTATAATTCAGATGGTGTAATTTCTGTCGCACGCGTAGCTCTCCCTTTTGAGTAAAACATACTCCTATTATAAAACAAAAAAGACCCCACTTCATTAGTGAGAGCCTTTTTAGTAATAATTGCCTATTTACGGTTGCGCTTCTTGTCTGCCTTCTGCCGCTCTGAAGTATTCAGAATCTTCTTGCGCAGTCGAATAGATTCGGGCGTTACCTCACAATATTCGTCATCGTTCAGGAACTCAATTGCTTCTTCAAGCGTCATGTTCTTCGGCGTCCTGATTGCAGCGGCGTGGTCCTTGCCGGCAGCACGCGTGTTGGTCAGGTTCTTACCCTTAATAACGTTGACAGCAATATCACGGTCACGTGAGGACTGTCCAACGATCATTCCTTCGTAAACCTCAACGCCGGCACCGATAAATAACTCGCCCCGCTGTTCAACCGTCTGCAGCGAGTACGTGGTCGACTTGCCCTGACTGATTGAAACCAGAGCACCGTTTTGGCGACCGGGTTCCCAATTCTTGACAACCGGCTTGTAGGAGTCGAAGCTGTGGTTCATAATGCCGTAGCCCCCGGTTTGGGACATGAATTCGTTGTTGTAGCCAATAAGGCCACGGGACGGGACAATAAAGTCCAAACGTGTCTGGTTGTTGCCCGTTGACGCCATGTTCTTCATCTCGCCCTTGCGCTGCGACAACGCATCGATGACGGAACCAACATACTGGTCCGGCGTATCAACCTGCACCGCTTCAAAGGGCTCGCACATCTTGCCGTCGATTTCGCGGTAGATAACCTTAGGGCGGGACAGTTGAATCTCAAAGCCCTCGCGGCGCATCTCTTCAACCAAGATTGACAGGTGCAATTCGCCACGGCCAGAAACGGTCCATGCGTTCAACTGGTCCGTTGGCTCAACCTTGAGCGAAACGTCGGTCCGCGTTTGCTTGATCAAGCGATCTTCCAGCTTCTTAGGGGTCACCTTGTCCCCTTCACGACCGGCAAACGGCGAGTCATTAGCCACGAAGTCCATTTGCAGCGTCGGTGGATCAATCTTGAGCAGCGGCAGGGCTTCCGGATTTTCGGCAGAAGCGATGGTGTCACCGACAAAAATGTCGTTGATTCCGCTGATTGCGATAATGTCGCCGGCCTTGGCAACGGTGATCTCATTGCGCTTCAGTCCGAAGAAGCCAAACAGCTTGGTCACGCGGAAGTTTTGGGTGGAGCCGTTCTGCTTCATGACGGTGATGTTGTCACCGACCTTGACCTGGCCCCGGTAGACCCGGCCGACACCGATCCGGCCAACGTAGTCATCCCAGTCCAGCATCGTAATCTGGAACTGCAGCGGCTGGTCGATGTTATCGATTGGGGCAGGAATCGCCTTGATGATTGTGTCAAAGATTGGCGCCATCGTCTCTTCCTGCTTGGCGGGATCCGCATCATAGGAAGAGGTACCGTTTAAAGCGGACGCATAGACAACGGGGAAGTCCAGCTGTTCGTCATTTGCACCCAGCTCGATGAATAATTCCAATACTTCATCAAGAACTTCCTTCGGGCGGGCACCGGGACGGTCAATCTTGTTGATCACAACGATCGGTTTAACCCCGGCTTCTAACGCTTTTTTCAGAACGAAACGAGTCTGTGGCATTGTGCCTTCGTATGCATCGACCAAAAGCAGGGCGCCGTCAACCATGTGCATGATGCGCTCAACCTCACCACCGAAGTCGGCGTGGCCCGGTGTATCCAGGATGTTGATGGTCGTATCGCCGTACTTAACCGCAGTGTTCTTAGAAAGAATAGTGATACCACGTTCACGTTCGATATCGTTTGAGTCCATCGCCCGGTCTTCCAAAGCCATGTGCTCAGGCAGAGTGTCGGATTGCTTCAACAGCTGGTTAACCAGGGTGGTTTTACCGTGGTCAACGTGTGCTATGATAGCTATATTCCTAATATCGTCTCTTCTTTTTTCTGACAAAAGTATTCCTCCTCCACTCCTCAATAAAAAAACTGTGACGTTGTCACAGTTTCGGCGGCACGTCAAAAACATGCTAATCGAAGTGTTTCATATCTGTATATTTACGCTCATTGATTTTACCACCATGAGCATCTACTGGTCAACGTTTATCCCTCTTTTTCAAATTAAAAATTTAGTATAGAATAAAAAGCAGACAAGCAAGCCTTGCTTATGGTAAAAATATAGGTGTACCTTTTAATGAAAGAGTGATTTTAAGTGATATTAATGAAAGACATTACCCGCGACGGCAATCCAGTACTGCGCCAGGTGGCCCAGCCCCTGACCTTCCCGTTAAGCGCGCACTACCAAGAGCTGGCACGCGCCATGATGGAGTACCTGATTAATTCCCAGGACCCCAAGATTGCGGAAAAACACCAGTTGCGGGCCGGCGTCGGTCTCGCTGCACCCCAGGTGGGTGAAAGCGTGCAGATGGCTTCCCTGCTTGTGCCCAACGACAAGGGGGAAATCATCTTCAAGGAAACCTTCGTCAACCCGGAAATCTTGTCGGAATCGGTCCGCCAGGCCTGCTTGAGCGAGGGCGAGGGCTGCCTGAGCGTTGACAAAGTGATTGACGGCTACGTTTTGCGCCCGGACAAGCTGAAGATCCACTACTTCACAACTGCAGGGGAAGAAAAAACCATCCGGCTGAAGGACTACCCGGCCATCGTTGCCTCACACGAAATCGAACACCTGCGCGGTCACCTCTTCTACGACCGCATCAATAAGGATGATCCCTTCAAGCTAGATGACGATACCGTCATCATTTACTAACCCCCCAACAAAAGAGCCGCCAGCCCCGTTTGACGGCTCTTTTGTTGGGCGATCAACGTGTTTCTATACTTGAAATAACAAATATGGTAGAATGAAAATAACTGTTGGACATTTTTTGGTGTCCACAAAGAACGTTTTTATAACTGAATAAGGAGAATACAAATATGATCTACAAAGTTTTGTATCAAAAAGACAAGGTTGTCAATCCCCGGCGGGAAACAACCCAGACTCTGTACCTAGAGGCAGAAAACATGGTCGATGCCAGAACTTTGGTTGAGAACAATACCCCCTATAATATTGAACTCATCCAGGAACTGGTCGGAAATTCATTGCAATATGAAAAAGACCACGGCGATTTTAAATTAACAACTTTTAACAGTAAAGAAGTAAATTAAGTGCGAATTAAAAATAACGAAGTAGCCGTTGTTGCAATCGGGGGGTTGCACGAGATCGGCAGAAATATGTACTGTGTCCAATACCAAGACGAAATCATCATCATGGATTGTGGAATCAAGTTCCCCGAGGATGACCTGCTCGGCATCAATTACGTGATTTCCGACTATTCATACCTGATCAAGAATCGGAGCAAAATTAAGGCCCTGGTGGTTAGCCACGGGCACGAAGACCACATCGGCGGCATCCCCTTCTTGCTGGAAAAGATTCCGGAAATTCCCGTTTACGCCACGCCCTTTGCCCTGGCACTGATCAAAGGCAAGCTCGACGAGCACGGCATCCTGCGGACGAGTGAACTGCACGAAGAACACGAAGACACGATTTTGAAATTTAAGAAGCTGACAGTTACCTTCTTCAGAACGACCCACTCGATTCCCGACACGCTGGGAATCGCCGTCCACACGCCGCTTGGCGCCGTTGTTTTCACGGGCGACTTCAAGTTTGACCTGACCCCGGTCATGAATCAGCCGTCACCCAACTTTCAGCGCATTGCCAGGCTGGGCGATGAGGGCGTCCTCGCGCTGCTATCCGATTCAACGAATGCCGAGGTGCCCCAGTTCACCAAGTCCGAGCGCTTTGTCGCCAAGTCGCTGCACGACATCATTACGGGCATTCACGGCCGGATTATCTTTGCGACTTTTGCCTCCAACCTCTACCGGGTGTCAACGGCGATTCAGGCCGCAATCGATACCGGCAGGAAGGTAGCCATCTTCGGACGGAGCATGGAAAACGGCGTTCAGAACGGCATCGACCTGGGCTACCTCAATGTCCCTGAGGGTCTGATTGTTGATGCTAACGAGATCAACCACACCCCACCTGACCAAGTCATGATCCTGTGTACCGGTTCACAGGGCGAGCCGCTGGCCGCCCTCTCCCGGATTGCGAACGGCACGCACCGACAGATCAGCTTGCAGCCCAACGACACGGTAATCTTCTCGTCGAACCCGATTCCGGGCAACACCCTGAGCGTCAACCACGTCATCAACAAATTAATGGAGGGTGGTGCCCATGTCATCCACGGACGCGTCAACAACGTCCACACCTCCGGACACGGCGGCCAGGAAGAGCTGAAGATGATGGTCCGGCTGACCAAGCCGAAGTACATGATTCCCGTGCACGGCGAGTACCGCATGCAGGTCATCCACACCGAACTCGCGCAGGCCGCCGGCGTTCCGGCCGACCACACCTTTGTTTTGGAAAACGGCGAGGTGATCTGCTTTGGTCCTGAAGGCGCACGGATTGCGGGTCACGTGCCGGCCGATGATGTTTACGTTGACACTTCTGGCACCGCCGACGTGGGCAACGTGGTCGTTCACGACCGGCAGGTGCTGTCGGAAGACGGACTTGTGGTCATCGTTGCCACGGTTGATTACAAGCACAAGCGCGTTTTGGCCGGACCGGATGTGCTCAGCCGCGGCTTCGTCTATATGCGTGAGTCGACTGAGCTGATTAACCAAGCACAAAAGCACATTTACCACGTCATTAAAACCGAGATGGATAAAACCGCCAATCCCAAAGACAGCGTTATTCGCAAGGCAATCGTTGAGAACCTCTCCGACTTTTTATATTCTAAAACTAAGAGGCGACCGATGGTTTTGCCGATGTTAGTTGAAAAGAAATAAAAAAAGCCCCTTAACGGGCTTTTTATTTTAGACGTTAAGAAAGATGAACGATAAGTTGCACATACACCTCCTCGTAAACGAAACGGCCGGAAACGGCCGGAGTCAGAAAATATTGGATCAGACCGTCTTGCTCCTTGTCAGTGAGGACATCACGTTCGACATCATGAAGAGCACCTACCCCGGTGAGGCCATTGCGCTGGCCGAGCACTATGGCGATAAAAGACACGCCGCAAGCGAAGTCCTTATTGTGATTGGCGGCGACGGCTCGCTCAATGAAGTTTTGAACGGGATCAAGCGGTCGCGCAACCCGCTAACGCCCTTTGCCTACCTGCCCGCCGGAACGGGCAACGACTTTGGGCGCGCCGCCGGATTGACCACCGATCCCAGGGTCTTGCTCGGTCACCTCAAGGCAAATTTAGAACCTGTTGAAGTAGACTGCGGAACCTTTAGGCTGCCCGGCTTCAGCCAAAACACATTCTACTTTGCTAATAGCTTTGGCATGGGCTTCGACGCCTACGTCAACCACCTGAGCAATATCTCCCAGCTAAAAAAGGTGCTCAATAAAATAAATGAGGGCAACTTTATTTATGGTCTCCATATCCTTACCTGCCTGCGCAAGCAGGACACCTTCAAAGTCGAGATTGAGAGCAGGGGCAAGACCAAGATTTACCAGGATGCTTTTTTGGTGACAACTACTAATCATCCGTATCTTGGCGGTGGCATCCCCCTGCTGCCGGTTGCCAGCATCAACAGCCATAAGCTCGATACCGTTATCGTGGAAAAATTCACCTTGAGGGGCTTAATCAAGCTGTTTGTCAAACTGCTAAGGGATGGTTCACACGTTGGCTGCCCCGAATTTCACTACGTCGAGGCCGAACAAATCAGGGTCAAGACCACCAAGAAGGAATTTGCCCAGGTTGACGGCGAAGAGATCAAGCGCAGCCGCTTTGACGTTGAGTTCACCGTGGACCAGTTTAACCTGCTAAGGTAAAATTAAACGACCAAAAAACCCCATTCCTTAAAGAATGGGTTTTTTGTTATGCAATGAACCTGGCAACTAATATAGCTATCTCCCTAATTAAAGGCCATTCTTTGCAGCATGCAATCCGCAAATTTGCTGGCGGCAGCGGGCCAGGAAGGAACACTTTGCCCGTCGTAGGCCCGCTCGACCAGGTCAATCACCGGGCTGAATTTCGCCGGCACGTGGCTTAAAGCCTCACCGGCCCCAGAAATTGCTATTCGATCTTGAACTTGTACAGGCCAAAGTCCATGTAGTGCAGCAGGCTATCCAGGGACGTGGGCCGAAAGTTCTTCCCGGTCGTGAGGATGGCGTACCGGCCGCCGTCGTCAACCAGTTTTTTCTTGGTCGTCCTGAAGCCGTTGTGCTCATAAAATTCGAGGCGGCTGACGCGCTGCTGATAATTCCGGGCCTTAGTGGTCACCGGTTCAATATCCAGGATAATCGGCTTGCCCTGAAACTGCTCCTTCAATTGGTCCAAGACCCGGCTGCCATAGCCGTGACCGCGCTTGCCCGGCACAATCGCAATGTAGCCCAGATACACCGCATCCTCATCCTCGGCCATGAAGACCATGCCCACAAAGTGGTTACCGTCATGCACGGCCTGCAGGGCTACGTTCTTGCGCAGCGCCATGAATAGCAGCTGCGGGAGTAAGAAGCGTTCTTCCTTGGGGAATGCGGACTTGTACAGCCTTTTGACTGCGCGGTAGTCGGCCGTTCCCCACTTAACATTATTAAATCGTAAAATAAATATCCTAACTTTCTTGTTAAATCATCAATAATTCCGTTTGTTAACACCAGTATAACAAAATTTGTGCTGATTTTAAAATGCCTCAAACGAGCCGTTCCTGCGTTCCTTCCTGATGCTGTACGTGAAGAAGAGGATGCCAACCAGCATCCAGACCACGTTGACCAGCAGGAAGAGCAGGACCTTGCCGGCGGAAACGCTGCGGCCCAGGTATAATTGACGGACAATCTCCACCCCGCCCACGTACGGAATCAGCTCCTGGAAGTTGTTGTAAACCGGCAAGGCGACGTTGGAAAACATGAGTAGGAGTGCCTGCAGGACGGTTGCCCACTGCCCCATCTGCTTGAAGCGGATCGAGCCGGCGGCAAAGATCATGCCGATGCCGAACATGCCGAGATTGGAAACAAGCGCAAAGAGCATCGTCAAGACGATGGCCCACAGCAGCTCGCCCACGGTGAACTGCGAAAAAAAGGACACGCCAACGCCAAGAATGATGAGGTAGACCCAGACGAAGATTTCCGTGGCCAGCGTCTGGATAAAGTACAGCAGCCACAGCGGAAAGACCGACTGGGCCTCGCTTTCAAGCAGGCCCGTCCGCTCGTCTACTTCTACCTTGTTACTGCAGGCACCCATGGCGGAAATGCCGATGCTCCAGAAGAGAAAGCCGATGAGCGTGATCAAAACGCCCTCTTTTGTACCGTACGAGCGGCCCAGTTGGCCGGAATCAGTCGCAAACAGCACGACGAAGAGCGCACCCGCATAGAGAACGAGCTCACTGATTGTTGCGTTGAGGTACCTCAGCTTGATTTTTAGTTCCAGGTATAGCTGCACGAAGAGCATCGTCCAGAGTTTTTTGATTTTTGGCATGGTGGACCTCCTAGTTATTAGCGTAGAGCGCGTGGTAGTCAGCGATTAACTCCTCTTCGCCCAGCTTGTGGCCGGTTTCCCGCGCAATCTGACCGTCCTTAAGAAACAGGTAGCGGTCGACCACGCCGGACAGCATCTGCGTATCGTGCGAGGAGAGAACAATCACCTTGTGGTAGTCGTTTTTCAAGGTCAGAATGAACTGCGCCAGTTCTTCCTGGGCGGCTATGTCTAGTCCGTTGGACGGCTCATCCAGCAGCAAGACGTCGGTTTCCATGGCCGCACCGACCAGGACCGCCGCCTTTTTCTTGAGCCCCGTTGACAGTTCCTGGAAAAGCGTGTTCAGCCTAGGTGCAAAATCCAGCGTGGCCGCCATCTCTTCGATGTTCCGCGCAGTTTTTTTGAGGCTGATGCCCTTTAGCGACGAAAAGTACATGCCGTTCTCCAGCGTGTTCAGCTTGTTGCGCAGTCCGCGTTCACCCGAGGCAACAAAGTCGGTGTGCAGGCTGGCCCACTTGGTGTAGCCTGCGTCTGCCTGGTCATTGATCAGCCTGCCGGTGGTCGGTTCCAAAACACCGGCCAGGAGCCGGAGCATGGTTGACTTCCCAACGCCATTAGGGCCAACCAGGCCGATAACTGCGGGCTTCAGGGGAATGGTCAGGTTGATATTGCGCAGCACCGGGTTCTTTTTGTAATTCTTGCTTAAATCTTTAAAAACGATTGCCAAATTCACCACTGCCTTACATTATGATTAACAAATAATTAAATTAACTCATTAAATTATACCATTACCCCCCCGATAAACAATAAAAAAGTGGTAAATACTTACCACTTTTTTCAGTCTAGGCCAGGTAGGAGACCGCCACTTGGAGCTGCGTAAGCGTCATTACCCTGTCGACCAAACCGCCCCGCTTCGTCCTAGCGGCAAGCACGCCATTTTCCTGGTTGAATTCGCAATCCGCAACACGCGCCAGCCTGGCGGCCATTTCTGCCAGCTCACCATCACTTGCGCTGGGGTCGAGTTTAAAGAGGGTGCGCCCGTCATCACTGACCAGGTAACCTTCCTCGTCTTTTTCAATGAAGCAATAAACCGCTTCGCCCAGGGCGTCGCGCACGGGCGTTGCCACTTCCAGAGTATTGGGGCCAAACGGAATCACGTGCGTATTAGTGGCCATCCAGTTGCCGATTGCCTTTTTCAAAGCCTGAATTTCTGCTGTTTCTTTTGTCATTTTCTTCTCCTTAGGAACGGGCCGCTAGCCGTACGTCCTGCATCCCGATCATCGGGTCAATCTGGCCGGAATAAATTAGTTCGGGCGTCAAAATGTAGTCTTGGGGGGCCACATCCTCGTTAACCCCAAGGTCAAGCGTAGTTTCCGCGTTATTACGGGCAGCGCTGGTGCCTGTGGGGCTTGCGGAAACAGCGGCTGGGGCAGCCGCAGTGCTGGGCGCCTTTTCCTCATCATTCATGCTCAGCTGCTTCTGCAATTTAGCACTGAGGTCTGTCTGCCGGTCGTTGCCCGATGTGCTCAAGGCCATTTCGTAGGCCCGCGGATCTCCGATCAGCACCAAATTTTTCTCGGCGCGCGTAACGGCCGTGTAGAGCAGATTGCGCTTAAGCATGACGTAATTTTGCATGGTCAAGCTGAGAATAACCAGGGGAAATTCAGAGCCCTGGGCCTTATGGATCGTAATCGCATAGGCCCTTGTCAGATCAAAAAGATCCTTCTTGCTAAAGGTAACCTCGCGCCCATCAAAGTCTGCAGTCATGCACTTCTGGGGAATACGCTCGTCAATCGCCACAATTTTACCAATCTGACCATTATAGATGTCTTTTTCGGGGTTGTTCTGCAGCTGCAAGATGCGATCGCCAATCCGAAAGGTTTCATCGTGCGCTTCAAGCACCTTGCTGTTAGGTTTTAGCGGGTTGATAATTTCCTGGATAACGTTGTTCAGGTTGGTTACGCCGCCCTCACCCTGGTACATCGCCCCCAGCACCTGCACGTCATCGGGATTAAAGCCGCGCGCCAAGGCCCGTTCCACAATTTGGCTGACAACGTGGGCGACTTCACGGGGCGGACAAGTGATAAAAGAGTAATTCTTGGTCTTTTTAAAGAGGGCCGCTTGATCCTGCCCCTCATTAATGCAGTGGGCCAAGGTGATAATACTGGAGTCATCGCCCTGCCGGTGAATCTGCTTGAGCACCGTGGTCGGAAAGGCCCCCGCTGAAATCAAGTCGCTAAACACATTGCCCGGTCCTACCGATGGCAGCTGGTCCTTATCGCCCACAAAAACAACGTGCTTAGTTTCGTTAATGCTTGAAACAAGCTGCTTAAACAGGTTCATGTCAACCATCGACATCTCATCGATGATTAAGATCTCACCGTTCAGCTCATTCAGATCACTGTCAGCCGTCTCTCCAATACCAAGCCCCAGCAACCGGTGAATTGTTTTGGCCGTAATGCCGGTTATTTCCTCCATCCGCTTGGCTGCGCGCCCCGTCGGTGCCGCCAGCAAAAACGGCGGATCGGTGCTATAGAGCGCTGAAGCCGGGATCTCCGCCAGGTCCCGCAGTGCCAGCAGAATCCCGTTAATAATCGTTGTCTTACCCGTGCCGGGGCCACCGGTTAAAATCGAAATCGGGTTGGTCAGGGCGTTCTTAATGGCGGCCCTTTGCATCTCATCGTAAGTGATGTGCAGCTGCCGCTCAGCCTTTTTGATTGCCTTTTTAACCGCCTCCCCAGCATAAGCGGCTTCATCCTGCCGGTCGACTAAGTTTTTCATGGTCAGCGCAATATCGTTTTCGGTTTGAAAAATACTCTGCAGGGCCGCATTTTCACCGTCAACCACGACCTTGCCCGCATGCTGGAGGTGGTTGACGCAGGTGGCAATCGGATCAAACTCGTTAAGCTGCAGGAGCGTCCCCACGGCGGTGAGCAGCTGGGCTAGTTTAACGTAAGTGTTGCCGTTTTTGCTTAATTCATCGAGCAGGACCTGAAAAATTGCACCGTTGATTCTCCTGGGGTCATCCCGGCTTACCCCCAGCCTGCTGCCGATCTGGTCCGCACTCTTGAAAGCATAGCCGGTAACATCGGCAATCGCAGAGTACGGGTCCTTCTGCAGCTTGGCCAGTGTCTCACCATGGTAAATCTGGTAGAGCCGCCCCGCAACCTTTTTATTCAAACCAAACTGAGCCAGGCGCAGGACGATTTCCGAATAGGAGTCCATCGTATTTACCCCGTTCAGGAGGCTGTCTTTTTGCTTTTTCGTTAGTGGCAGCGTCGCTACCTTGTCCGGCTTCTCCTTGAGAATTGAGAGCGCATCGACTCCCAAGACGGAAATGATGGTACCAGCGGCCTTCTGCCCAATTCCGGGAAACTGGCTGGAGCTCAAATAGCGGGTCAAGCTGCCTTTTTCATGCGGCAGGGCCTGCTTGTAGCTCTCGCACTTGAATTGGAGGCCAAATTTATTGTGAACCACCAGCTGGCCCGTGAACTTGTAGGTTCCGCCCACCTGAATGTCGCCAAAATTGCCCGTTACCTTGATGTCCTCACGGTTATAGTCAGCTAGCTGTCCAATAATCGTCACGTCAATGATCTTGTACAAGTCCTGGTCGTTTTCAAAAACGACGTGATTTATTCTTCCGGTAAATTCAATCATTATTGCTGCCTGCATCCCTAACCAACTTTAGAACCGCCTCGTATTGCTTGCGGGCATTTTGATAATAGTCATTGTCCTGGGCCTGTGCGCGGTGAAAATAGTCCAGGGCCTGCGCCCGGTCGCTTGATAGCGTGGCAACGCCCAGCATGAAGTTGACCTTGGCGCTTCTGTGAGTCGGTTCAATCTGCTCAAAGCTCGCCTGTGCCTCTTTTAAGTCGCCCAAAGCCAGCCAAATGTCACCACGCAATTCCGCGACCTTGGCATCAGCATGCTTGATGGTGAGCGCGTAGGCCAGGGCCTTTTGCTTTTGCCCCGTTTTAAGCAAAACCAGCGCTTTTTGAAATAAAACCAGATCGTCATTAGGAATCTGGTTCAATAGGTCCATGGACTTGGCAAAATCGCCCTGCATGTAGTAGCACACCGCCAGGTCATAATCCAAGTCCTGGGGCTTAGGCACTAAGCGTTTTGCTTTTTCCAAAAGCTGCGCTGCCTGGTCGAAACTGCCCTCTTCAGTGAGCAGCGTGGCCAGCTTCAAGTAGTTGTCCGCAGCACGCGGATCAGCATCGATTTGCTTAACTAATTCATGCACCTCGCGGCTAACTTGGTCGTCGCCTCTGCCGCCTCTTTTATTTTGCTTGTCACTCACAGCGAATCCGTTCCTTCCATCTTTCTCCCCAAAAAGTCCGTCTCATTCCAGGCCACGAGCTGAAAAGTCCGCCCCTGGTCAGTTGTTTCTAAAATAGTTAGGCTTGTATTGCTCAGGCCACCATTTTGTCTGATATTCCTAAGCGGATAGCCTAAAAGTCCACCCATTATCGCGCTCAGGGCAGCACCATGGCTCACAACCAGGACCCGGTCCCTGCTGCCGGGATATTTTCGGGCTGCCATCCGGGCAAACCTGCGCCCGCGTGCAATTACGTCGGCGTAGTCTTCCCCGCCAATACCGTGCCCGTCATACAGGGCAGGTTGGTGCCACATATTGTGCACATGATGCGGAAAGCGGGCAAAGGCCTCCGCAAAAGTGAGTCCCTCCATCTTGCCCAGGTCGAATTCGCGCAGCTGGCCATCAAGCTGGACCGGCAAATTCACCCCCATGCTTCTCTTGAGTCCCTGCGCCGTTTCCCGTGCGCGCCTTAGGGGACTGGAATAGATTGTCCTAAAGTCTGTGTTCTTCAAGTGCACGCCCAACTTTGCAATATCGACCAGGCTCTGGGGCAGCAGCGGTGAATCTCCGTGTGCACCCTGAAAGCGCCGGGCCAAATTCCATTCGGTCTTGCCGTGCCTGACAAAATAAAATTGCATTGATCAACTGTCCCTTTTCCATTGTTTCCTTCTAGTTTATCATTTAATTTCACTAAAAGAAAAAAGCATCAAGAGATCTTGGTGCAAATTCTTCAATATTAAAACTTTTAATTAGCCTTGCTAGCTGCAGCCGGGTTTTGGACCTTGCCCTATACTAATTGCAGCTTACGCTCATTCTGGGCAGCACTATCAATGTTGCCGCCGCCCAGACACTCTTCACCATTGTATAATACGAGGGCCTGTCCGGGCGTTACTGCCCTAGCGGGCTCATCGAAGTAAACCGTAGCTGTATTCGTCTGGGCGTGGTAATGCACGGTTACGCCTACGTCAGCCTGACGATAGCGGAACTTCGCACTACAATGCGCCTTGAAGTCACGCTGCGGCTTGCCCGTAAAGAAGGATATGTCGCTGGCCTCAAGACTCGTTGCGTAGAGCAGCTCACTGTCATAGCCCTGCTCAACAATCAATTCGTTCTTCTTAAGGTCCTTGCCCACGACAAACCATGGCGCCGTAGATTCCTTGGTTGAGCCCAAGCCCAAACCAGAGCGCTGACCTATTGTATAGTACATGAGCCCCGCGTGCTTGCCGACCACCGTGCCGTCAGGCGTTACCATCTGACCGGACTTAGCCGGGAGAAATTCACTCAGAAACTTGCGGAAGTTGCGTTCGCCGATAAAGCAAATACCGGTCGAATCCTTCTTCTTAGCCGTTGCCAAGCCATTCTTGATGGCAATCTCGCGCACCTGCGGCTTGGTTAAGTTGGCCAGCGGAAAAATAACCCGGCTAATCTGCTCCTGACTCAATTGACTCAAAAAGTAGGTCTGATCCTTGTTGCCATCTTTGGGCCGCATCATATGCGTGATGCCATCCGCGTCTGTTGTCGTCTTAGCATAGTGCCCCATCGCAATGTAATCGGCATCCAGATTAAGTGCAAACTCCAGGAAGGACTTGAACTTAATCTGGCTGTTGCACATCACGTCTGGATTGGGCGTCCGCCCCTTCTTGTATTCATTTAAAAAATACTCAAAGACGCGGTGCCAGTACTCCTTTTCAAAGTTGATCGAATAGTACGGAATACCAATCTGATCCGCTACGCGCTTAACGTCTTCGTAATCCTCGGTTGCGGTGCAAACGCCCGCGTCATCGGTATCATCCCAATTCTTCATGAAGACGCCGATGACATCGTAGCCCTGCTCCTTGAGCAGCAGAGCCGACACGGAGGAATCAACCCCGCCGCTCATCCCGACAACTACCCTGGTCTTCTTTGCCAATTTAATCAATCCTTTACAGCAACAATAATTTTACGCTCTTCGAGGTCCTTCAAGATGTAGTCTAAGAGTTCAACGGTTGGCGCCAACTGCTTGTTTTTAAAAATGTTCACCTTTTTCAGTCCGTTGCGATCGGTCACAACCATCGTCAAACGCGTCAGCGCCTGGTCAATCGTTAGCTTTAACTTGGTGGGCGCATTGTAGGGCGAATCATTATAGAGCGGATGCTCATAATTATAATTCCCCCTGGCCGTCTTAACGAAGCCGGCATCAATGAGCGCATAGAGCTTTAACTCCGGACTAAGCGTGAACTTGCGGTTATCCCCATTAATTACAATTGTATTTGCCATAATTTTACCTCGCTTACAAATGATAAGTGTTTTTGTCTAAAAAAGCAACTAATTTTCTTTGGGCTGAATTTTACCGGCAATCTTGACCAACTGCCTAGCAAAAAGACGCACTTCTGCGCTAGTGGTGAAGCGCCCAAAGGAGACGCGGATCGATTCGTCCACCCGGGGCGAGTTTTTGCCATAACACGCCACGAGCACGTGCGAGGGCTCAAGGGACCCAGCCGTGCAGGCCGACCCGCCTGAAACCGCAAAGCCCGCCAGGTCAAGGTTAGCCTGCATAAGGGTGGTGGATACCCCCTTTATATGCAGATTTAGGATGTGGTGCGAACAGTGCGTGCCCGTGCCCCCATTAACCTCGTAGCGCACCTCGCCTGCGGCAAGCTCACTCCTGATAATATCCTGAAAGTGCTGGTATTCAGCTTGCAGCCCTTGCTTGTCAACCGCGGCAATCTCGCGCACGGCTTCGCCAAAGCCGGCAATGCCCGGCACATTTTCGGTACCGGCGCGACGCTTGGTTTCTTGTTCCCCGCCTAAAATCAACGGGGGCAGCTTAATTGCCGCATTTTCATATAAGAAGCCCAAGAACTTGGGCCCATTGATTTTGTGGGCCGACGTGGACAAGAGGTCGATCTTCATCTGCTTAACGTCCAGGTCAATGTTGCCCAGCCCCTGGACCGCATCCACGTGAAAGTAGGCGTTGCTGGCGGCAACAATGTCGCCAATGGCCGCCAGCGGGTTGATGGTGCCCAATTCATTATTGACGGCCATCACCGATACCAGGATCGTATCCGGCGTTAAGGCCTGTTTCAAGTCGGAGAGCGCTATCATGCCGTTTTCGTCCACATCCAGGTAGACCACCTCGTAGCCCTCACGCTCCAGCTGCTTCATCGGCTGCAAAACCGACGGGTGTTCAATCTTGGTCGTAATGATTTTGCGTCCGCACTTTCGTCTGCTGCGGGCCGTACCCAGGATGGCCGTGTTGTTGCTTTCGGAGCCCCCCGACGTAAAAATTATTTCGCCTGCCTTGGCGCCAATCGCGCTAGCAATTTGACCTCGGGCCACGTCAATCGTATGCCGGGCCGTACGACCCAGCTCATAAGTGCTGGAAGCATTGCCAAAATCGCTCTTCATTTCGGCCGTAATCACGTCGATAACTTTTGGCGCCAGCGGGGTCGTCGCCGCATTGTCTAAATATACTTCCTTCATCGACTAATTCATCTTCTCTAAATAAGTACAAATCAATTTAGCAGCCTTGGCACCCACTTTTTGGGCAAAGAGGTCGAAATCTTCATTGGCATCCTGATCGCCGTTGTCGGAAATGGCCCGCATTGCAACGAGCTGCTTGCCAAAGTGACCCGCAACCTGGGCAAAGGCTGCACCCTCCATCTCAACTCCCAGGGCACTGGGGAAATTGCCTTTAATAACCAGCTTTTGGTCCGTCGACCCGATAAAGGAATCGCCCGTAACAACCAGCCCTTCACGATACTCAACGTTTTGCTCCCTGAGAAAGCGCGCAAACTTGGTCCGCGCTGGTGAATTGAGGCCAAAAGCGGCCGGTTCACCCGGAATCTGCCCTTCCACGTAGTCACCAGCCAGGGTATTGTGCGCATCATGGTAGGCAAACGCGCTTGCCAAAACCAGGTCGCCCCTGTGCACATCCGGCTTCAGCGCGCCGGCGGTCCCGGTCATAAAGATCAGGTCAACGTCGATTTGACTGAGCAGGCTGGCCAGGTTCATTGCTGCCTGCACCTTGCCAATTCCGCTAAGGCCCAGGTAAACATCATTATTTTTAACGCAAAAATGCTCGAATACCGTCGATCCGAACATTTCCTTCTTGCCTGAGCGAAAATACTTGCGGTAATATTCTGCCTCAATTGCCATAGGGACAATAATTGCAATCTTCATCTTTTCTCCCCATCAATTTTATAAGTGAAATAACGCTACCAGTACCACAACAATCAAAATAGACACTAATAAAATCGCCCGGTTGAGCTTTTTCTTCAGCCTGCTTGCCTTCTCGGCGCCCGCTGACTGAGCAGGCTGGTCCTGTGAATGCGGGTGGTGCCGCTTCGTCCTGCGCTCGTCGTCTTTTGCCGCGGCATTATCCGTTTCGTCCCGGGTGAATTCGGGGTTAACGTCAACCCCGTCATCATCAAAGGCGGACTTGATCGTGTCCAAAAAGTTCTTGCCCTTCTTCTGTTTGATTTTCTTGCGGTAGTCTGATCGTTTTTCAGTCATATAGTATTATTCCTCTGCGTTTGCACCCGTCAAAAGCATATTTTCCCACACACTCATGGCGTAGAGCGTTTTGGCGTCCACAATTTTCCCCTGTGCGGACAGCTTCTTTAGATCCTCCAGGTTGTACCAGTGGCTGACAAGAAACTCATCGGAATCAAGTGGACGCTTTTCGGTCAGTTTTTCCAGCGTATCACAATAAAACAAGTACAATTTTTCATCCGTGAACCCCGGCGAAGAGTAGAATTCAGTAATCTTTTCCCAATAGTCTGCATGGTAGCCGCCCTCTTCATTCAGCTCGCGCTTCATCGCATCCAGGGGGCTGGCATCGGTTTCATCAATTAAGCCAGCTGGAATTTCCAGTGTCAACTTCTTAATCGGCTCGCGCCACTGCTCGACCAGCAGCATTTCCTGCCGGTCGTTTACTGCAATTGCGGCCGCCGCAGGCTGGTGCTTGACCACCTCCCTAGCGGCAGTCTCGCCGTTGGGCAGCTTAATTGTCCTTACTGCAAGGTCAACTATCCTGCCCGTAAAAATCTGCTTTGAAGAAATTTCAGTTTCTCTTAAATCCATTTATTCACTTTCCTGTAAATCAGCCAAGTAGACGTTCACGCACTGCAAGCCGTTCTTGCCCTGTGCCAACTGGTACTCAACTTTTTGACCAACTCGAAGACGGCGGTAGCCCTCCTCTTTAATCGCTGTATAAAAAACGAAATATGATTTATGGTTCTGCTCGTCCTCGATAAAACCAAAACTGCTATTTTGATCAAATTGTTTTACTGTTCCTAACCGCATTATTCTTCCAAACCTTCTTGCACTACCTCAGGGTAGTTTTTCTTAACGATCGCAGCACAGCGCCCGCAAATTAGCGGCAATTCTTGGTCTGCGCCCACGTCCGTCCTAATCATCCGACACCGCGGACAAACCTCGCCTTCAGCCCGTTCAACAACAAACGCGCCGGTGGCCAATTGTTTAGCATTAGCGGGAGCCGCGCCGTTTTCAATATTCAACTTAGAAACAATCAGAATCTGCCTAAAATCAGCATCCAGGTGTTCCAAAACCGGCTTCAGCTCCGCAGACGGATAGATGGTCACTGCGGCTTCAAAGGACTTGCCAATCAGCTTTTGATCACGCGCCGTTTCTAAAACCTTGAGGACATCATCGCGCAGCTTCATGAACTGTTCCCAGTTTTGCAATAGCTCCGTGCGATTAGCGTATGACTCAACCGCAGGCATGTCGGCAAGCTGGACGTAGTCTTCCTTTTCCTTCAAGAATGACCATACTTCTTCCATCGTGTGCGGCAAGATTGGGGTCAGGACCTTGGCGATTTTGACCGCTGCATCGTAGATGACGGTTTGCATGGAACGCCGTGCGTGGCTTTCCTTGCCTTCAATATACAAAACATCCTTGGCAAAGTCGAGGTAAAAGGCCGACAAGTCGTTGGAAATGAAAGCAAATACCTTCTTGTAGACCAGGTTGAAGTCATAGTGCTCGTAGCTTGCCAGGCAGTCCTTTACCAGGTCGTTGAGCCGCACTTCCATATACTGGTCGATTGAATTGAGTTCATTATACGCCACTTTGTTTGCGCTTGGGTCAAAGTCGCTGGTGTTGGCAAGCATATACCGGAAAGTGTTTCTGATCTTGCGGTAGCTTTCGGACGTCTGGCGCAAAATGTCTTCGGATACGGCCACATCCGACGTAGCATCAACCGAAGCGACCCACAGACGGATAATTTCGGCACCCATCTGTTTGATAATATCGTTTGGTGCGATCACATTGCCCAGCGACTTGGACATCTTGTGCCCCTTGGCATCCAAAACAAAACCCTGGGACAGAATGCCCCGGTACGGTGCCTTGCCGGTAGTCGCAACCGCAGTAATCAGACTTGAGTTGAACCAGCCCCGGTACTGGTCGCTGCCCTCAAGGTACAGGTCGGCCGGGAACCGCAGGTCGGGTCTCTGGGCCATGACGGCCTGGTGGGAAGACCCCGAATCAAACCAAACGTCCAAAATATCGGTTTCCTTGGTAAATTTGCCGTTTGGCGAGTGCTCAGAAGAAAAGCCCTCTGGCAATAATTCCTGCGCGGTATGCTCATACCATGCATTGGAACCCTCTTTGGCAAAAATCTGCGCAATGTGCTCAATCGTTTCAGAAGTAACAATTGGGGTGCCATCTTCGGCATAAAAGATTGGCAGCGGCACGCCCCAGGCACGCTGACGGGAAATGACCCAGTCGCCGCGGTCCTTGATCATGTTGTGCAGACGCAGTTTGCCCCATTCCGGAATAAAGTCGACGTGATCGATTTGGTCCAGAATTTGCTCACGGCACTTAGCGATCGAAGCAAACCACTGCGTAGTCGCCCGGTAGATCACGGGCTTTTTGGTGCGCCAATCATGCGGATACGAGTGGGTAAAGAAGCTTAACTTGAGCAAATTGCCCGACTTCTTCAGCTTTGCGCTCACAATCTTATTGGCGTCGTCATAGTACAAACCTACTAGGTCGGGATCCGGCACTTCGGCTGTGAAGCAGCCCTTGTTGTCCATCGGACTAAAGACGGGCAGTCCGTACTTTTGGGCCACGTTATAGTCGTCCTCACCGAAGCCAGAAGCCGTATGAACCAGCCCCGTACCATCGCTTGCGGTGACATGCATCGCATTCATAAGCAAGGCGTCTTGGTCATAAAGCGGGTGGCGGGCAATCATCCGGTCCATGTCGCTGCCCGCAAGGTGCTGCACAACCGTGTAATCTTCCCAATCCAGGTCTTTGGCCACAGCGGCCAGGCGGTCCGTGCCCACGACATAGCGCTTAGCACCTACCTGCACGACTGAATAATCGAAGGCCGGGTTAACGGTGATTCCCTGGTTGGCGGGAATGGTCCACGGCGTGGTCGTCCAGATTAAGAAGTACGTATTTTGAGCGTCCAGCTTGCCCTTGCCATCCTTGACGGGAAAGGCAACGTAGATTGACGGCGACTTCACATCATGATATTCAACTTCAGCTTCAGCCAGGGTTGACTCACTAGATGGCGACCAGTAAACCGGTTTCTTGCCCTTGTAGATGTAGCCTTGTTCGTACATCTTGCCAAACACCCGGATTTCCGCGGCTTCATACTCGGGCTGCAGGGTAACATACGGGTGGTCCCAGTCTGCCATAACGCCAAGCCGCTTAAAGTCCGCCATCTGCTTGCTAATCTCTTTTTTAGCAAAATCGGCACAAAACTTGCGGTACTCGGCCCGGTCCATCTTCTTGCGGTCAATCCCCTGCTTGGCAAGCTGCTGCTCAATGGGGAGGCCGTGCGTATCCCATCCCGGTACAAATGGTGCATATTTGCCGCTCATGTTTTTGAAACGAACGATAATATCCTTCGAGATCTTATTCAGTGCATGACCCATGTGAATGTTGCCGTTGGCAAAGGGCGGGCCGTCATGGAGGTCAAAGCGCGGCTTGCCCTCGTTAAGCTTCAGTCGCTGTTCATACAACTTGTTATCCGCCCATTCTTTTTCCCATTGGGCTTCTCTAACGGGCAGGTTCCCCCGCATCTTGAACTTGGTCTTCCCCAAATTCAGCGTGTCTTTTACTCTCATTGTTATTTCCTTTCTGTTAAAAAACCTCGTCCTAATCTTAGGGCGAGGTTTAATAATCGTGGTACCACCTAAATTGAGCTGTTAAGCTCCACTTATAGATTGCGTATCGTGCAATGAACGCAATAAACCAATCGGGCAGCCGATCAACCGTGGGGCTCTTATACTAGTCTTCCACCAGCACTAGTTCGCTAAATTGCCCGTCAGTTTTACTGTCGGTTTATTAATTATGATTTTTGTAATCATCCGGAAAAACGACTGTTGCTCCCGCATCATTCGAGATGTTAACATCCGGATTGCTGTCTTCCATTGGCGATTGAAGATTTTCAACCTCAATACCATTAGATTTTACTTCATCATCTTCGTCAATGTCAACATCCAGGTCGTCATCTTCATCGCCTAAGGTAATGGGCTCGGTTCCATCGGGCGGATAAAAGCGCTCCGTTCCAAAGTACTTATCAAGTGCCTTCTGCCACTTCTCATCATTCAGCTTGTCAATAACCCGCTGCAAAAGTTCCTGAATGTAGCTCCGGTAGCCCGCAACCTCACGCTTCACGCGATCATAATCCGATTTAATCGTTTCAAGCTGCTGGCGCTGGTAGTCTGTGTCAACCTTTGCCTGCGCGGTCACCTTGTTTGCTTCGGCAGTGGCGTTGTCAACAATCTGCTTAGCTTTTTCCTGAGCAAGAGAAACGATGTTCTTCACTGATTGCTCATTCCTGTGGTATTCATTTAGTTGCGCTTGCAAGTCCTTTAGCTGCTCGTTAAGGGTCAAATTCTCATTTTTTAAATCTGCTGTTTCGTCTAAAGCATCCCCATAATCATTACCAATTTGATCTAGAAAATTATCAACTTCGTAGCGGTCATAGCCGTTAAAGTACCTCATCCTAAACTTTTTGTTATGGATATCCATGGGAGTTAACCACTTTGTCCGTTTTTCTTTGTCTGCCAAAGTCTCAGCACCACCTTAAACTTATTTTTCCTTGTTGTCTCAATGTTCGTAATCTGGCACCGACCAAAATACCTCAGACTGAGGACATCCTTCTCTTTTACTATTATATTAGAATCGCGCACAATGTGCCAATTTAATTTTACCGCATTATTTGTGATTGCGTCTTTGCATTTTTGCCGACTGAGCCTGCCCGCTTTCGCCAAAATTGCATCCAATCGAAGCGATGCAGCGACAATCACAATGTTCGAACTATCATCTTCGGGCTTGAGGACATCTTTTTGGGCAACCGGATTGACGTGCACACGGGTGCGGCCGATCCGCGTGATTTCCTGCTGAAAAAAGGAAACCAGCTCACTCTTTGCAAAAAATTGCCACTGTCCCTTTCCGTCGGTGATAATATCGCCAAAGGCGCTCACTTCAACGCCTGAATTCGCTAAACTGCCCAGAATTGAGCTGTGCGTCAAGCGGGCAAACTTGCTTGGGTACGCGATGATGCAGGCGGTAACCCCAAAGTCGGTCGGCTCGATGTTGCTGCTATCAGCTGCAATGCAAACGCGTTTTTTCTCAGCACCCGCATAGCCGCCAAATTCCTCTACAGAAGCGTCCTTGCCCGCAACGGTCTTGAGGATAGTGCGTTGCCGCGGATCCAAAAAATCGGTCAAAACCGCTTCGTGCCGGTAAATAGCCTCATTTAAAAAACCGACCATTTTGTCAACAGTCGATTTTTCTTCTGAGTCAAAATACGGATAAAACATGCTTGCCTGTTTTTTATTCATTATAATACAAACAGCCTCGTCAGGATATTGGCTATCCATACAAGTACATAGTCCTGCACAAAATATAGCAACAGCAGACCAATGATAAAGGACAAATCTAAACCAATCGAATTTGACAGCCGCTCAATCGGCCCCCTGCGAAAAATATTCAGGTAGGGATCAATTATACGATCAAACAGCCGGCCCACGGCTGAATCCCGCAGGAAGGGAACCCAACTCATGATGGCATCAATAACCATGATGATGCTGTAAAGCCAGATAACCCAGCTAATAACGCTTATTATGGTATAAATCATCATTGTCATTAACTCAAATTATCCTTTTTATCAACCAAGTCGCTGATTTTGCCGTTGGTGACGAACTTCGGTGGCGTCGCCAGGAAAATTCGGTCGCCAATACGCTGAATTTCACCGTTAAGTGCGTAAACGGTACCGGTAATGAAGTCAACAATCCTTCTCGCCGAGGCATCTTCCATCCTGCTAAAATTAATGATCACTGCCTTGTTGTTCAGCAGGTTTTGCGCAACATCCTTAGCATCGGAATAGACACGGGGCTCGTAGAGAACAATCTTGCTTTTAGCAGAGTTCATTCCGGACTTAATAGAGACTACCTTGTCACGATCAACGCTGTTGGTGGGCACGCTGTCCTCATCTTCCATTCTTTGATCGTCTAGGTAATCATCGCCGTCTAACATTTCATCATCATCAGAAACGCCGAAAAATTTGCCTAATTTACTAAAAGCCATTGCTTTTACCTCCTATCAGTTCTCACCACGGTGTCTAAAAAAGGGAATGTCCTCCGTATCATCATCGTCATCGTCCAACGCGCTAGTTTCAATTTGCGAAATACTGCCCTGGTCGTCTTCGTCAAACAGACTATGGGGTTCGTCATCCTGGTCAAAATTGAGCTGGTTTGGACGTCTTGCTTCATCGTCATCATTGTTTAACCCCCACACGGTGGTAGGATCAACCATTGTCTTGTGCTTAGGCGCAGCCTGGGCCGTCACTTGTTGGCTAGGCTCCTCTTTTGGTGCAGGTGCCGCCTGCTGACTAACAGCATGCATGCCTTCCTGGACCTTGCTGCTTGGTTGGGCCTTGACCTGGTGACTGCGGCCAGGAAGCTGCTTTGAGGCTTCTTCTTCAGCCTGTGAGCTAATCCCGGTTGCAATTACCGTCACAACGACCTCATCGCCCAGGTTAGGGTTGATTGAGGTACCGAAGATAATGTTGACGTCATCGCCGGCCGCCTTGGAGACAATTTCGGAGGCATCCTGTGCTTCAAACAGGGTCAGGTCGGGACCGCCCGTGATGTTGAGCAGCACCTGCCGGGCGCCGTCGATTGAAACTTCAAGCAGGGGTGAAGAGATGGCCAGCTTGGTGGCTTCAACCGTTCTGTTTTCACCGCTGGCACGGCCAATTCCCATCAGGGCAGCGCCCTGGTTGGCCATGACCGTTTTGACGTCGGCAAAGTCCAGGTTGACGTAGTCGGTCGAGGTGATCAGGTCCGAGATGCCCTGAACCCCCTGCTTCAACACGTTGTCTGCTTCCTTAAACGCATCCATCATCGGCGTCTTCTTGTCGACCATCTCAAGCAGGCGGTTGTTGGCAATTATAACCAGCGTATCCACGTACTGCTTGAGTTGCGCAATTCCTTCGGCCGCGTTCTTAGAGCGCTTAGGCCCCTCAAACGTGAACGGACGGGTAACCACGCCAACCGTTAGAGCGCCTGTTTCACGCGCAATCTTTGCCACGATTGGTGCCGCACCCGTACCGGTGCCACCGCCCATTCCGGCGGTGATAAAAATCATGTCCGCGCCTTTAAGCGCATCTTCAATCGTCTGCTCGCTTTCCTCAGCGGCCTTTTGACCAACCTCCGGATGTGAGCCGGCGCCAAGACCCCTGGTCAGTTTAGGCCCCAGCTGAATCTTGGTTTCCGCCTTGTTGCTGTTGAGCGCCTGCACGTCGGTGTTGGCGGCAACAAAGGACACGCCCTGCACGCCGTCATCAATCATCCTGTTAACAGCATTGCCGCCCGCGCCGCCGACACCAATCACCTTGATGACAGCATTCTTGTTTTCATCCGAATCGAATGTGAAATCCATCTAATTAACCACCTTTAATCAAAGAACTTTTTAAAAAAACTCTTTATGCCCTTCTTGTTGTTTTGCGTTTTACTTGTTGATTTACCCTGCGAACTTTTTTCTCGCTTTAGCAACTCACGTCTATTATATTCTTCTTTTGCTTTTGTTTCATCAAGACTAACCGGTCTTTTTGCGTTTTTGGCAACTTTTTGGGTGGGTTCGCCAGCCAGGTTCAATTTGTTATTACCGTAAATTGCACTGATCACCAAAAAATCAATATCAGACATTTTATACGCGTAGTTGACTATGCCGTATGCCGCCGAGTAAACCGGGTTGCGCATCCCTATTTGGTCGGGCTGATATACGCGGGTCTTCACGTGCAGGGTGTTGGCAACAAGATTGTCGAAGCCCTGCAGCAGGCTGTTGCCCCCCGTGATGATAATGCCGCCGGGCAGTTTCAGGGCATCGTGCTTGACTAGCCCCTTCTCAATCCTGCTAATTGTCTGCGTAATCCGGGCGTTAATGATTTTGCTCAGGTAGACTTCGTCCACCATTTGCTGACCATTCGTGCCAACGCTATTGACCGCAAACTTGTTTTTGCTAGACGCTAGCGCCGGGTCGGCATAACCGTAATCAAGCTTAATTTGTTCCGCATCTTTCTTGGACGTGCTGAGTACAACGGAGACGTCCCTGCTGATATCGCCGCCACCTTCGAAGTCGATGTTGGCATACTTAATCTGGCCGTTATGAATTACGGTCGCAGTGGTAACGCCGCCACCAGAGTCGACAATGATCGAGCCAAAGGTGCGTTCGCCCTCGGTAAGGGCAACGCTGGCGATGGCTAACGGGGTAGGAACAAAGAAATTGTTTTGGTAGCCGGCGCGCTCGATTGCTTTTTTAATGTTGTGCAGGGAGCTGGTCGGGGCGGTCAGCATAATGCCCTGCACGGCCAAAGAATGGGCAATCATCTTACGGGGATCATCAACTTCGGTCTTGCCATCAATTAAGAAGCGACTAGGCAGAAAGGCGATTGGTTCACGCTCCTTTTTGACCGCGGACTTGATAGCGGCACGCGTAACCCGCCTGACGTCCTTATTGCCAACCTCCTGGCCGTTATCGTCAATGTTAATCAAATCGCTTGCTGTTTCCAATTGCAGCATTCCCACCGGAATGCCGGTCACAACACGATATATTTTGGCGTTAATCTTCCGCGCGATTTCCTTTAACGCCCGGCTGATTGCATCAGCCGTCTCATCGATATCAACGATGTTGCCGTGCCGCATTCCCTGGTTGGGAACCGCAACAGCCCCGATCACCTTGCCACTATCCGCAACTACCGCCTTAACACTGGTAGAACCGAGATCCAGTCCCACCAAAAGATTTTTATTGTCCAAAATTAACCCCCCGTCAATACTCTTCTCTTAAAAATTTTAACATAACAGATGCATAATTTCAGCTTACTTTAAGCCATAAGTACGCTTTTCAGCAGAAGTCAGCGGCCTGCTATAAGCTCCAACTTCTAAGTCTATTAAGCACTTACCTTTGGCCTTTGTCTTTATCTGATCATAATACTTTACCCTGCTCTTCACCGTGGAGAAGTTGCCGATAACAACGTTGCCGTCCTTCATCAAAAAAATGACCTGTGACTTGCGTCGGGCGTTTCCGCTCAACAACTTGATTTGACTTTGAAAGCTGCTCGGCAGACTTTCAAACAGCTGCAGGCTCTTCTGCAACGACGCCACGTGGCTATAGCCCACAAACACGGGCTTGTCCGCATCCACCTTATTCCAGGGCAATAGCTGCGTGCCCAGCTTGTCTTGAGCCAAAATCTTGCAATAGCCATCTTCCTGCTTGATGTAGCCAATCGTGGGGTACTCGTTGACCTTCAACACTAGCTGGTTAAAGTGCTTGACCTTAACCTCTACTGTCTTGATTTCGTTATACTTGCTGGTTAATCTTTGATTAACGGCACGTGAACTTATTAAGTAGTCGACAACCTTGTCGCTGGCCTTGATACCGGAATATTGGACTACTTCCTTCATAGGCAGATCATTCTCGCCTTCAATCCTAATGCTGGAAACGTTGGCAAGGGGGGAAATATAATAGCCCAGACAGGCAAGAAAAAATAGTGAGATTGACAGGATAAGCCCCAGCCGCTTAGCCAGGGACTTTTTTCGTTCGCCATGCAGCCGTGAAAGCGAGGCAGAAACCTTAGTTTGAGTTCTTTTTTTACCCTGGTTAGATTGGTAATTTAGGTAACGCGCCAACTTTTCGTTTGGATCAATTTTAGTTACACGCTTTTTAGGCACTGCCACGCCTCCTTCCTGCTTTTACTTAGCGATTTCTTCCATCATCCTGATCACCTGGTCCGCCGCGTCGGGAACGCCTAAGCGCTTGGACGCAGCACTCATTTCATCGGCGTACTTGCAGTCAAGCAAAATATGGTCAATCGAAGAAATAAAATTATTGGTGTTCAGATCTGCTTCCGCAATTACCGTGGCTGCACCTGCCTTCTCGAGGTCGAGTGCATTTTTCATCTGGTGGTTGTGGGTCACGTTCGGACTCGGAATCAAAATTGCTGGAACGCCTAGCGCCGTAAATTCGGCAATGCTGGTTGCCCCCGAGCGGGCTACAACACACGTGACCTGGGGCAATAGTGCGGGCATGTCCTTGACGTAGGGCAAAACCTTAATATTTTCGCCGTAATCAACGCCGGTCAGTTTCTGGGCAATTTCCTTGTAATAGTACGTTCCCGTCACCCAAATGATCTGATACGGCTTCTTTTTGAGCTTTGTCAAAGACTTGAGCATTATCCGGTTGATGGCCAACGCGCCGCGGGAGCCGCCAAAGACGAGCACGGTCGGAACCTTGGGGTTCAAATTCCACTTGCTCTGCATGTCAAGCGAAGCAGAGGAGAGATTCAAAACCTGCTGCGAGCGCGGATTGCCCGTCTTAACCAATTTTTTCTTTTCCGTAAACTGCTTTGCGGCGTCATCAAACGTGTAGCAAATCTTGTCAACGTAGTGGCCCAAAAACTTGTTGGCAACGCCCACCACCGAATTTGATTCGTGGATCATCGTGGGAATCCCCGCCTTGGCCGCCGCGTAGACGATTGCACCGCTGACGTAGCCACCGGTACCAACCACGACGTCGGGCTTGAAGGTGCTAATGATTTTTTTTGCGCTTTTAACCGCCTTGATGAACATGCTGATGGTGGTGAAGTTGTTCAAAGGGTGCTTGCGGGTGAAGCCCTGGACCTCGATGGTCTTAAAGTCAACACCAGCCGCGGGAACAATCTTGGCCTCCAGGCCCTTTTCCGTTCCCACAAACAGAATTTCGTCGGCAGTTGCAAGCTTACGTCTTTTGAGCTGCTCGATGATTGCCATAATCGGATATATGTGGCCGCCAGTTCCGCCACCGGTAAAAATAACTCTCATTTTATTTCGTTTTCAATTCCTTAACAAAATTTATAAAGTAATCGCCGCGGTCCTCAAAGGTCCTAAATTGGTCCCATGATGCACAGGCGGGCGAAAACAGCAGTATGTCGCCGGGTGCAGTCAGCTCGTACGCCTTGGGCACGGCTTCCTGCAAAGTTTTTTCAATCACAATCTGTGCGATGCCAGCCTTGCGCGCAGCATCCGCCAGCAGGTAGCGTGTTTCACCGTAAAGAACGACCGCCTTGACGTGCTTTTTTAATAAGGGCACAAGCGCATCAAAGCTAAAGCCCCGGTCCAAACCGCCGGCAATCAGGACCTCCGGTTCCGTAAAAGACGGGATGGCAACCGAAGCCGCCTCAATGTTGGTCGATTTGGAATCATTGTAGACCCTGCGTCCGGCGAGCGTCATGACGTACTGCAGGCGGTGCTTGGCACCAGCAAAGGTGGTCAAAACCGCACGCACGTCATCGCTATTTGCCCCCATCAGGAAAGCAATTGCGCTTGCAACCAGGGCATTTTGCTGGTTATGCAGCCCGGGAAGCTTCATTTCGCTGGTCGCAATAATCTTTTCCCCCTGTCTTTGCAAGAATCCGTCCGCAATAAAGTAGTCTGCGGCGCGGTCTTTCTCGGAGAAAGTGAGAATTTGGGCCTTTGTTGCTTCCTCTTCCCTTGCCAAAATCTCTTTTTGGTCAAAGTTGGCCAAAAAGTAGGACCGCGGAGACTGCGTCCGTGTGACGTTCAGCTTGGCGTTTACGTAATTGGCAAAGGTCTTGTGGTAGTCCAGGTGGACATTATCGTAAATGTCGACAATAGCTGCAACGACCGGATCGATGTCGGTCACGCCGAGCAGCTGAAAGCTGGACATTTCGACGACCAGAATGTCGTCCTTGGTTGCCTTTGGCACCACTTCCGAAATCGGAACGCCAATATTGCCAACCGCATAAGCGTGGTGGCCGCTAGGCGCCAAATGACGCTCTAAGATCCGCTGGGTCAGCATCACCGTTGTCGTTTTCCCGTTCGAACCGGTCACACAGACGTAGGGTGCACTGCTTGCGCTCAATGCAATTTCGGGTTCCGTGATAACCGGTATTTGAAGTTCCTGGGCCCGTTGCACCATTGGGTTCTCATATGGGATGCCCGGATTCTTGACCAGATAGTCGAAGTGCACCCTTGTGAACAGGTCGAGCGGGTGGCTGCCCCCAATCACGTGCACGCCCTTTGCGGCCAACGCGGCGGCCCGGTTATCCTTATCCAAGTCGTTCTTGTCGTTCAGGGTCACCTTCGCACCGAGTTGAAGAAGCAGCTTGCTTACCGCAAAACCGCTCTTGCCTAGGCCCAACACCAAGATATTCTTATTCTGATACGTATCAATCTGCTTCATCGTTAATTTTTATCCCCAAATCATTAAATACAGAATACTGCCAACCAGGCCAACAAACCAGAAGATGAAATCAACCTTCCACTCGGAATAACCCAACATTTCGAAGTGGTGGTGAATCGGCGTCATCTTAAAAATCCGCTTGCCCGTTGTCTGAAAGGAGATTACCTGCAGAATAACGCTTGCGGTCTCGCATACGAAGACGATTCCGACTAGCAGGAGCGACCACGGTCTGTTCAAAAAGATGCTGACGGCCGCCAGGCCGCCGCCAAGAGCAAGCGATCCGGCATCACCCATGAAGATTTTAGCGGGTTTATGGTTAAAAATGAAAAAGGAAATCAGGCCGCCGATTACGCTCATGCAAAAGAGCAAAATCGCCAAGTTCTTTTGCTTGAACGCAAGGTATGCGTATGTGCCGTACGCAATAATGGTTAAACCGGTCGCAAGTCCGTCCAGCCCGTCCGACAAGTTGACGGCATTGGAAAAGCCGACCAACCAGATAATAACGAAAGCCGTAAACAAGACTGTGCTGTTAACCAGGCCAAAAAAGGGAACAAATAGGCTAAACTTGAAGCTGCTTGCACCCGCAATACCGACGATGACTACCGCTATCAGAATCTGCAGCGCTAGTTTCTGCCAGGCCTTCAGGCCCAAATTGCGCTTAAAAAAGAGCTTGATTCCATCATCCAAAAAGCCGATAAGGCCGTAGCCCAATAAGCTGATGAGCAGTATCCAGACCAACCTGCTCATTGCGTGTTGCCAAACTGCCACCCAGATAGTAGAAACAGTGGCGGAAAGGACAAAAATCGTTCCCCCCATCGTCGGCGTGCCCGACTTCTTCTGGTGCCACTTGGGGCCTTCTTCGCGGATTTCCTGACCTTCATGGTGCATCCGCATAAAAATAATCATCCAGGGCAGAAATATTCCCGTCAATGCGAGCGAACTAACTAATGCAATAATGCTGACAATAAGCATGAAAATGCTACTCCTTTAATTTTACTTTTACTTTTGTTCCCGACTTGAGCGTTGCGCCCGGCGAAACGTCTTGCCTTTGCACGGTGCCGCTGCCGGTTACCTTTAGCTTAATCCCGGTCAGGTCGGCAAAATGATGCAGGTCGGCCAGCGTCCAGCCCTTCATTTGGGGGCACTTGACCTTTCCAGACGTCAAAACAAACATGTGCCTGCCCGAGCGCTGCCTTTGGCCCTCAGCGCGTGATTGCGCCGTTACCTTAGCACCGCTGCCAATCTTTATGAGCTTCAATCCGACCCGGCGGGCCTCCTTCTTGGCCTCATCGTAGGTCAGTCCCTTGAGTTTAGGCGTTTTGACCGTTGTCGCATCAGCCCGGTCATTCTTAGACATTAGAATGATGCGTGACATGATTGGCTTAAAAATGGAAGACAGAATCACCTCAGCCGGTTTATTCATTTGTCGCGGCTGTTTGACCGTGATGTAAATGCAGTAGCGCGGGTGTTTTGCCGGCGTTACACCAACCACCGAAAAAATGTAATTGTTATTGCCCTTAAGGTAGCCACCGTGTTTCAGGTTGGCTATTTGGGCCGTTCCTGTTTTTATGGCAATGTTCTTTTGGCTAATCTGGTAAGCCGACCCTGTTCCAATACGCTTATTGAGGACTTGCCTCATATTCGCTAAAACGACTTGGGCCGTTGCCTTTGAATAGACGGGCCGCCCCACGTTCTTAATCTGGTAGCCGCTAATCGTCTTGCCGGTCGGGCTTGTGACTTTATCAACAAACTGGGGCTTTACCATTTGCCCGTTATTGGCCAGGCTGCTGAAGGCCTGCATCATCTGCATCACGTTAACGTTAACGCCCTGACCGAAGCTCGTAACCGCCTGGTCGACCGACGACTGGAAGGCCAAAAGGCCCGCTTGCTCACCCGGCAGGGATACACCTGTTTTTTGACCGATGCGGAAGCGCCTGAGGTACCTGCGCCACGTCTTAGCCCCCATCTGCTGCTCAATGTGAACGAATCCGGTATTGGACGAGCGCGGAAAGGCCTGTGAAAATGGAATACTGCCCCAGCCCTGCGGCTGCCAGTCGTGGATAACGGAACCTCTGACTGCCACGGATCCAGAATTATAATATTGGTTGGGGTGGTAGTTGCCACTGTTGACCGCAGCAGCGAGGGTCAGAACCTTGAAGACCGAACCCGGCTCGAAGGTGTCCTGAACCAAAATATCACGGTAAGAATTTTCCAAGCCCTTCTTGGTTTGCGGGTTAAAGGTAGGCCGCTGCGAAGCTGCCATCACCTTGCCTGTTTTCATATCCTCCACAATTGCGGTCATTGAAACGGGGTTGTAGGTTCTTTGGACGTATGTCATACGAGACTCAAGGTACTCCTGCAATTGGGAATCGATGGTTAAATAAAGGTTGTTGCCGTCTGTTGGTGCCTTGTAAGTCTGAACACTATTAGGCGTCTGGTAATTGGAGGCATCAACAGAAGAAACCTGGTAGCCATCCTTGCCAGCAAGCACATCGTCATACCATGCTTCAAGCCCCATCGTACCCTCCAAATCCTGCGTCCGTGTTTTTTTATTGTATTTAGGCAAGGCAAGACCAATCACGTGGGACGCAAAATTGCCGTCTGGGTACAGGCGGGCCTGAGTTTCAAAAAACTTGATGCCCGGCAGCTTCATTTTGACAATCTTGTCCTTTTGCCACTTGGAAAGGCCGTTGCCAGCAGCCCCAAACTGAACTTGGAAGGCAGGGTGCTTAGGACTCAGGTAGGCCAGGATTTGTTTGGCTGAAAGCGGCAGGACCCGGGCCAGCTGCTGCGCAGTCTTTTCCTTATCAACCACGTATTCGGGCTTGCTCTTATAATTAATGGAAGACTTGTCCAGGATCGCATAGACGGTGTACTGGTGCGTGTCCTGTGCCACCGCCAGACCATTGCGGTCGTAAATGGTGCCCCGTGCTGCCTTCAGCACCTGGTTGCGCATGTAGAGCTGCTCCGTCCTTTTTTGCAAGTCCTGCCCGTTTACCGTCTTCGAAATGCCAATATACAGAATTCTGCCCGTAAATACAAGAAAAACCAAAGCTACAGCTACCTGGAGGAATCTCCCCACTGTGAAACGGTACCTGTGAGCTTTGGATTTTTGTGAATTTAAATTACTAATGTATTTTTGGTATTTTCTCATTAGTGAATGGTCCTGATGTTTTTTTCGATTAACTTTAACCCCTTGCTGCGTGCGATTTTATTCATTCGCGCACTTGAAGTCAATTCGCCTAGTTCTTGATGCAAGTCACTAACTTGATTATGCGTCTTTACAACTGAGCGCTGCACGCTGGTAAGTTCGTGCTGAGCTGAAGTAGCTGAAATACTAGAAGAAACTAGGAGCGTCATTAAGCCAATCGTGATCATCACCCCCACCGCCAGCATTGCTTTTTCAAAGCCGGACCAGGCAATATGACGAGGATCAAGAACTTGACGTTGGCGCTCTTGGTGCTCTGGTTGTTCTCCAGGATTAAATGCTATTTTTCTTGCTAAACTATCAGCCATTATCTTTTCCTCTTCACAATTTTTCCGCAACGCGCAATTTTGCACTGTGTGAGCGGTTATTGTTCTTAAGTTCTTCACTTGAGGCCACGATTGGCTTGCGATTGACCAGGCGAAGCGTTGGCTTCATGCTGTCTGGAACCATCGGCATACCGCGGGGAACTTCAACCTCAGAATATTTTTTAAAAATATCCTTAACAATTTTATCTTCATCAGATTGAAAGGTAATCACGCTGATTCTGCCACCAGGCCTAAGCAGTGCAATTGCCTCCTCAAGTGATTCACGTAAAACGTCAAGTTCGTGGTTAACAGCCACTCTGAGCGCCTGGAAGGTCTTCTTTGCAGGGTGTCCTCCCGTGCGTCGCGCAAACGCAGGAATCGCCTCCTTGACAACTTCCACCAATTCAAAAGTTGTTTCAATTGGCTTGTTTTGCCTTCTTACAACGATTTTGCGGGCAATTTGACGTGAAAATTTTTCACCACCAAATTTATACAGGATATCCGCTAGCTCTCTTTGACTCGCCGAATTGACCAGCTGGTATGCATCAAGACTTTGCCTTTGGTCCATCCTCATGTCGAGTCTGGCGTCGAAGCGGTATGAAAAACCGCGTTGCGCCTGATCAAATTGTGGGGACGAGACACCCAGGTCGTAGTAGATACCGTCAATGCCATCCGCGTGACCCAGCTTAACCAGGTCAACCTTTAAATGACTAAAGTTGTCGTGTACCAGCTGCAACCGGGGGTCACTGTCCTCCTTTAGTAAAGCGGCAAAGTTTAACTCCGCCGATTTTATTGCATACTTGTCCTGATCAAAACCAACTAGTGTTCCACGGTCAATCAGACTTAGCAAATACCGTGCGTGCCCGCCACCACCGAAAGTCGCGTCAACGTACAGGCCACCATTTTGGGGCTCTAAATTTTTAATTGTTTCGTGTAAGAGTACACTGGTGTGTTTGAATTTCATAATTTTACAGTTCTATATCATCTAAATCTTCCGCGATGTCGTCATAGTTTTCATTGGCTTGACTGCTAAAATCTTCCCAACTTTCCTTCGACCAAATTTCAATCCGATCGGAAACGCCAACTATGACGCATTCTTTAACCAGGGCCGCGTGCTTCTTTAGTGTTGTGGTCAGATTAACACGCCCCTGCTTATCGAATTCACATTCCATCGCACCAGAGTAGAACAAACGCGTAAAACTACGTGCATTCCTCTTAGTCAACGGAAGTTGCGCTAACTTGGCTTCAATTTTCTCCCATGCTTCTATAGTATAGCCGAAAATACAGCCCTCCATTCCGCGGGTAAAAATCATCTTGTCACCAATCTGACTGCGCAAGCGTGCTGGAATAATCAGTCGCCCCTTGCTGTCAAGATTGTGATGATATTCACCCATGAACATGGCCTAGCCCCCCTTCCACAATTAATTTACCACAATTCACCACTTTCTACCACTAATTTCGGAATAAATTAGGAAATTATTTAAGCGGTAAATTGTAAAATGAAGTTGAACACTTGCCCTGATTAGAAAATGAAAAAAGTCCATTGGACTTCTCTGATAGAATGTAATTAACCCAATCAATTCTAGAAAGAAGTTTCCAATGAACTCGCTTAATTTTACCATATCTAATCACCTAAAGGGCCAACATCTTGCTGTGCAAGACCGCGTAATTATCCAAGTTTTGCGCCAGCAGGGCCAGTCCTTGCGCCAAATCGCCCGTGCCCTCAACTGTTCGCCCACCACGGTCAAGTACGAGCTTGAACGCGGCC
>NZ_JBWXGD010000006.1:0-78557 GCF_059900875.1 Lactobacillus sp. XV13L | reverse complement strand
ATACTATACGAAATATTGTCATTATTATTTAGACTATTTCTTATAATATTCTGTAACTCTGAATTTCTATAATTTTCACTAATACTATTAATAAATAATTGCGGAAAATAGTTTACACGAAACTCATCCTTTAATTCTGTCTGATCTCCTAAAAACAAATTAGTTTTAATATTCAAACCACTATAGTCTGTTAAGCTATATTCACCTACACTATTAATCTTTTTAAAATTTGTTTTTCCAGCTGTCCTAGCTATTTCATACAGAAGAATTGATTTTCCTGAAGACTTCCCCCCAATTATTACGTTTAAACCAGGATTAAAGTCAATATTTTTTTGAAATGTTTTTTTACCTGAATTATCAGCAGTGTCAAAATCATCTATCCTTATTGACCTAATCCATTGATTTCCACTTATTTTAAGTGGAATCTTGGATAAATACCTAGACTCTTCAACTCTTCTTTCTGGTTCAAACTTTGTTTGCAATAGACCATTAAAAGAAGGTTCTGCTTTTATCCATGTCCATTTTTTATTAAATTCTCCGTTAAAGCCATGAGCATCGGAGCCCTGAAAACATGGTCTTGGTCCACCTAAATATTTAAATAAATATTCCCTTTCTTTTGAGTTACCATTACCTCTAAAGTAATCTATTGTTCTTTGACTTGTTGTAAATAATGCATCGCTTTTAAAAAGTATATCTTTCCTCACTCCCCATCCTTGACTGTCTTTCACCAAAGTGTTTACACCATCACTATTATCTCCGGCGACTATTCTAAAATATTTACCATTGAATTTTTGATTGTTCCGCAATGTACTATCAATTTCTTCAACGTTTGCTTTGAATAGAGTTATTCCCTTTCTATATGCTTCTTCATCACTTTTTTCTTCAAATCCCTTACCTAATTGAATCATCTCATTTTTTGTACAATTATACCTATTATTTCCACATTGAAATGATAGTTTACTTAAAAATAAAGGCTCGATGTAATCGGCAACTTCAGGATCAAAAATAATATGATAATTTATAAATCTATTTTCGTCGGCTCCAACCGATAGTCTTACTTCTACATTAGGAAAAATCGCTTTTATATTTTTTAAGCGTCCTTTGTTTTTGTATTCCATAACTTTTTTATAGCCAGATATCGAATAATAATTTGTTATTCCTAATACATCAATATCTGATTTTTCTATATTAGCAATAAATTTTTCCCATACATCTTCTTTATTTTTATCCCCATACTGATTATTTAAAACAGAACTAGGATCGTGTAAGTGTAAATCCCATCTTAACCATTTATTACCACTAGTGTATTTAAGCATTTATTTACCTCGCATTAATAAATTGTTTATAATTCCACATTTTAATTATAGCGCCTACACAAAAGTGACTCAATATTAATACAAAAATCGCCATCTTAGAGCCATAATCCATAGCTCTAAAATGACGACTTTTAATTATTCAGCTTTACCTCTTCTCCAGCACCGTCACGGCTTCCACGTGCGGGGTCTGCGGGAACATGTCGACGGGGTCAATGCGGCTGAAGGTGTAGCCGTTGTCCTTGAAGGTCTGCAGGTCGCGCACGAGCGTAGCTGGGTTGCAGGAGACGTAGACGATCTTCTTCGGGTTGGTCTTGACGGCGGCCTCGATGAACTCGGGCGTCAGGCCCTTCCTTGGTGGATCAATGAAGATCACGTCGGCCTTCATCCCCTTGGCGGCCCACTTTGGCATAACCTCCTCGGCTTTGCCGGCAACGTACCGGGCGTTGTGAATGTCGTTCAGTTCGGCGTTGTTGTTGGCGTCCTTGACCGCATCGCGCACGCTCTCGATGCCGCGCACGGCTTCGACGTGCTTGGCAACGGACAACCCGATGGTGCCGATGCCCGAATAGGCGTCGATCACGGTGTCGGTGGGTTCAAGGTCGGCCTGCTTAATGGCCAAATCATACAGGCGCGGCGTCTGCAGCGAGTTGATCTGGAAGAAGCTTTCCGGCGAAATGCGGAACTTGACGTCGCCGATCTGGTCGGTGATCTGCGGCTTACCGAAGATCAGGTAGTCAACCTTGCCCAGGATAACGTTGGTTCGTTTCGGGTTGTAGTTCAGGACCAGGCTGGTCACACCCGCAATTGCCTTGATGTCCTCGGCCACCTTAGGCAGCTGACGGAAGTCCTTGTGCAGGCAGACCAGGATCACCATGATCTCGCCCGTGGACTTCGAGCGGCGCACGTCCAGGTAGCGGACCTCGCCCTTGTTGTGAATCTCGTCGTAGGCCGGCACGTGGTTTGCACGCAGGATGTCGCGCACGGCGACCAGGACGCGGTCGATCTCGGGGTCGGTCGTGAAGAAGTTGGTCAGGGGCACCAGGTCATGCGAGTGCCGGCGGAAGAAGCCGATGTCGAGCTGGCCGTCCACCTCGCGCACCGGCACCTGGGCCTTGTTGCGGTAACCGGTCTGCTCCGGGCTCGCCAGCGTTTCGCCGACCTCCACGTTGTCCATGTGTGCCTTTTTAAGTAAATTGACCACCTGCGTGCGCTTGAACTCGAGCTGCCTGTCGTACTTGATGTGGGCCAGCGACGCCAGGCCCGTCTGCACCCACTCGTTGAGCTTGATATTGACGCGGTCCGGGCTTTCCTTGATGATTTTTTCAATCTTGGCGAAGGCGAAGTGCTTCTTCACCTTCAGGATCTTGGCGCTGACCGTCTCGCCCGGCAGTGCGCTGGTGACGAAGACCGTCATCCCCTCGTAGTGGGCCACGCCCATCGCTTCGTATGACAAGTCGGTAATTTCTAATTCGATAATTTGGTTCTTTTCCATAATCTGTCCTTTTTTACAAACACTAGTTAACATACCTATTCTACTAGAAATCGCGGCAAAAGTAATTACCCGCGCCACCCTAAATATTGCCTTAAGGTGATTCGTTTCCCTTCACTATGCACTCTTAATATGTTAATTTAGGTACAAACATCAAAAAGAAAGGACGTACTCTATGAATAATTTTGATACTAATCCTGGCAGGCGCCAAGTCCGCTCCATTTCCGAAACCAATGGTTTTTTGACCAAAATGTACGCGCTGATGGGCGCTTCCGTGCTGATTTCGGCACTTGTGGCCTACTTGACCATGACGACCTTCCGCAGCGCCGTGATGGGCATGCCGGTCAGCATCATGTGGCTGCTGCTCTTCGTGCCCTTTGGCCTGTCCTGGGGCATCAGCGCCAAGGCCAACCGCAACCCGGTGGCCAGCCTGATTATGCTCGGTTTTCTGGCCGCGATCTATGGCTTCGAATTTGCGCTGATTGCCGGCTTTTACACCGGCTCGCAGATCACTTCTGCGTTTATCTCGGCCTCAGCGGTCTTCATCGCGATGGCCGCGTTTGGCACCTTTACCAAGCGGGATTTGTCCAACTGGAACTCCTACCTGAGTGCCGCACTGATTGGCTTTTTGGTGGCCTGGGTGGTCAACATGTTCCTGCGCAGCCCGGCCGTCACCTACATCTTCTCCTTCATCGGCGTGATTATTTTCACCGGCCTGATCGCCTCTGATGCCAACAAGATGAAGGTCATCTACAACAATTATGGTGCGCAAGTGTCGTCCAGCGGCCTCGCCGTTGTCGGCGCGCTGCAGCTCTACCTGGACTTTGCCAACATCTTCTTGTTCCTGCTGGAGATCTTCGGTGGCAACAGCAGCCGCAACTAGTCACTAATAAAAAAATTATCCAACATAAAAAAGCTGTTATTCCTTGAGGAATAACAGTTTTTTCGTTTGTCGGCTATTCGCCAACGTAGAATTCAATGCGCTGCTGCAAGTTTTTAAAGGTAACCGGGCAGTAGTCGCCAATCTCGCCGTCCAGGTTGACCGGCAGCTTTTGACCAATGCTCTTGCCAAGCAGCTCGATCTGCAGGCTGCGCGTCTTGGTGTAGATGACTTCCGGATCATCAACGTGCTTGCCGTTCATGGCCAGTGCCATCAGCTTGAGCAGCTTGACCGGGTCGGCGGGCTTCACGATAATCAGCTGAAAGAGGCCATCGCTCAGTTCGGCGTCGGGCATGATCTGCTCGAAGCCGCCAATCGAATTGGTCATGCCGAGCAGCAGCATCGACAGCTTGCCCTCGTAGACGCCGTCATCGTAGGTCAGCCGCAGTTCGTTCTCGGTCAAGTGCGGCAGCATCTCTGCACCCTTGATCAGGTAGGCGGTGTAGCCCAGGGCCGACTTGACCTCGGACGGAACACCGTAGGTCAGTTCGGTGAGCGAGCCGCAGGCCGCGATGTTGACGAAGTACTGCGTCTCATTGCTGAAGGTGGCCTGGCCGATGTCCATCTTGCGCGTCTTGTTCTTCAGAACCACCTTAATCGCGTCTGCGATATCATTGCGCGGAATGTGCAAAGCACGCGCGTAGTCGTTGGTCGTGCCCGCCGGAATAATGGCCATCTGCGGCCGCTTTTCTAAAAAAGCAATACCGTTGACCACCTCGTTGATCGTGCCATCGCCACCGGCGGCAACAATCAGGTCAAAGCCCTCACTAGCCGCGCGGGTGGCCTCTTTCTGCGCGCTCTGCGCCTCCGGCGTGGTTCTGAAGGCACTCGCCTCGTAGCCCGCCTGCTCCAAAACATCCAGGATATCGGCAACATTTTTAGGCATCTGTTCGTGACCGGACACAGGATTATAGATCAATCGTGCTTTTTTAGTCATAATTACTACCCTTTACTCAATTACTATAAAAACTTACTTACCGCTTCTGCAGTTCCTTGTTCAAGAGTTGGTTGATCACCTTAGGGTTGGCCTTGCCGCGAGTCTTCTTCATGATCTGACCAACCAGGTAGCCAATTGCCCGGTCCTTGCCGTTCTTGAAGTCTTCAACCGACTGCGGGTTATTATCAACAACTTCCTTGACCATCGGCTCCAGAACCGCGGTATCAGAAAGCTGAACCATGCCCTGGTCTTCGACGAACCGCTTCGGGTCGGTGCCGTTCTTAATCGTTTCGGCAAAGACCTTCTTGGCAATCTTGGACGAAATTGTGCCGTCCTTGATCAGCTTGATCATTGCGGCCAGGTGCTCAGGCGTAAGCTTAATGTCGGCCAGGTCGACGCGGTTGTCGTTGAGGTAACCATTAACCTGCGTGTTCATCCAGTTAGCCGCCAGCTGCGGGTCCGCACCCGCGGCCACCGTCTCGTCGTAGAAGTCGGAACTTTCCTTGGTCTGCAGCAGAACCTCGGCGTCGTAGTCCTTGAGGCCAAACTCGCCGGTATACTGCTTGTAGCGGTCTTCCGCCGTCCGCGGCAATGTGGCCTTGATCTCATCGATCCAGTCTTGGCTGATGTGGTCGGGCGCCAAATCGGGCTCTGGGAAGTAGCGGTAGTCGGCGTCGCCTTCCTTGACCCGCTCCAGAACCGTCTTGCCCGTCGCATCATCAAAGCGCCGGGTGGATAATTGGACGCGGCCGCCGGACAATAGCACTTGCTCCTGCCGCTTTTGCTCGTAGGCTAGCGACTTGCGCACGTGCTCAAAGGAGTTCAGGTTCTTCATCTCAACCTTGGTCCCCAGTTCCTTTTGCCCTGCCGGACGGATGGAGATGTTGGTGTCGACCCGCATCGAACCCTCTTCCATCTTAACGTCGGAAGCACCGGTGAACTGCACGATCTTGCGCAGTTTTTCCAGGTAGGCGTAACCCTCGTCCGGGTCGGAAATCTCGGGTTCGGAAACGACCTCGAGCAGCGGCACGCCCTGCCGGTTCAGGTCAACGTAGGAAAAGCCGTTGGTACCGTGGGTGTTCTTGCCGGCATCCTCCTCGATGTGCATTTCGTGGATGCCGATGCGCTTCTTCTTGCCGTGCACCTCAATCTCCACGTAGCCGTCGCGGGCCAGCGGTTGGAAGAACTGCGTAATCTGGTAAGCCTTTGGGCTGTCCGGGTAGTAGTAGTTCTTCCGGTCAAAGTGGGTCGTGGGCAAAATGTGGGCGTGGGTGGCAAGCGCCACCATGATGCCGAGGCGGTAAACATCCTTGTTCACGTACGGCAGAACGCCGGGCATCGCCCAGTCGATCACGTTGGTTTCCGTGTTTGGCTTGGCACCATAGCTTACTGGTGAAGGTGAGAAAATCTTACTCTTAGTTTTTAATTCGAAGTGAACCTCGAATCCAATCGTTGATTTAAAATTCATCACTTAATCCTCCATTCCAGCTGGTGTCTGTTCGTAAAACTTGTTGGCGCGTTCGATAAAGTCGGCCACCTTGAAGATGCTGCCCTCGTCAAAGCGCTTGGCCATGACCTGCAGGCCGACGGGCATGCCGTCAACCAGGCCGGCCGGCACGCTGGCCGCCGGAATTCCCGCCAGGTTGGCCGAAATCGTCAGGATGTCGTTGTTGTACATCTTGATCGGGTCGGAAATCTCACTGCCGATATCAAAGGCCGGCGTCGTGGTCGTTGGCCCGACGATGACGTCGTGGTCCTTAAAGATGCGGTCGAAGTCCTGACAGATCAGCGTCCGCACCTTGGACGCCTGCCTGAAGAAGCGGTCGTAGGAGCCGGCCGACAGGGCGAAGGAACCGAGCATAATCCGGCGCTTGACCTCCTCGCCAAAGCCCTCGGAGCGTGACTTCACGTAGACGTCGAGCAGGTTCTTGGCGTCCTTTGACCGGTAGCCGTAGCGAATGCCGTCAAACCGCTGCAGGTTGGAGGAAGCCTCACTTGAAGCAATGATATAGTAGTCCGGCACGACGTACTTGGTCAGCGGCAGGGAAACTTCCGTGATTACGGCACCGGCGTCCTTCAAGACGTCGATCTGCTTTTGAATCACATCGTGCATGTCGCCGTCAACGGCGTCCATGTATTCCTTGACCACGGCAACGCGCAGGCCCTTGACGTCCTGGCCGATAAACCGGGTGAAGTCGGGCACGTCCCGCGTTGACAGGGTAGAGTCGTGACCGTCGTGGCCGGCAATCACGTTCAAAACCTGGGCGGAATCCTTGGCCCGCTTGCTCATAACGCCAATCTCATCAAGCGATGAGGCAAAGGCAATCAGTCCCCAGCGGGAAACGCGGCCGTAGGTCGGCTTGATGCCAAAGATGCCGTTGAAGGCGGCAGGCTGGCGGATTGAACCACCGGTGTCAGATCCCAGGGCCGCTACCACCTGACCGGAGGCAACCGCAACGGCGGAACCACCGGAGGAGCCACCGGGCACCTTGTCCAGGTTCCAAGGGTTGTGGGTGATGCCAAAGTAGGAGTGCTCGGTTGATGACCCCATCGCAAACTCATCCAGGTTGGTCTTGCCCACAAAGGTAGCCTGGGCCTTCTTCAAGCGCGCGACAACCGTTGCGTCATACACCGGCATGTAGTTGTCCAGGATGTGGCTGGCCGCGGTCGTCTTCACGCCCTTGGTAATAATGTTGTCCTTGATTGCAATCGGAATCCCGGCCAGCTTGTTTTGACCAAAGTCCAGGTCTGCCGCCGGCTTGGCGTCTTCCTGCACCGTGATCCAGGCGTTCAGCTTGTCATCGGTCTCCTTGATGTTTGCAACCGTATCCTGGGCCAGTTGGTCGGCGGACAAGTCGCCCTGGGCCAATTTTTTATTTAATGAGTCAATATCTTCATTTAAATAGTTCATTACTCGTCCTCGTCTTTGTTAATAATCACAGGAACCTTGATGAACCCGTTCGCTTGCTCAGGGACATTCTTCATTAATTCGGTCCGGTCCTGCCAGTGTTCCGGCTTGTCTTCCCGGAAAACCGTGTCGCGGTCAACCACCTGGACGGTCTCCTCGACGCCCGCGGTGTCAACCTCGGACAACTGGTCGGCCATGTTGATGATGGACGCCATTTGCGCGGTCACCTGCCCGATGTCTTCTTCATTGATTGCAAGCCGCGATAAAACCGCAACGTGCTTGATTGTGTCTTCTGTGATTTCCACAAAAATACCTCCTTATTCACCGCCATAAATATGGACTTGATAACTACTGTCGCCCGTTTCCTTGGCAACCAGGGCCTGGATGTCGTTAACGGAACCAATCTTTATTTCAATCGGCACATCATTTGCCAAATATTTCTTCGCCGTCGAAAGGACCAGCCTGGTAAAACTCTGCACCTGCTCGTACCCGTAAAACTGGGTCGTGATCGCAATGTTTTCCTGGGCCAACTTGCCGTTTTCGTAGCGCAGGCTCGCGGTCACCCCGCTAATATTAGGAAAATAATTCTGAATCGATTCTTTAAAACTATTGAAGCTCGACGCGTCGTTGCTGTTGATTGCCTTCTTATTGCCAATCGTTGGCAGCACCTGGGCCTGGGTGGCAATAGTTTTCCATTTAGTTATTTTACTACTATTAGCAGCCGCTGTCCCGCTCAAAAAGTAAGTTCCGGAAACCAGCGCGTCGCGGCTTTCCTTGGCAAACAGCCCCACCGTGATCGGCACGTTTTTGAGCGCCTTCTTCTTGCGCAGGCGCGCCACCACCTGCTGGGCCACGGCCTGGCCGTATTTTTGTTGCTGCGTGCGCGTAATCGTTCTCTGATATTCGGGGCCGTCCTTGGTCTTTTGGTAGTAGTCAATCGAGTTGAGGGCAAGGCCGATGCTCATTCCGCCGACGTGGTAGGATGAACCGGAACCGCTCAAATAATCCTGCTCGACAATCTCTTCCAGGTAGTAAGGACGGTAGTCCTTCTTCTTGCCCGCTGGCGGGTTGAGCCCGGCCGGGTTCGCCTTGGACTTGCGCGCCAACCAATCGTTGGCAACGCTGGTCGTGATGTACTGTCCCTCCTGAAAAACGTAGGAATTGGTCGAGTACACGCCCTTCGAAATCTGCACGAGCCCCCGTTCCAATTCCCGCGTGTCGACCGAGTTATTGTTATTGGTCGCGGTCAGGCCCGCAATCGGACTGGTGACGTAGCGGCCGTTTTTTAGGAGCACCGTGTAGCCGTTAGTGCCCGTATCGGTCGTCTGGTAGGTTTTAGTGGTCGAATTGGACGAGGTTTTAGCGTTGTTCGCCAAGTTGGAATTTTTTAAATTGCCACACGCAGTCAGGCTCAGGGCTGCCCCCAAAATCGCCAATATGTGCAAATACTTTTTCACTTTTTTGTTCCTTCTACTTAACTTGGGCAATTGCCTCTTCTTCAGTCAGCAGCTGCACGCCCAATTTTTGCGCCTTGGCATACTTGGAGCCAGCGTCTTTACCGTAAATCACGTAGTCGGTCTTGCCCGAGACGGATCCGGTTACCGTCGCACCCAGCTCCTGCAGCTTCTTGGTGAATTCGCCGCGCGTGTAGTGCGCAAGCGTGCCGGTCAAAACAACGGTCTTGCCCTTGAAGTAGTTGTCCGGCACCTCTTCAGCCGCCGTGTCTGGTCCCAGATAGTCCATGTTGACGCCCAAATCCTGCAGCCTGGCAACTAATTCCTTGACCTCGCCTTGAGCAAAGTAAGTGGTCAGCGACTCGGCAATCGTCTTCCCTATTGTAGCGATTGCCGCCACCTCCTGCACGTCAGCACTCATAATCTTTGTCATATTTTTAAACTTTTGCGCAATCAGCCGGGCGGCCTTGGCACCCACGTGATCAATCCCCAGTCCGGTCAGCAGCAGTTCAACCGAGTTTTTCTTTGAATTGTTGATGGCGTTAAGCAGGTTGGAAATCGCCTTGTCCTTGAAGTGGTCCAGCTGCTCCAGGTCGGCGGCCGTTAGGCGATAGAGGTCGGCCACGTTATGCACCAGGCCGCGAGCAATCAGTTGGCGCACGATCTTGGGTCCCAGGCCGTCGATGTTCATCGCCGGTCGCGATGCAAAGTGCGTGATGCCCTCCTCTATTTGGGCCGGGCAGGACGGATTGACGCAGCGCAGGGCGACTTCGTCCTGCAGGTGAATCAGCTTTTCCCCGCACGACGGGCAGGTAGTCGGGATCGGGTAGGGTTCAGCATCTTGGGGACGCTTGGCCAAAACCACCTCCGAAATTTCCGGAATGATGTCGCCCGCCTTGTGCAGCATGACGGTGTCCCCGATGCGAACGTCCTTCTGCCTGAGCAGGTCGGCGTTATGCAGCACCGCGTGCGAAACGGTAGTGCCGGCGAGCTGAACCGGATCCATGATTGCCGTCGGCGTGACGACGCCCGTGCGCCCCACGGTCCACTTAATCTCATGGACAACCGTTTCCTGCTCCTCCGGCGGGAACTTGTAGGCAATTTCCCAGCGCGGAATCTTAACCGTGTTGCCCAATTCCTTTTGCAGGTTTAGGTCGTCCACCTTGAGCACAATCCCGTCAATCCCGTACTCGAGTGCATCGCGCTTGGCCGTGTACTCATCGATAAAGGCAAAAATCTCGTCCAGACTGGTCAACTTGCGGCCGGTCTGGTTGGTGTGAAAGCCCAATTTTTGCATCGCACTAATTGCCTGGTTCTGGCTGGTGATTTCTGCCGGCGGGTTGACCCAGGTGTAAATGAACGTGCTTAGGTGGCGGTGCTTGGTCACGCTGGCATCCAGTTGGCGCAAAGAGCCCGCCGCCGCGTTCCGGGGGTTGGCAAAGGTGCTTTCGCCCTTTTCATCGCGCTCATCGTTTAATTTTGCAAACGCCTCCTTGCCCATGTAACACTCGCCACGGACCTCGGTCGTCAGTTTTGTGGGCAGCTCTTGCGGAATATCGGTGATGTAGCGGGCATTGGCCGTCACGTCCTCGCCCACGTGGCCGTTGCCCCGCGTTGAGGCCCGGGTCAATTTGCCGTCCGTGTATTCCAGGTTGATGGACAGGCCGTCAATCTTAAGCTCCACGTTGTAAGCCACCGGGTGGCCCACCTGCTTCTGCACGCGGTCGTCGAATTCACGCAATTCCTGCTTGGAAAAGACGTCCCCCATCGACAGCATCGGCACCTTGTGGGTAACCTTCGTCAGTGCGCTGTCAAGCTGGCCGCCGACGCGCTGCGTGATTGAATCCTGCGTGACCAGCTGGGGGAACTGCTGCTCGAGCTTAACCAGGCGATTGTACTTTTGGTCGTAGACGCTGTCCTCAACCTCCGGCGCGTCCCGTGAATAGTACGCATCCGCCCACTCATCCAGTTTGTCCCTGAGCGCTGCAACTTCTTTTCTGGCCTCATCAAGCGTTAAATCTGCCATTTTGCTCCTCCCGGTTAAAAATTAATTATTGCTTGCCAACTCTATTATACCTTTTTAATTGGGGCAAAAGCTGCTAAAAGCCGCTTAATGCCCTTGTCCTTGAAGGCGATGTCGAGTTCCATGTCCTCGCCCTTACCGTTGACCTTGACCACAACGCCGCGGCCCCAGGACTTGTGGTCGACCTGGTCGCCGGTGTTCCAACCCTTCTTCTCCGCACCGACGGCCCCAGCGGGCTTAACGCGCGGGGTGTAGACCTGGGCGCGCGCACGCTCGTCCTTATTGGCAAACGGGGCGGTCTGCACAGCAAAATTGCCCGCGGCGAAGTTTTCCGGGACGGCGCTCTCCTGCTCTAAGTCCCGGGCGTCGATTTCCTCCAGGAAGCGTGAGGGCGGATTGTTCTGCATGCGGCCGTACATCATGCGTGAGTATGCGTTGGTCAAAAACAGCTTGCGCTTGGCCCGCGTGATGCCGACGTAGGCCAGCCGTCGTTCTTCCTCCAGCTGGTCGTCCTCCAGCAGGGCACGCGATAGCGGAAACAGCCCGTCTTCCATGCCCACCAGGAAAACGACGGGGAATTCCAGTCCCTTGGCTGCGTGCAGGGTCATCAGTGCAACCTGGTCGTCGTTGTTTTCCAGGTCATCCTGGTCGCTCAAAAGCGAAACGTCCGCCAAGAAGTCGCTGAGCACGCTCTCGTTATCGTTGTCCTCATCAAGCTGGTCGTCGAACTGCTTGGTCACGGAGAGGAACTCGTCCAGGTTTTCCAGCCGCGTCTCGGCCTCAATTGTGCGCTCCTTCTTCAAAGCATCCGTGTAGTCAAAGTCCTGCAGGATTTTTTCCGTCAGACCGGTCACGCTGTGGGTTGGCGCGTAGTTGATTGCATCGCGCAGCTTGGCCCCAAAATCGCCCAGCTTGGCACCGGCCCGCGTTGATAAGCCGGCCATGTTAATGTGGCTGAACGCATCGAGCAGCGTCAACTCATTGTCCTGGGCAAAATTCATAAACTTGTTCACGCTGACCTGGCCAATCCCGCGCTTGGGCGTGTTGACGATGCGGTTGAAGCTCATCGTGTCGCTGGGGTTGGCTACCAGTTTGAGGTAGGCCATGATGTCCATGATTTCCTTGCGGTCATAGAACTTATGGCCACCGACAATTTGGTAGGGCACGCTCGACTTTACGAAGGCCTCCTCGACTGTCCGCGACTGTGCGTTGGTACGGTACAAAACGGCAAAGTCCTTATAGGAGCGCTTATTTTCCTTAACCTCTTCCTGAATCTTGGACAGAATAAAGTGGGCCTCATCGTCCCCGCTTTGGGCCCGGTAGTAGGTCACCTTGGCCCCATCGCCCCGGTCGGTCCAGAGGTTTTTGTCCTTACGGTTGTTATTGTTCTTGATCACCGCGTTGGCCGCGGCCAAAATATGGCCGGTCGAGCGGTAGTTCTGCTCAAGCTTAACGGTCTGAACCCCGTCATCCTTGTAGTCTTGCTCGAAGTTCATGATGTTTTCCATGTTGGCCCCGCGCCAGCCGTAGATCGACTGGTCCGCATCCCCGACCACGCAGATGTTCTTGTACTGGGCCGCCAGTTCATGACACAGTTCGTACTGGGCCTGGTTCGTGTCCTGGTACTCGTCGACCAGCAGGTAGCGGAATTTGTTCTGGTAGTAATGCAGAACGGCCTGATCCTTTTTAAACAGGACCAGTGTCTGCATAATCAGGTCGTCGAAGTCCATGATCTGATCGTGCTGCAGGCGTCTTTGGTATTCCAGGTAGACCTGCGCCGCCACCTTGTCAAAGGGCGCGGAGCTGCTGGCCGCAAACGCCTTAGGCGTAAGCAGGTCATTCTTGCCGTTGGAAATAGCCGCCAAAATGCCCCGCGGTTCGTACATCTTCGGGTTGATGTTCAGGTCCTTTTCAATGTGCTTGACCAGCGTCAATTGTTCGGCCGGATCGGCAATCGAAAAGTTTCGATTGTAGCCAATCTTCTCTGCGTCGCGGCGCAGAATGCGCACGCACAAAGCGTGGAAGGTGGACATCCAGATGCCATCGGCCCGGGCACCGAGCAGCTTGTGCTCCCGCACCCGCATCTCGCTTGCGGCCTTATTGGTGAAAGTGATGGCCAAAATATTCCACGGCAGCACCCCTTTTTCTTCAACCAGGTAGGCGATGCGCCGGGTCAAGACCGAGGTCTTGCCCGAACCCGCACCGGCAACAACCAAAAGTGGCCCCGTGGTTATCTTGACGGCCTTTTTTTGCTGCGGGTTTAACCCTGTCAAAATTGCTTCTTCGCTCATTCTAATTCCCTTCGCCAAAAACTTTATAACTATTTAATTGTACCAAAAAGAAGGCAGCTTTTTTACTAGTTGCCCTTATTTGTCGAAGCGGTCGAGGTGGTACTGCTCAACCAGCTTAATCAGCTTTTCCGCGTAGTTGGGGTCGGTGGCGTAGCCGTCCTTGACGAGTGCATACGCCTGCTGCTCGTAGTTTTCAGCCGCCAGGACGTGCTTATACTGCCGGGCGTTCCAGCTCGTTCCCTTCTGAAAGAGGCGTGCGTGGGCGCGGATCGAGGCCTCGTATGAGTCGTAGATCTGGAAGCGGGCCTTGACCACGATCCACTTGCCCTTCTCGTATTCCTTGGTCGTCAAGATGGCAGACGTGTTGGGGTTCGTGCCCTTGACGCCGAACAGGTTATTATACTTTTGCGACAGGCTGCTTTGCCCGTAGTCGCTTTCCAGGCAGGCCTGGGCAATCGTGATGCTGGGCAGCAGCTCAAAGGATTTGTTGACCTCTTTGGCAATCGGCCCAATCTTGTTAATAAAGGCCTTGTGCTGCCGAATAACCTTTTGCCTGGCCTCTTCGCGGGCCAACTGCTCCTGCCTAATCTGCTCGGACTGGATTGCCTGGCGCCTGTAGTATCTGAAGGCGACAAACGCGACAATCAGTAGAAAGAGAATGATAAAGGTGCGAATGATGATTCGCCCATTAGATTGTTTTCTGCCTTTGCGTTTTCTTGCCATAATTACTCTTTGCCCCTAAATCAATACTACCAGTATACCCTCTCGCAGCCTCAAATTATGCAATGTAATTAATTTTTAAAATAAAAGCAGACGTTAAACCACAAGGGCCTCACTTAGGCACAAAAAAATGGAGCTCAAAAGCTCCATTAAGTAGTGCGGGCAAGAAGACTCGAACTTCCACGATCTAAAACGATCACAAGATCCTTAGTCTTGCGCGTCTGCCATTCCGCCATGCCCGCAAACACATTCATTACTATACCCCAAAAGCGGGCCGAGTACAAGTCCTTCCGCCATATTTTTATAAAAAATAATGCTAATCGACCATCTGCTCATTCACGTAGCGTGCATACAGCCTGTGGTGTTTCATCAATTCGCGGTGCGTACCGTGCCCTGTGACCTGGCCCTGCTCAATAAAGTAAATCTGATCCGCATTCACAATCGTGGACAGCCTGTGCGCAATCACCAGCGTCGTGCGGTTGACCATCAATTGATCGAGTGCCGCTTGGACCTGCCTTTCCGATTCGGAATCAAGGCTGGCCGTCGCCTCATCCAGCATCAAGATCTGGGGATTGCGCAGAAATGCCCGGGCAATTGCCAGGCGCTGCTTCTGTCCGCCCGAGAGCTTGACGCCGCGCTCACCAATTTCCGTTTCCAGCCGGTCGGGAAAGTCGCGCACAAACTGGTCGGCGTGCGCTAACTTCAATCCGCGCCACAATTCGCTGTCCGTCAGCTTTTGCTGCAGGCCATATAGCAGGTTGGCACGAATCGTTCCGGAAAAAATCGCACTGTCTTGGGAGACATAGCCAATCTGGGACCGCCATTTAGACAGGTTAATTGCCTGGATGTCGTGCTCGCCCAGCAGAATTTGGCCACCGGTCGGCTGGTAGAAACGCTCCAGCAAAGCAAAAATAGTCGACTTGCCCCCACCGCTCGGACCAGCAAAGGCGATTACGGTATTGGGCTGAGCGACAAAGGAGACGTCCCGTAAAACCGGCTTATCCCGGCGGTAGCTGAAACTAAGATTTTGTACAGTCAAAGCTTCGTGATCCGGGGCAAAGTCATGGCCAGTCAGGCTCTTTTCCGGTGGGATATTCAAGATTGCCTGAATCCGTGCGGTTGATCCCAGCGCTTTTTGAATCTGGGAAAAGAACGTGGCAAACGTTGCCACGGGCGCAATAACATTAAAGAGGTAGAGCAAAAAAGCAACCAGTGCGCCGCTGGTCAGCGTTCCCTGCCCCACCCGAATGATCCCAAACGCCAGGATGCCCATAAAGGTAGCCGTCATCAGGGTGGTCATAACCGGCTGCAAAATTGCGGCCACACGCGCATCGGTCACGCCAATCTGAAAGATCTTTTCGATTAAATTCTTTCCCCGCTTTTCCTCAAACTGCTCACCGTTGCTGGCCTTAATCAGCCGCACGTCGGAAAGCTTCTCGCTGACCTCACCGCTCAGGGCCGCGGTCGCCGCCTGGAGCTTGCGGCCAAGACGGGCCATGATCCTCCCAATCGGCAACAGCACCAAGACCACAACGGGGACAATGGTAAACATGAGCGCCGCCATCTGCCAGTCCATCACAAATAATATTACTAGCGAAAAGAGCAGCTGAATCGCTCCGGTAATAAAATTGGGGAACTGTTCGGCGACCAGGCCCTTGATCACTTCTGTGTCGTTGACCAGCCTTGAGCTGCTCTCGCCCGCCTTGTTTTCGTCAAAGTAGGAGACGGGTAGTTTCAGCAAGTGACGCCACAGCCGGTTGCGCAATTTTTTGACCACGCTCTCCCCGAAGTACCGGAGGATAAAACCGCCAAGCGTGCCCAAAAGGAGCTGTACGGCAAAGACCACAACGATGATAAGCAGATTGGCATAGTTAAAATCATCCCACTTGCTCGTGTCCACTAAATTACGCGTCAAGAGCGGCAAAGCCAGGTTGGCGCCGCTGGTAATCAAACTAAAGAGTAGACCAACGATAAATAAGGACTTGCGCACGTTCAAACTGCTTAATAACCGCAAGAAATCACGTAATTTAACTGTTTTGTTGCCGTTCTGCGGGGCCCTGTGAGTCAATCTGCTTACCAACTTTCTGTGCCTTAATCTAAAAAAAGCTTTTCATAAATTGAAAAACTTTATCTTTTAACCTAGCTTATTATAACTCTTTATCATTATCCCAAAACTCGCGCCAAAAGTCACGGCGTGGCGGACGCATGCGCTGATTCGGGCAGGTTCTGCCCTCTGCATCAGCAGATTCGCTCCCCGGCCGGCAGCCATGGTGGTGCATGCCCCGCGCGTGGTGGCACGCCGCCCGCATCTCATCGGCAGACCAGTTGTGCTCTTCAGCCCACTTATGCCACCTGTTCATCGCCCACATGCGGTAGCTGGGATCCACAAACCTGTCTGCTTGTTCCTTAAAGTCATCGTCCCAGCCGTTGGCAATCTTCTCTAGGTAATTGCTGAGTTCTTCCTGTTCAGTGGCGCTAAGACCGTTGAAGAAGGCCGAGGTGTCCTGCTTGTTTGCCCACTCGTCGATGCGCTCGGCCTCCTTGCGGCCCGCACTGGTCAAATAGACGCGCTTGACCCGGCGGTCCTGGTCATCAGACGCACGCGTGATTTCACCCTTTGCCTCCATCTTCTTAAGCAATTCTGCGAGCGAGCCCGGCTGCAGGGCCAGGACCTCAGCCAAATAATTTTGGGTTAGCCCGTCTTCAAGCTTAAGAACCGCCAAGACCCGCTTTTGTCCTGCCAGCGGCTGCTTGTTCTGAAACATGAAGTAGCGACTTGCACGCATGATAAAGTGCAGTCGTTTCATTAAATTATCACTTGCTTGACTCATAACATGACTCCTTTGCTCTTCGCTTATTTTTAAAAAGGTTAGGTACCTAATATTATGTAAAAAGTATAGGAGCAGCGTTATTTTTTGTCAATCACTTTGCTTACCAATCGCAGCACTATTTTGTCATTTTGCCGCCTGCTTTATTAGGCGCAGGCGACCGCCGCAGCGGCCACAAACGTAGCGGCGCAAATCAACGCGGCGCACGCGCGCAAACCTATGCCCGCAGGTGCAGCAGGCATACAAATACTTCCTGGTTTGCTTGCGCCCCAGACCAATATCCGGCGCATAGCGACTTCCGCCCACGCGCTTCAGCAGTTCCTTGAAGTCCTGGTCGCGGTGCCGGTAGCCCCGCCGCAGCACGTGCAGGTGATAGTGCGTTAATTCGTGCTTAATAATGCCAACCAGTGCGGCCCTCTGCTGCTCTGCTAAAAAATGGGCGTTGATTTCAATGTGGTGGTCGTGCAGGTGGTAGCGGCCCCCCGTCGTGGTCATGCGCCGGTTGATCTTGACCTCATGGCCAAAGGGCCGGGCAAAATATTCAAGCGAGATCCTTTCGACCAGCCTCTGCAATTCTTCTTCGCTCATTTTACCTAAAAATCCGGGCGTAGAGGGCCGCCTCGGCGCGCGTCTTAATCCTGACTTTGAGCGCGGTTACCAGTTTGCGCTTCAGTGGTTTCTCCCCCTCCATCCAGGTGCCGGTGAACACATGGATCGTCTTGGAGTTTGCGGACGGATTGCACAAAACGCCATCGGGATAAACGTGAATGCCGTCCCTTAGCAGCTGCTCCTTGTTGTTGGGGATGGCCCCATACCTGTTCTTTAACAGGTCTGAGACGGACACCGTATTGACGCCCGCCAGCTGATTGTTTTTATCAAAGGAAAAGTCGCGGTCATCGTAGTAGTCCAGCATGTCACGCACAAGCGGGTGGCCCTTCTCCGCGCCAAAAACCGCCGTGAAGGGATTGGCAGGATTCTCAAAGCCAACAAAGGCCTGGTTGAAACGCAGGCTGTCTAGATCATCCAAAACCAAGACGTCCGTATCAAGGTAGATGCCGCCCATTTCGCACACGGCCTTGGCCCGGATATAATCTGAAACAAAGGCCCACTTCTTGGCCTGGTATGCCTCTTCCACGTACTTGTTTTCATGGATATCGACATTCTGCTCGTTCCATTCAATAATCTGATAACCCTGCAAGTGTTTGCGCCAGGTCTTCATGCAGCGCTGGATGTTTTTCGGTTTGGGATTGCCGCCGACCCAGACGTAATGGATAATTTTAGGAATCATTTTAGCCCCTTGTAAAAAATTTCTTAAACAACAATATTATATCCTGATTAAAGTCCAACTTCATTAGGAACATGAGCACTATGTAAAGAACAAACATGATGATTGACTTGAGTGCCATATTTAAAAAGGCCGAGGAAACCAGCCGCGGAAGCAGCATGCCGACTCCCAGAACAAGTACGGAAATAAGCAGGTACTTGGGCACTTCACGGAAGGAATACTTAAAGTCATAGCCATCGCGCACGATCCACAGACGCAAAATAAGAACAATCAGCTCTGTCACCAAAATGGCGACCATGGCACCGGTCGCACCATAAAAACGATCAAGAAAGTAGCTCAGGACAACTTCTAAAACCGCTCCGATAATCAAGGGGAGGGCATAGTCCCGGTCGCGGTGATTGGCCAGTGCAAACTGGTTGGCAAACACCCCGCCAGTCGGAATCATGACAATAGTCAGGGCAAAGAAAAACATGAGCGGCGTCATCGGAATGAACTTGGGTCCAAAAAAGAACGGGACAAATTCCTTCGTGTTGGCCATGATGATAACGGCAAACAGTGTACCCAACATGACGGTCGCCTCAAGCGACTTTTTGAGGATTACCCGCTGCTTTTTCTGGCCCTCACCAGCCATCTTGGGCATGATGACCAAAGAAATACTGGTAACCACGCCTAAAACCATGTTGGCAATGCGCTGCGAGTTGTCATAAAAGGCCACTTGCGTCGAATTCTGAAAGAGACCCAAAAGCGGCTTGTCCAGTGACGTATAGATTTGGGTGGCAATCTGGGGAATTAGCAAAGTGATAATTGCTTTAATCGTTGTTTGGGATTGGTAGAAGTGCCTTACCGGACCATCCACGTAGCGGTGAATGTCAAACCAGAAGACAAAGGAACCCAGCATCGTGGAGACCGACATGATAAGCATATACTTGCCCAAGTCGCTCGGGCTCTTGACCCAAAGCAGAATCAAGATAACTGAAACTAGCTTCACCGCCGTGTTTTTCAAAACCACGCGACCGAAGGCGGCCAGTCCCTGGAAGAACCACGAGATGTCGACTTGCGCCGAAATCAGGTAGGGCACCATTAGTATCAGATAATTCCAGTATTTAACATGGAAAAGGCTCGCAGTCGCCAGCACAAGCAAAATGGTCACCAAGCCGGCTAAGGCCTGAAAATACCACAGGCCCCAGAATGCTTCCGTCAAATCCGCCTTGCTGCCGAAGGCCCGCGTCTGCGAAATTGTGCGCATCCCAATATATGAGACTGAAAGCGTACAAAAAATCATCAGGAACTGCACGATGTTGTTGACGTTGCTGTAGATACCGTAGGTTTGGGGGCCCAGAATCCGCGACAGGTACGGCACCGTAATCAGGGGCACTAGAACGAGGAAAATCTGGTAGATGGCATTATACATAATGTTTAAAAAAGTTTTCTTCACGATTTATCCCCTTTTTACCGTTGCTTAATTAAGTCAAAAACATTGGCACAAGCGGACTCGCCCTGCAACTGGTTGGTCAAATCAAGCCAGTATTGGCGCTTCTGCTGGTAGTGATCAGGCCTGCGCAGGGCAGCAAGCAGCTCCGCCTGCGTCTTCACGCACGGACCGGGCACGACCTTTTGGTAAGGCCCAATGAGCAGGCCGCGTACCTTTTCATACTGCTTCAAATAATTCGTGATGAAAATTACGGGGCGCTTCAAATTTAAGTAATCAAAGTAGACCGACGAAAAGTCGGTGACCAGAAAATCAGTGACCCCAAGCACCTCGTAGAGGTCACAATCATGTTGGGAAAAGTAATCATTATTGAGAAAAGCCAGGTTGGAATAAGAGCTTGCATAATTAGCTAAAAAGCGCATCTCATACGGATGGAGCTTTACCACGAGGTATTGGTGCTGCGCCTTTAATGCATCATTCAGCTTTGCTACATCAAAATCAGGCAGGGTCAAAAAATTGCCCGACTTAAGCTGCGCCTCAACTTGCTCATCTTCCATTTCGTAACGAAAGGTCGGCATGTAGATGCCGATAGCAGCAGTTTCATCAGTTTGATGAAACAGTTCCTGGAGCAGCTGCTTCTTGGTAACGGCCGGCTTTTGCAAAAAATCAACCCGGGGAAAGCCCACTTTTTGGTATTTAGACGCTGCAATCGCGCAGCACGCACTCATCAGTGTTTCATACAAGTCTGAACTTGAACAGACAACGTCAGCATTGCGCTGCCACAATTTGGCGTTGCGGTGATTATCCCGCTGCTTGGTATTGCCCGCCATGATGCCCATCCGCTTAAGCGGAATCCCATGCCAGAACTGAATGTTAACCTGCTGCGGGTGGATCTTAAACGGTGAATGCGTCGTGACAACAAACTTTGCCCGACCAATTTCCAGCCAGGCTTGGAGCGGCAGGTGCGAAGAGGGCCAGGGCTCAACCACACACACATCATAATCAGGATGATTGGCCCGCATGTATTTGGCAAACAGGTAGCCGTTTGACCCCGACCTGCCGGCACCGTTTAGAACCACAACCTTTTTTTCATTAATTCTAGTTAGTCGCGCCCCCAACTTTATCAGGCGCAGATACAACCGAAATAAAAAATTCTTCATGCTTTGATTTCCCCACTTTTTTGCTTCACTTAAGGGTACAGAAAAAGCCTGAGCAAACTCAAGCTTTTTGACGTTATTTTTTAGTTTTTTAATGATTAAAGGTTAAAAAATGCATTGCGCGAATACATGAACGGTAAGCACAACGAACCAGACCACGCTCAATATCCACTCCTCCATTTAGTTAGGCATTTTGCAAATAGCAAAAAGAGAAGACCGAAAAGTAGTCTTCTCTTTTAATCACACGGTATTAAATTTATTCAGTAGCATATTTTCCTGCCAAACGGCCGAAAGTCTGGGCATGACTGCAGGTTAATCCCGGTACTCGGTCTTCATATGAACCCCAGAAAAACCCACCAGAACAGTTGCCAGCCGCATACAAGCCCTTGATCGGATCATTGTCGCTGTTCAATACCTGCATATGGTCGTTGATTTGGAGTCCGTCTAAGGTTGCCAACAGAACGCCACTGAACCAAGCACCGTAGTACGGAGCACCCTCTACAGGGAGCAAACGCGACTTTTCCTTGCCAAAATCTTCATCAACACCTTTATTGGCTAATTCGTTATACCGCTCAACGGTCTTCACCAGCTGCTCTTTCGGCAATTGCAGCTTCTCAGCCAATTCCTCAATCGAATCTGCCTTTTGGACAAGTCCCTCCTTGATCTTCTCCTCGTTTTGTTCCTTGCGGCCTGCAACTTCCTTGTTGCCAGGCCAACCAACCCGGGAGCAGCCCAACGTATGAAATTCTGCCAGGCGATCCATGGTTTGCTCATTCCAAATCAAGACTTCCATGTTGCCCGGCTGGTGCATCAGTGCATTCATATCGAACTGGTATGGCGCACTTTCATTAAAGAAGCGCTGCCCCTTTAAATTCACCTTTAAAAACGGGAAGGAGCCAATATTGTACTGGTGATTGCGCCAATCAATTGTGTAAGTCTCCTTGCTGCTTGTTCCAACGGGCACCGCACCACGGTTGAAGATAATTGAAGCAGCTTCATCATCTTTAACTGCGCCCACTTCTAGCGCAGCCAGGATGCCAGAACCATCGTCACGTGGGCTCTGGGTGTAGCAGCACTTCTTGAAAATCGTTGGATTCCACTTCTTGAGCAATTCCTTATTTGCACCGTAGCCCCCGGTACATAGGATTACGCCCTTGGCAGCACTAATATCATAAGTTGCACCCGTCTTAGTGTCCTTGACCTGAAGACCGGTTACCCTGCCCTCCTTATCCGTCAATAGGTGTTCCATTTTGGTATTAAACCTGACGTCTGTTCCAAGTTTCTGTGCATATTCAATCAGATAGTTGCCATAGTCTTTATCATCAGAATGGTCATCTTTTGTAACGTGGTGCTCGGTCGGAAAGGCCTTATTGATTAAAGTTTCATAGTGTGCATCGGGTTCACTGTAGAGGTGTTCACCGCGCGGCTTTAAAACTTTTTCTTCCAGCCAATCGGCCGTCTCGCCTGAGTGATTGAGCCAAGCCCAAATCAAGGATTGGTCTGCGTTATCCTGGGTAAAGGACGTCAGATACTGAGCCAGGTCATTTTTATCAATGTGCACGCCGGCCCTTGCCTGCGCCTTGGTATTGACCCCGCCTAGCCAATGCCGGTATAAATGCTCTACCGTACTGGTCTTATCAATAAGCAAGACCTTGGCACCTTGTTCGGCAGCAGCAGCAGCGGCAAAACCGCCCGCATTGGACCCACCAACAACAACTACATCATAATTATTATTCATCTTTTTTCTCCTAAAACATTAAGGTGGATACATCAATTGGGTCACAAAGCACCCGACAACACAAAGCATGATTGCTAGCGGCAGCCCGCATTTCAAGAAGTCATTCAACTTATAGCCCCCAGCATCCATTATTAGCGGCAGGCTATGTCCGCCAATCGGCGTTAGAAAGCTAAAGGAACTTGCGGTTGCTGCAGCTAGCACCGCCCCCCGCGGATCCAGTCCCATGCGCAGACAGGTCAGAGTCCACAGCGGTACCAGAATAGATACAGCAGCTAATCCGCCAACTAAGTTGGCAATTACCAGCGTTACCAGGAAGAATAATCCCATCATTAGGAACGGGTTGCTAATGCCCTTGGCAACGCCCGCCATTGCGTTTCCGACCATCTTGCCGGCACCAGTTGCCTGCAGCGCATCGGCTAGACCCAGCATACCGGCAATCAGCAAGATGATGTTCAAGTTCAAGGCACCCAAAGCTTCTTTGTTGCTTAAGACGCCCGTCAAAACTAGTAGTATGGCACCGGCAATAGCAATAATATAGGACTGAACGTGAATGTATGATGACAGCACCATCAACACAATCGTTAGTGCGCTAATCATAATTCCAGCAGCGTTTTTCCCTTTAGACAGCGGTTCGGCTTTCTTGCTGACCGAATATTCTGGCGACTGCTTTTCAAGCTCGGCATTATCCTTATCTGGTAATAATTTGGGACCAATAAAGGTCATGTAGAGAATAACTACAACCAAAAAGGGTAGCCGGGCAATCAGAAAATCGTTAATGTTGACCGAAGCTTTCGCACCCAGCTTCATCATTACACTAGACCAAGACATGTTTAATGCCCCAACGCCTAAAAACCAAGCACCAGCCGCAGAAACTGCTGTCACCTCAAAAGGATACAAAATTTTGCTTCGGGACAATCCGATGTCGTCGCAAATTCCGCACAGGATTGGCAACATAATGACTAAAGCAATAGTGCCATTAGAGATAATTGCCAGCAGGGCTGCAATAATACAGGTGAAAAACGTCAACAATCTGGGCTTATCCTTGAAGCGTTTTACAAACTCCGCCGCCTTAGTAATTATTGAAGTTTTCTGAATGCCTTTGCCGAGGACAAACATGGCAGCAAAGAGCAAGACAGACGTATTAGTCACGTTCCCGAATGCCCGTTCTGGTGGCAATATTTGGAAAACAGCTAATGCAAACATTACCAAGACGCCAATCATCGAGATTGAAACTTTCCCTGAAATGAAAGCGATAATTACTGCTAACAAGATCAGCAGCGTTATAATCATTGGATCCATAATTTTCTCCTTAATTATCTTTGAAACATATGATCCCACTCATTGGACTGTTAAGATCCCTTATTTATATTTTTATAAAAATATAAATAAGGGAATTTTATAATATGTTTTGTCTCATTTTGATGCACAAATCAAATACCCCTTTCTTCTGAAACCACTCATTGATTCCGTTTACATTGTTGAGTTTATCATTCGAATAGGAGTATGATTAACGGTAAAAAGAATAGATCTATTACGAATTAGAATAGGTAAAAATGAATTCTACCCAAATTAAATGTTTTCATTCACTAGGAAAAACGCACAATTTTACTCAAACAGCCAAAGAACTTTACCTGGCTCAGCCTACGGTTTCTAAAAATATTCATAATCTAGAAAAAGAAATTGGCATCCAACTAATTTTTCACGACCACCGGAAGATTTGTTTAACCGAGGAAGGCAAATATTTCCACGAAGTGCTTTTAAAAGTTGCCGCAGACATCGATAATGCACTTCAAAAGATCAAAAAAAGTGAGATATCAAAGCAGCGCACCATTTCACTCGGTTACTCCGGCCTTCCCTTTGAGAAACAATTTTTGCCGGTTTTTATTCAATTAATGCAGCAAAAAAGAAAGTGGTCTGTGGAGCTTAAAACGATTAGTTTAAGCAAGTCGGACTTTAAAAACATGCTTGATAATCAGCAAATTGATTTTATGATCTATCAGTCAGACTTCTTTAATGATGACAAGTACCATTTTTATCCAATGATGCGTGCTGGCTTTTCCGTAATTATTCGTCGGGACAGTCCCCTGCAAAAGTACGCTAAGGTTCCGTTGCAGGAACTGAATAAAAAAATATATTTATGGGACAGCAGAATTCCGCTACAATCCGTTGCACAACTAAAAAGAGCAATAGAAAATGTTCATACTGCTCCTAAAATAGAAATCATCCACAAGGTTTCCGTAGCAACCATGTTAGTGCAGGCTAACGATGGAATAGCTATTGTTCCAAGTTTTGCTTACGACCGCAGTAACAATGAGGTTTATTACCGCTTTTTAGATTGGGATCATTTTACAGCGTATGGCCTTGGCTGCTTGCAGGAAACGCAAAAGGATCCGTCCTACCAAGACGTAATAGTTAATATGCAAAAGGCAATTAATTTCACTAAAGAAAAATGGAACGGTTAATGCTTGTCATAATATTTTTATAATACTGCGGGCGGCCAGTCCGTCCAACTTGACCAACTGTTCTTATTAAAATAGCAAAAAAAGCACCAGAGCATTCTTGCTCTGGTACTTTTCAGTTTGACCCGCAAAATCAATTTGCCAGCCGATAACTAAAGAACCTGGTCTTAAAACAACTAACCATTAGCTTTACGACAAGCGCCTGCCGATTGCGTTGCCAATCACCGACAAGGTGAAGCAGACGATGAAGTATAATACGGCTAGAGCCGCGAACATCGGCAGGATATAGTTGGCATTCTGCCCGTAAATAACCTGCGCGTGCTGCATCATTTCTGGCACCACGATGATCGTTGCAAGCGACGTGTCCTTAATCAACGAGACGAACTGACTGATAATTGTCGGAATCATATTTTTATAGGCTTGCGGCAAAACAACATGCCAGAGCGCCTGGATAAAGGACATGCCCGTTGATCGCGCGCCCTCCATCTGGCCACCAGAAACTGACTGGATCCCAGACCGCACGATTTCCGCAATCATGCTTGACTCAAACACCGTCATCGCGATGATGGCGGCCGGAATCGTTTCCGGCCGTAAACCGAAGTTTGGTAGACCAAAGTAGGTGAAGAAGATAATCAAGAGCAGTGGAACATTGCGGATAATATCAATTACGAAGCCGATGATTTTTGACAAGTATCTGATTTTGGAGTACCTGATAATTCCCAAAATTGACCCTAGAATGAAGCTCAAAACAACCGAGATCACTGAAATATAAATAGTCACCCAGAGGCCCATCAATAAAAAACGAACATTAAGCCATGAAAAGGCGTTAATCCAATTTTGCATTTTGCTTCACCTCCTAGGCTAATTTCTTTTCCAAGTACTGCATGTAGTAACTCAGCGGCAAGGTAATAATGAGGTACAAGACGCCAATAACCAGGTAGCTATTGATCGTATCAAAGGTCGTCGACGCTATCGAATTGCCCTGGTACATCAGATCAAAGCCGGCAACAAACGCCAATACCGATGAGTTCTTAACTAGATTAACAAACTGATTGCCCAACGGTGGAATTACAATCTTAAAGGCCTGCGGCAGGATAATGTAACGCATCGCCTGCCAGTAGGTCATGCCTGTGGATCGTGCGCCCTCCATCTGGCCACTAGAAACAGATTGTATTCCCGACCGGATCGTCTCGGCAATAAAGGCTGAAGTGTAAAGCGTGAGCCCAATCGTCCCGGCAGTAAAGCCATTGATTTTGACAACGTACATTGGGATCACTAAATAGAAGAACATGGTAATAACGAGCAAAGGAATGTTCCGCAAAATTTCCACGTAGGCGCGGCCAATTATCCGCATTGCTTTGCTTGGGACCACTTCCATAATCGCAAACACTGTTCCAATTATCAAACTAAAGAACAGTGCTATTACGCTTGAAAGGACGGTCCAACCCAAGCCAACTAACAGTTGACCACTAAATTTGGTAAAGATATTAATCATTGGCGATACAACTCCTTATACTTAAATCCCGGAACCTCGCCGAACCATTTTTTAATGAGGCGGTTGTATTCGCCGTTGTGTTGCATCTCCAAGACGGCTTGGTCTACTGCCTTGGTAAAGGACTTCTGGCCCTTATTGACGGCTACACCATAAGGTTCAACAGTGAAAGTCTTGCCGCGAACTTCATAACCAGGATTTTGGACAGCCAGGCCAAACAAAATGCCATTATCGGTTGTCAGGGCATCGCCCTGACCAGACTTGAGCGCGTTCATGGCCTGTGCATAGTCCTGCAATTCAATTACCCGCGCCTTCGGTGCCACCTTTTTAATATTCTGCACCGAATTAGCACCGACAACTCCGATCACGGTTTTTCCATTTAAGTCATTAGTACTCTTGATTGGTGAGTTTTTAGGCACCAATAGCGATTGGCCTGCATCAAAATACGACTTGGAAAAAGAGATGGTCTTCTTCCGTTCAGGAGTAATTGACATAGTTGCAATCACTGCATCAACATTACCATTTTTGAGTAGCGGCACTCGTGATTGCGAGGTCGTCGTAACAAAAATTGCCTTACCCTTGGGGCCCAGAATATGCTTGGTGATATGCTTGGCCATGTCGACGTCAAAGCCCTTTTGTTGTCCATCGCGCACGTCAATCAAACCAAAGAGTTTAACATCGCCTTTAACGCCCCAAGTAATGGTGTTAGCCTGCTCAACGTTCTCTAGGACAGACTGGTCGTTTAGACTCTTACCACAGCCAGTCAAAAAGAGCACCCATACCAGTAAGGGAATTAGCCAAAATTTCTTTTTCATGATTGCCCCCTTAATGTGAGATAATCTTACTCAAAAATTGTTGTGCTCGCTCCGTCTTAGGCTGCTTGAAAAAACTCTTACTATCATCATCTTCAACGATTTGTCCCTTGTCCATAAAGATTACACGATTGGCAACCTCCTTGGCAAAGCCCATTTCATGAGTCACAATCAAAGAAGTCATGCCACTTTCATTGGCGACCTTTTTGATAACCTGCAAAACGTCATCAATCATTTCCGGGTCAAGGGCAGAAGTTGGTTCATCATACAAAATAAGCTTAGGTTGCATCGCCAGCGTTCTGGCAATCGCTACCCGTTGCTTTTGCCCACCGGAAATCTGTGAAGGCATGTTGTGGGCCCATTTTTCCAAACCAACCATTTCCAGTAGCTTAATTGCTCGTTCCTTGTTTTCTTTTTCCGGTATATGGCTAACAATACGTGGAGCGAGCATGATATTTTCAAGCACATCCTTGTTCTTGTATAAATTGAAGTGCTGAAATACCATCCCGACGTCACTGCGCAGGATATTCAGGTTGGTCTTGGAATCAGAAAGGTCGTGACCGTTTACAATTAGTTGTCCCTCCTGGATTGACTCCAGACCGTTTACCGTACGGACTAAAGTACTCTTACCGGAACCCGATGGCCCAATTAAGACCACCGTTTCTCCCGCGTCAATTTCTAAATTAATGTCGTGTAGTGCATGAAAATGGCCATAATATTTTTGCACGTCATGAAATTCTATCATCGACATTCTTATCGCCCCTTTCATCTTTATTGTAAAATCACAATAAGTTGTTGAATCTATTTTACTATAGTCGTTAAGATTTTTAAAAGTTATGCATAATTTTTTACCAAAAATTATATAACGATTTTCCGTAAAGGGCGGATAAAACGCACACCAAAGTGGCAGAAAACCAGCAAAAAAGCACATCAATGAAGTGCTTTTGGTTAAATATTATTTTTTACCTGCTTTACGCTGGCCAAACTTGACTACTTCAACAATGACAATCATGCCGATCCCTGCACCGAGGACCGTCAGCCACTGCGGACCATCCAGCTCGGTAACATCGAAGAACTTGGTCATAAAGGGCAATTCAACTGCCGCCATGACAAGTGCGGAAATCACGATTGCCCAGTTGAACCACTTGTTAGCAAACGTGCGCTTGGAAAAAAGCGACTGGTGGATATACTTGGAATTAAAGGCGTGGAAAAGCTGGATTAAGCCCAGGGTCAAGAATGCCATCGTTAAGGCATCACCATGCTGCAGGCGCGCATTTCCAACGTGCGGTCCCAGATTCAGGCCCAGTTGGTAAGTCGTCAACACGATTACGCCTTCCAGGATACCCTGGTAAACAATCGAGCTCGAAACCCCGCCACTGAAAAAGTTTGACTTTTTGCCGCGTGGCATGCGTTTCATTATTCCTTTTTCAACGGGTTCAAGGCCCAGAGCAATTGCCGGCAGCGTATCCGTGACCAGGTTGATCCACAATAACTGCACCGGTGCGAGAATATCCCAGCCCAGCATCGTCATCATGAAGACGGTCAGAACTTCACCCACATTGCAGCTCATCAGGTAAAGAATCGCCTTCTGAATATTGCTGAAGACCTTGCGCCCTTGCTTGACCGCTTCAACAATGGTTGCAAAGTTGTCATCCGCCAAAATCATGTCGCTGGCACCCTTTGATACTTCGGTGCCCGTAATGCCCATGCCAATCCCGATATCAGCCTGCTTCAGACTCGGCGCATCATTAACGCCGTCACCGGTCATTGCCACAATCTTATTTTCAGCTTGCCAGGCCTTGACAATGCGCACCTTATGTTCAGGTGATACCCGGGCATAAACGCTGAAGTCACGAATATGATCCTGCAGGTACTTGTCGCTAAACTCATCCAGCTGCGCCCCGGTTACCACGCGTTCGTCCTGGCCCGGCTTCAGGATGCCGAGTCGCTCAGCAATCGCCTGTGCTGTTACCTGGAAGTCACCTGTGATCATAACCGTTCTAATACCGGCTTCGTGCGCCTCAACAATTGCCTCCTTGGCTTCAGGTCTTTCCGGATCAATCATCCCGACTAACCCCGCAAAAATCAGATCATGCTCAACGGAGTCGGTGGTTGGTTCATCATATAGCTGCGGGGTGGTTTTATACGCTAAAGCCAGCACGCGCAAAGCCTTTTGCGCCATCTTCTTGTTAGCGGCCATGATCTTTTCTTTTTGCTCACCTGAAATTGCCTCAACGTGGCCGTTGAGTTCAATGCGGCTAACGCGCTTCAGCAATTGATCCGGTGCACCCTTGACCGCTACAAAATACTCTCCGCCGGCCTGATTAACCGTGCTCATTAACTTGCGGCCTGAGTCAAAGGGTACTTCCTGCAAGCGTTTGTGTTCGTTAATCAGCTGCCGCACGGCAATTTTTCGGTCAAGTGCATACTGGATCAACGCCGTTTCGGTCGGATCACCAAGCAGCTGGTCATTATTGTCCAATTTAGAGTCATTGGCTAGGACCATTGCCCAGAGTGCGTGGTTGTCCGGAGACACTTCCTGGCTGGCAGGATGAGATTGACCGTCATAATAAAGCTGCTCGACCGTCATCTTGTTCTGGGTCAGCGTTCCCGTTTTATCCGAACAAATAATGTCGGTTGCACCCAGGGTCTCCACGGCTGGCAGCTTGCGCACAATCGACTTGTGGGCAGCCATCACCTGTGTACCCAGAGCCAAAATGATGGTCACGATTGCCGGTAAGCCCTCAGGGATTGCAGCTACAGCCAGTGAGACTGCTACCAAAAACATGTCAATTGCCAACTTGTCAGTTGGTTCGGTGCCTGCCTTGGTGAAAAAGCCGACGACAAAGACAACCGCACAGATCAGCAAAATCATGATGGTCAGCGTCTTGCCCAACTGGTTCAAATTACGCTTCAAAGGCGTATCGGTTTCGTCCGCGTTGTTCAGCATGGTCGCGATTTTGCCGACCTCCGTCTTCATCCCAATCTGCGTGACGATTCCTTCCCCGCGTCCATAAGTCACATTGGTATTGGCGAAGGCCATGTTCGTCTGGTCTGCCAGAGCGACCTTATCCTGATCGATTGCCGCGCTTTCTTTATCAACTGGAACTGACTCGCCCGTCAAGGCAGATTCTTCCACCTTCAAGCTTTTGGAAATGGTCAGACGCAAATCTGCGGGCACAACGTCACCCGCCTCAAGCAGAACAACGTCTCCTTGAACCAACTCTGTACTCGGGATTTCTTCCACCTGACCGCCGCGGCGGACATGGGCATTGGGCGTTGCCATCTTTTTTAAGGCATTGATGGCCTCTTCTGAACGTGTTTCCTGAAAGACGCCCAGAACGGCGTTGAGGATGACCACGATCATGATGATAGCCGCATCGGTCCATTCTTGGGCCACAAAGCCAGACAAAAGCGCAGCAATGATTAAGACAATAATCATGAAGTCCTTAAATTGGGCCAGGAATCGTTGCCAGATGCTTACCTTTTTTGCGCCGGCCAGGCTGTTGGGACCATCCTTTGCTCTGCGCTGGCGCACTTGCTCCTGGCTCAGGCCGCTAGCAGTATTTGTTGCTAGTTCCTGCTCCACAGCCTTAACGTTTACCTGATAAAAATTGGGCGTCATTTTGACCTCCTAGTAATAAAAAAGAGACTCGTATGTCTAATACACACAAGTCTCACAAATTAAGATAAGTCCAGAAGTATTCCTTCGGTTGTTGGGCTTATCGCAAGTAATTGCCGTTACTCCCTTGATGAAGTCTATTATAAATAAAGTTGTTTGCTTTAACAAGCAATAATTTTAACCATCGCCTATTCTGCCCCGCGCACCACAAATGATACGGGCTGCTAGTATAGGCTAGATTCAAGCCCTTCACCGCTAGAAAAGACCACGTCCTAGTTTAAGCCCGTCCATTTCCAGCTGGTAACTTCGGGCATATCCTTGCCGTTGTCACGGATATATTGGTGGTGCTTTGCAAGCATCTGGTCCATCCGGTCCACAAAGCCCGCACTCTTAGCGGCCATGCGCTGAACGCTCAAGATGGCATCCTTGGCCAGGTGGAAGCGGTCAAGTCCGTTGACCACCCGCATGTCGAACGGCGTCGTGATGTCGCCCTCTTCTTCATAGCAGTGGATGTGGATATTGCTCCGGCCCCGCCCGAACCAGATTGACTGCATCATTGCCTTGTAGCCGTGCCAGGCAAAAATCACCGGCACGTCACTAGGGAACAACTGGTCAAACTCTTCGTCCGAAATGGCCTCAGGGTTGTCCTTCGTGTTCATCAGCTTCATGATTTCCACGACGTTGATGTAGCGGATCTTCAGGTCAGGGAAACTTTGGTGCAGCAGGTCAATTGCCGCCAGTGATTCCATGGTCGGCTCCGTTTCTGTAGAAGCAAAGACCACGTCGGGCTTGCTGTTTTGGTCAGTTGACGCCCAGTCAATATACGATAAGCCGTGGTCAGCAAGCCGTGCAGCCTCAGCAACTGAGAACCACTGCGGCCGCGACTGCTTAGAGGTGACCAAAATATTGATGCATTCCCGTTCACTAAAGGCCTTTTCAGAGACGGCCAAGAGTGAATTGGTGTCTGCTGGCAGGTATTCGTGCACGAGATCCGGCCGGTTCTTTTCGTACATATGAGTCAGAATGCCCGGATCCTGGTGCGTGTAGCCATTATGGTCCTGCTGGAAAACGGTTGACGTTGCAACAAAATTGAGGGATGGGTAGTCCTTGCGCCAGTATTGCTCCTTGGCCTTCCTTAACCACTTCATGTGCTGGGTCAGCATCGAGTCGACCACCCGACCAAACGCCTCGTAAGTAGCGAAGAAGCCGTGGCGGCCGGACAAAACGTAGCCCTCAAGCCAGCCTTCATCCTGGTGCTCGGACAATTGCGAGTCAATCAGGCGACCACTCGGAGCCAGGTTTTCGTCGTTAGGATCGTGAATCGAACTTTCCCACTGCCGCTTCTGCTCATCAATTAGTTTGAACAGGCGGTTGGACTTGGACTCATCCGGACCAAAGCCGCGGAAATTATGCGGATTAAGTTCGGCGATTTCGTTGAGGTACTTGGCCCATTCGGTCATATCCTCGGCCTCAATTGAACCCGGTTGGTCGAACTTGAGCGCATACTTGCGGTAGTCCGGCAGGTTCAAGCGTTTAGCATCCCGGCCGCCGTTTGTGATCGGGTTCATTGCCATCCGGCTCTCACCCTGAACATTGTCTTTGGTGACGATTTCCGTAGGCACGCCATTTTCGTCGAACAATTCTTCTGGCTTGTAACTTTCAAGCCAGTCAATGAGCATGTCCTTATGCTCCATGTCATCCTGCGCAACCGGAATTGGAATCTGGTGCGCCCTAAACGAGTTCTCGACCGGGTTGCCGTCAACGTCGACCTTAGGACCGGTCCAGCCCTTTGGTACGCGGAAAATGATCATCGGCCAGTGCGGCAGTGATTGATCATTATTTTCCCGGGCATTCTTCTGGATTGCCCTGATCTCTTCAACCACCGTATCCATCAAACGGGCCATTTCCTGGTGCACCTGCATGTGGTCCTTGTAACCGTCAAATTCACCGCCCTGGTAAGCAGAAATAATGTACGGGTGCCAGCCCATGCCCTCGAAGTATTTGGTTAATTCTTCGTCTGTCATCCGCGAAACGATCGTCGGGTTGGAAATCTTGAAGCCGTTAATCTGCAAAATTGGCAAGATGGCGCCGTCCTTCACCGGATTAATAAACTTGTCACTGAACCAACTGGCAGCCAGCGGGCCGGTTTCGGCCTCCCCGTCACCAACTTCAACCGCAGCGATGATGTCCGGGTTATCCAAGATCGCACCGGTGCCGTGGGAAACGGAATAGCCTAATTCTCCACCTTCATGCATCGAACCCGGTGTCTCGGGAGCCGCGTGCGAAGCCGATCCGCCCGGAAAGCTGAAGCGTTTGAACAACTTCGCCATGCCTGCTTCATCTTGCTGGATTTCCGGGTAAAGCTCACTGTACGAACCATCCAGGTAGGAATTGGATACCATTACCTGCCCGCCGTGACCAGAACCTTCGATATAAAACATGTCCAGGTCATACTTCTTAATCACGCGGTTTAAGTGTGCGTAAATGAAGTTCTGCGGCGAAATCGTTCCCCAGTGGCCGATGGGCTTGGGCTTAACCTCGCTGGCCTTAAGGTCATGCTTTAATAACGGGTTGCCCATTAAGAAGAGCTGCCCGACGGATAGATAGTTGGCTGCACGCCAGTGCGCGTCAACACTTTTTAAAAATTCTTGTGAATCATAGTCAATTGCCATTTTATTTCTCCCTTTAGCTATTAATTGTTTGATTCTACTCATACCGCTATTATAACAGTTTTTTAGCAATGTTCAACCATTTTGCTAATTGGTACGTTCCATTTTTTAAAAAAAGTAACAGGTATCCCGATACGTCCAAAAAATAAAACACCTTTTCTTTACATATCAGTGCTTTTATGATCAAATGCTTATAAATGCTGAATTTTAATTGGATGTACTGAAATAATGATTAAACTATGCGGGGAAAAATGCTAAATTAAGTGAAGGAGAAGAAGATGATCCAAGCAGAACGAATCCGTAAGATTAAACAGCTCTTAGAACAAAAACACCATTTAAGTACCAGGGAACTAGCCGCCTACTTTAACGTTTCCTTCGATACCGCTCGTCGCGACGTGCTGCACCTAACTTCAACCGGGCAGGCAACCCGCGTGCACGGCGGCTTGATTGCAAATACCGGAGACGACGTCCCCGGCTTCTTGACCAGAAGTCAAATTGCTTCACCGCTAAAGACGAAAATGGCACAGATGGCGCAGCGCTTCGTCCACCCGAACCAGTTCGACTTCATCGGCCCCTCGACCACGCTCAAGAAGCTGTGCGAGTTGATCGGCGGGATGGACCTGCAGGTTGTCACCAATTCAATCGATAATTCGCTTGAGTTAATGCGCTCCCCACTGCCGCGCGTCCGCCTCCTCGGCGGAAAGGTCGACAAGGAGCACCGCTTTAATTATTCGGTTGCGGCGCTCGACACCCTGAAGCGAATGAGCTTCAACACCGCCTTTATCGGTACCTCCAGCGTCAAAGAGGACGGCATTTACCTTGCCCGAATGAGCGATTCGGAGTTAATCCACGTGGCGGCTTCCAGGGCCAAGCAGGTTGTGGTCATTGCGGAAAAATATAAGTTCGACAGTCAGAATACTTCTCCCTACATGTCAATACCCTTGAGTCAAATCGACGTTCTCATAACGGATGTCCCCTTGCCGCAAGAGGTGCACAAAAATTTTGCACCGCATACGCAAATAATCGCGGTGCTAAGGAAGTGAGGTTATGTGCAGCTTTTTTATTGGCGGTTCAACGAGAAACCGGGAGCAGCTGAATAAGGAAGTATATCAGGAGTTGGAACAGTTTTATCGTAGTTTTTTTACCCATATCTATAATGAATTGAATATTGCCAAATACAAGCCGATCCGGGATGCAATTGGACTCGTGCTGCGCAAGTTTGAGGAGGGCGACCACCCGCTGGACTACACCGGTAAGCTGGTCATGTACATCCAGGCCCGAATGATCCTGGACCACATACGCCTAACCAGCCAGCAGCGCAAGCTGCTGCGCCAGGTGGCACAAAAGACCAGGAACATTAACCTGAACTTCGTTTACACCGGCCCCATCACGGACCCCAGCCAGTTTTTCAATATTTAACTTTCTTCTTTTAGATAAAATATACCCAAAAAAGTGGACCCGCCGGTTAAGGCGAGTCCGCTTTTTTATTTATTCAAATTGACAAACGTGTTGAAGCGCATGTACTGGTAATGAATCCGCATGGTCGACACTTCAAATGGCGTGCCGTCGTCCAAAAAGAAGATGCCCTCCATGACGCCGACCGGTTCGCTTGCGGTCAGCTTGAGGCACTCCTGGTCCTCCTTGCTCGAAGGCTCAACGGTAATGTTAAGGAAGGACTTGGTGACCACCTTGTTTTGCGTGTCTTCCAGGTAGTTGAACAGCGATTTTTTCAGGTGCGCGGGCTTCAGTTCCGGCACGATTTTAATCGGCAGGTAGCCCGTTTCAATCAGGAAGGGCTGCTCGTCCAAAAGACGCAGGCGGTGAAATTCATAGACAAAGTCATTGGCGTTAAGAAAAAGATCCTGGGCGATTCCCTTCGGCGCTTTAACCACGTTGAAGTCGAGCAGCTTGATGCCCTGCGTCTTGCCCGGTATCTTCAAGCTGTCCGTTAACCCCAGGTTTGAGCCCTCGTAGCGAAAAAGCGACTGGTTCTTTAAGTAGAGCGGGTTGATGAACGTACCGCTGCCGCGTTTTTTAAAAACAATACCCTGCTGCGATAGCTGCTCCATCGCGCGCTTCATCGAAGAGCGACTGACCTGGTAGTGGTCCGCAAGGCTGCGCTCGTCCGGGAGACGCATGCCATCGTACTTGTTATCCAAAATATTTTGCTTAATATCGTGCATCACCGTACGATAAACGAAATCTGCCATTTTTCACCTCAACTAAATTGCCTTCTTGATTGCCGCAATGAACCACTTAGCGAAGGTATTCCGATCAATTTCAACGCCGACCTGGGCATTAGCTCGCTGACCAAAGAAGTTGTCAAAATCAATCAGCGATGCTCCGTACGCACTGGGGCTCTTGGTGTCCACGACCACGTATGCCGGCTTAAACGTGTACATGGCCGGGTTAAGAAGCATACCGACAGCCAGCGCATCGTAGATCTCACGGCCACCGTTTTCAGTCTTGTCGTTTAGACTGGTCAGTACATGGTAAAGCATGTCGCCGGTCTGGCCCATTTTTTTTAATTCCAGGAGCGTGTCCTGCGTGACGAAGGCCTGGTGCCCCAACTCAAGCGGTGCAAGCAGGATCTTGACTCCGCTTGCGAATACAATCTGGGCCGCCTCAGGGTCGCCCGCGACGTTGTACTCGCTATAGGGCCCCCAATTGCCGCGCCCAATCGCACCGCCCATGATTACCAGCTGGTCGATGTTAGCCAGGTCCTCCGGAAACTGCCTGAAGTACAACGCAAAATCGGTCGCCGGGCCAATCTGCATCAGGGTGACCTTCTGCGGGCTATTTGCCACAACCTCATGAATAGCGTCCGCGGCAAGCCCCGGTTGAAGCAGCTTCCGGTCCGGTTCAGGAAATTCATAACCGGCAAGGCCGCTCTTGCCGTGAACGTCGGAGGCGTCAATCGCCGCCCGCAGCAGGGGCACTTTTGCCCCCTTGACAACCGGCACCCTCGTCTTCAAGAAAGTTTCCAGTTTCAGGGTATTGGCCAGCGTCTTAGCGAGCGGAACGTTGCCCCAAGTGGCCGCGATGAGCTTAACGTCAAGCTGCTCGGAGAACAGTGCAATCGTGATTGCAACGACGTCGTCAATACCAGGATCAGTGCTAATAATTAAAGGTTTTTTCGTCATGGGATTTCCTCTTCATAAAAGTTTCTAAGACCATCATACCAAATCAGACGCGCAATTGCCCTTTTTTAACCACAATAAACGGGTACACCCCACCACAATCTTGCAATTGCAGCCGAATAATACCCGTTTAGCTCTTATTTCTGTTACTGATTTTTACGTCGATGTTCGATTTCGCCGTCTGCGTGAGCAATGATTACCTCGTCACAGATGCCAAGAAAAAGCCCGTGTTCAACCACGCCAACGGTATGGTCAAGGTAGTCTGCGAGGCCCAACGGGACGGGAACCGGGTCAACGTGCAGGTCAATGATATAGTTGCCATAGTGCGTGACGAAGCGCTTGCCTTGGTCCATGCGCCACTTAGGGCTCAAGCCGTCTGCTTGAAAGCGGCGAAAATTCTGCACACATGAAAGCGGCAAAACTTCAACTGGCAGCGGAAAGCCGCTAAGCCGGTCGACCAACTTGGATTCATCGACAATCCACATCACCCGCTTGGAATTAACCGCCACGTTCTTTTCCATGGTCAAGGCGCCGCCGCCGCCCTTTATCCCATCGAAGTTGGCTGCAAAGCGGTCCGCACCATCAATCGTCAGGTCGAGTTCATCTACCGCGGCCAGTTCATCGACCTTGAAGCCCCATTCTTCCAGCTGCTTCTTGCTCCTGCTGGATGTGGTGACAACTGCGGCCAGGTTCAAGCCCTCTTCTTTTCTGCGTCTGCCCAGTTCATCGATCAAATAGGCAACGGTGGAGCCCGTGCCAACACCCAGTTTCATCCCCGACTTGACCAGGCTGGCAGCCTTAACCGCCGCCCTCTTCTTCAATTCATCCTGTTCTTTTTTATCCATCTTCCATGCTCTCTTTTCACTCATTATTAATAATCCGTCATTGATTTTATTATAGCAAAAATCACCCTCAAAAAAGCAGCAAAAAAGGACAGCTCAGTCAAGCCGTCCCGCAATTATTACCACAAACTTTTATTCAGGATCGATTTCAGGTGCCTTGTTAATTTCGCTTGACATCATCCAGATCCGTTTTTCTACGGCGCTATGGAAGCCGGTCAGCATGTCATTGGTCGAGTAGTCGCCCTCTTCGTCGCTGGCTTTGATGCCTTCCTCGTAGAGCTTGTCCAGGTAGTGGTAGCCGTCGATGATCTTGCCGTAACGCTCATCGATTGACTCGTTCCAGTTGGCCTTTTCATCCTTGATCTTCGTCTTGGCCGCAATTTCGCTCAGGGTTGAAACAGGTGAACCGTCAAGCGTAATCAGCCGTTCTGAAACCTCGTCAAGCTGCTCTGCTAGTTCATCCATTACCTTGTCTAAGTATGGGTGTAGCTTCAAAAACCGGTTGCCGCGCATGTACCAGTGGTGTTGGTGGACAATCATGTGCATTTGGGTCAAATCAGCAACCAATTGGTTCAATACTTCTTTTGTTTTAGGATATTTCATCTTAATATGCCTCCATTAGATAACTTTATTAACAATTCCATCATACCAAGAAAGCGGTAATATTTCTAAAAATTTGTTTATAAAATAATATTTTTCTGAAGTGGTTCACAAGCAAGCGGATTTAACTCGTAGACCGTTTTCCCCGTTTAAACACGGTGCTGTCACGTTGCCTAACGACTGTGGGCACGCGCCCAGTTTCAGTAAGCCAAAAAGGTGTTAACTAAATTGTTCATTGGTTCTTAACTAGTATAAAATGTAAGGTGATAACGCTAACAAGGTTAGATAGAAAGGAGCTAAAGATGTATTCTGCAAAAATGCCTAAGGGCTTTTTATGGGGTGGCGCCGTTGCTGCACATCAGCTAGAGGGTGCCTGGAACCAGGATGGCAAGGGCGTATCGGTTGCCGACGTGATGACGGTTGGATCTGAAACCAGGCCGCGCGCGATTACCGATGGGGTGCTTCCCGGAAAAAATTACCCGAACCACTCTGCAATCGACTTTTACCACCACTACCAAGAGGATATCAAGTTGATGGCCGAGATGGGCTTCAAGGCCTTCAGGACGTCAATTGCGTGGACGCGGATTTTTCCTAACGGCGACGAGCAAGAGCCAAACGAAGCCGGCCTGAAGTTCTACGATGACTTGTTTGACACCTGCCACCACTACGGCATCGAACCGGTCATCACGCTTTCGCACTTCGAGATTCCCTACCACCTGGTCAAGAAGTACAAGGGCTTTACCAGCCGCAAGCTAATTGACTTCTTCGTGCGTTTCGCCCAAGTCTGCTTCGACCGCTACAAGGACAAGGTCAAGTACTGGATGACCTTCAACGAGATTGACAACCAATCGGCCTACAACAACGACTTCTTGATGGCCACCAACTCCGGTCTCATCCTCAAAGGCTTATCTGACCAGGAAAAAGAGGCCGCCATGTACCAAGCAGCACACTATGAACTGGTTGCATCCGCCCTGGCCGTCAAGATTGGTCACCAGATTAACCCCGACTTTCAAATCGGCTGCATGATTAACTACTCACCGGTTCGCCCGCTCACACCGTCTTCAGAGGACGTGCTGCTGGCCGACAAGTTTGAGCAAAGGCGCGACTGGTTCTCCGACGTTCACGTGTTTGGTGAATATCCTAAAGAGGTTGAGGCCTATATCAACCGCAACGGCTTCAGACCCGACATTACCAGTGAGGACCGTATCGTCTTGAAGGAAGGCACCGTCGACTACGTGGGGTTCAGCTACTACCAGTCGACCACGGTTTCCGCCGAGAAGGTCAAGCCAGACGAACTGAGCGACCTGGCGGCCGCCATCGCCCCCAACCCGACGCTTGAACGAAGCGACTGGGGCTGGGAAATTGACCCTACCGGTTTGCGCATTGCCTTAAGCCACCTGACCGACCGCTACCACAAGCCGCTGTTCATTGTTGAAAACGGTCTGGGCGCCTACGACCAGGTGGAAGAAGACGGTTCGATCCACGATGACTACCGCATCAGCTACCTGCGCAAGCACATTTCAGAAATGGAAAAGGCGGTTGAACTCGACGGCGTCGACCTGATGGGCTACTTGCCGTGGGGACCAATCGACCTCGTTTCTGCTGGCACCGGCCAAATGGACAAGCGCTACGGCTTCATCTACGTTGACAAAAATGACGCCGGTGAAGGCACGCTGAAGCGTTCACGCAAGGACTCTTTTGCCTGGTACAAAAAGGTAATCGGTTCTAATGGTGCAGAATTAGACTAAATTCAAGCACCACAAAAGGCGAAGATAAAGGTGTAATCCCCAAAATTGGCCCCGCATAATAACTTTTAACTGAGGACTAACGCCACCATTCAGAAGACGTTGGCCCTCTTAGTTTGCGCTTGATTCTTTTGGCGTTGCAGTAGTCAATGTGCTTTCTGATTGCTTATTCTTTAAGACGCCAAATAAGCCCCTCATCAGCCCGTCGTCCAGCGAATTGCCCCTGCTGGGCATGAACTAACCCGAGAGCGTCGACTCAGTTCTGCCCCAATTTAGAGGAACACTTTAACTATCTGCTGCCCCATGTCAACAGTTGCATGTAGAAAAAGACTGGTCCAACGTAAACTTTGCCGGGTTATGGGATAGGTATTTGATTGCCTTACAAGCTGGCTGGTCGTCTTTGAAGGGCTGCTTGAAATTCAGAAAATAAATTAAAAATGAGTTGACTTTAAAATGTAAGCACTTTATTATTATATTAAAATTAATATATTTCATTATAAAAAGACCAAAAATCAGCAAGAGCTATGATGGCAGCGGCATTAGTATGTCAAATTGTTGCTAATATTTGTGCACCGGTTTTAGCTGCCTCAAATAGTAATTCATCTCAATAAATAAGTACAAGATTAGACGTCAAATCAGATTCGACAAATCGTGTTGAAAGTTTTGAAGTTATTGATCAAGAGGCGCTTAATAAAGCAGATCCATATATTTCTGTACAAAACAATCAGTATGTTGTTGACCCTAAATTAAAAAGGTGGTTAACCCCTGCAGCATATTTACAAATGGAAAAGATGATAAATGCCTCATAGAAGTTAAAAAATAATCAGCGGTTATTAATCCAACTTCAAAAGCTTATACTGGTGCTTGTGGAGGCCACTTATGAATAAAAGACTAATAAAAAAGCTTGCGCTTATTATGATTATCATAATGATAGTTGTTGATTTGTTCAGCTTTAACATGATTAATAGTGCAAAGTCGCCGGTAAATTCTGGTGAAACAACTACGTATAAAGTCCAAAGATATAATTGGGGAACACGTTATTATTTTAAAGACAAGATGTCACTGCTTTATTTTGAAAATAAGATCAAAAATTCTGCAGAGGTTTTAGCTGGAGTGGTTGTGATTGGTGGCCTACCCTCGGTTGGACTAGCAGCAATTGGTTCTCTAGGTATAGCCTATCTTGGTAAAGTAGTAAATGATATGACATATCAGGAACAAATTTATCAAAATAGAAGTTATTATTTAGATATTAATTGGCTTGGATTTTATCGGATTGTGGCTTATTAAGAAAAGAGAAATACCATGTTTACATATATTAATACTTTGGCAATTATTGCTGCCCTTTTCACTTCCCAATCACGAGCATTACAAAAAAAGCTTAAACAGAATAAAGTGGGCAGCTATTTAATAAGATACAGGGGCTTTATTATTTGTTTAACAACCTCTGTTGGCATTTTATTATCATATAGAATTGAAATAGTAGCCGAGTTGCTATTCATTTTGCAGCTCTACGGGGTAGGCTTAATTTTGAAAGATGTCTTTGTATCAAAATGAAAGTAAGTACAACGGACATTTTGATAGGCGCAAGAGCAAAAGTTGCAATTAAGTGGAACTGATAATAATTAGTAAGCAAAAGTCGGTGTGGTTAACCCTCCAGATTCGATCAAAATCTATCTGGAGGGTTTTAGTATAGGTTTAGGTTGCGCTTATTAAAACAATTTTGGAGGTCTATTCGAAAATACCTTAGAACGCTTATTTTTAATTACCACACACTAAGGGGAGTGCATAACTTTGCTTCTATGCTCATACCTTATGGTTGAAAATGAAAACAAAAAGCTACAACTTACAAAGGTATCGACTAGGATTCATTTGCTCATTGTAACTATCAAAATTACTTTTACCATTTAGGTAAGCCAGTAGAAGGGAATTCGCCCTTCCCTTCCTGGTACTTTTGTCTTAATTAAATAAAACAAGGAGGACAATTACAATGAAGTGGTTCCCTCCTTTAAATTAAGTGATTGCTGTTGTTTAGGAATAAAGCAATATTTACTATAATCAGGTTTGAATTGATAGCAACTTGTTTTGAGGGCGGTTGGCTGCTTCACTTGAAAGGAGAGGGTGCCTATGGCACGAAATCTTTTAGGAAGGTGTCCAACAATTGAGTGTGTACCATGCACTAGAATTAGCGCTGGCGTTTGCCTCGTTTATTGTTGTCTTGTTGACGTATATCAACAAGCACAGGTAAACAAAAAGACCGTCCCAACAATAACTTTGACGAGTTGTAGGATTGGTCTTTTTGATTAATTACTAACTTTGCCAACCGCCTTTAAAGCGGCTGCTTGAAATTCAGAGAAGAAGTCTTGCTTTTGCAAGGCTTCTTTTTCTCTATAGCTCTATTTTAGCATGATTAAACTAATCTTGCACAAGAACTTGATTAACTTATCCGGGTTATTCCTAATTTTTCTCTATACCGTTTGAATGTTATCCGATTGATTCCAGTTACCTTGCTGACGGCAGTATCAGTCATACCACTTTGATAAAGTTTAAAGGCGTGTTGCAATTGGGGACTGTCCTTATTGAATTTGGGCTTGCGGCCATGATAGCGGCCCTCAGCTTTAGCAATTGCTATCCCCTGTCGCTGCCGTTCTTTAATGCGTTTGCGTTCGCTTTCAGCCTGATATTTATATAACTCTAAAATGAGATTATTCATTAATTGCCGCAAGTTAGGATCTTCAATGCCCCGGAGAGACGGGAAACTTAAAATATCTAGTGTGGCCCCCTTAGCCTTAATTGCGCCCATAATCTTAGTTAAATCCAGGTTATTACGGCCTAAGCGATCTAGTTCGGTTACAATTACCACATCGTCATCACGAATGTAATCTAACATTTTTTGCAGTTCCGGGCGTTTGGTAGTTGCTCCCGACATTTTGTCGCAGAATAATTTATCTACTTTAAAATTTTCTAGGGCTTCAATTTGCCGATCTAAATTTTGGTCGCGACTGCTAACGCGTGCATAACCAATTTTTGCCATAGTTTAAGATTCCTTTTTGAACATACTCTATTGAACACTTATCTTATTAATAATAACATGATTTTTGTGAAGTTCAAAAGGGTGTACTCTAATGAACAATTGGTGCTAACTTAAAATTAAAAAGTATACAAAAAATCATTGAGTAATTGATGTGAACTCCAAAATTAAGATAATTTAGTCATAAAAATACGGCCTCCAAAATCATCTTAATTTCGGGGGTCGTATCAATATCGGGATCATGCACTGACTCTTGTATAATAATTAGATGTCTAAGTTTAAGTTATGCGTTACATTTATTGACTACAAAATATTTGATTTAAATTATTTTCTGTTGCTGTCATACCAATGAAACGCACAATTAACTATAAAAATATCCAAAAGTATAATGCAAATTTGTACAAAAATATTTGTCCACTTGTTGGTTATGTAAGGTGATAAATAAATTTGATATATGAAAACTATAATTCCAATCGATATTCCGTATGCTAGAACATTACGATATTTTACCGATTCATAATAATCAGATTCAGTCTTTTTCTTTCTATTCATTTTATTTTTATAAATTCAATTATTGCCAGCCCCAACCAGTAACTACTGGATAATTATTGATACCAGTAAGTATCCAATTAACATCAAACCAGACACCAGCTTTTATATTGTCACCAATTATCGAACCTAGATAACTTCCAATTACAGCTGCTACAACGCCTCCACCAGTGCCAATAGCAGAGATGATAAGAGCGGTGAGACCTGCAATACTGCCTGCAGCAGCAGCTTTAGCAGTGCGTTTATCTAAAAAAACTCTGATGTAATTCCATCCAAATTCAACTTTATTTACTCCAAAATGATGGCTTTGCACGGGGCTGATTTTTGGAATTTTCTGTTGATGGTAAAACACTAACCGATTTTCCAGAATCATTAATTTCAAATTCTAGAGTTGCAGTTTTTGTGCTTTTATTTATTACAAAAGATGATCCACTAATAAGTTGATTGGTATGGGCTATTACTTCTTGAGCGGAGGCATATTCAGCCTGAGTAAGAACCTTTTTAACATTACCATTAAGAACATATTTATTATTTTTAACTTCTATATATGGGTCAATTTTGTTTACGACGTCTTGACTTAAGACATCAGTGGATTGAGCGTAAGCGGAATTATCAATAGAAGCTGCTGATACTTTTATCAATTTATTATTATATATTATCCTTAATCATATATGATTAAGGATAATATAATATGTAATTACCAAAAAGTCAACAATTTTTTGTAAAAAATATTTTATTATTTCAACAATAAAACTTGCTGTGAGAATACAACGAGTTTTTTGATTGCTGATATTTAAAATCAATGTTTTCTATTTAAAATCAGCTTTAAAGCCAAAATGACGCTTTCCTTTATAGACGTAATTCTTGAGTTGCCCTGTTACTGAATACGGTTTGCCGCTTTTACTAGTGGCCTGGACCGTGATTTCTTCGCCTTGTAACAATTGTTTGGTTTCTTGCGGAGTAAAAATATGCGTACCAAATTGCTTTTTAAAGGTTACTTCCTTCCCCGTTGGTGTAAATATGCCAGTAACATAGTCTTCACTCTGCGTTTTATCTGATAAGTTAGATTTAAAGCCGACAAATTTGTAGCCTTTATACGTTTGTTCTGCGAGCTTGCCGCTAACTTGACCCCGTTCTGTGTCAATCGTGATTGTTTTATCCGCAAAAAGCTGCGTTAACTCGCTTTGGGTAAAACTATGGTCACACCATTTGGTCTTGATTGCGACTTCTTGTCCCTGCCAGTTCCCCGTAACTTTGGGCACGTTCATTACCTTTTGTACTTTGGCCCACTCCTGTTTAGCCTTTTGCAATTGCGGAGACGAAGCCAAAGCGGCCTGATTATTTAGCATTGCTTGCTTATCATGGTTAACAATCTGCGCCATCGTATTGGGCACAGTCATCATCGGCATTTTTAGCTGGCCGACCTGATCCATCGCCTCTTGCAGTTTCAGAGTCACGGTTGGACTAGCAATTTGCGTGTGTCTGCTAATCATTGCTTGAATCAAACCAACACTAGTAAGAGTATATTTCTCGTTTTTGTTCTCAATTAATTTGCCTTTACCAGTTGACATTTCCGCCAGCGTTGACTCTTGCGTAGCACCAGTGCCAATATTGTGTTTTGCTAAATAGTTGACGACGAATAGGTGCCCTGGGGCTTGCGGCTTAGGATTCTGCCCCTCGAAGACAAACGGGCTAGCTTGACCTTCAAAGCGAATATTAGACACCTCTTCATCTGGATCTTGCAGGGCCTCAAAGTTGAAAATGTCTTTGTAGCCCTGGTCTTGAGGTATTTTGATACTACTCTTGAAGTCGGGATATGAAGATAGGCAGGCTTCAACTTGCTTGTAGGTATAGTCATTACCCAGAATTGCCAGGAAAGAACGTGCCAGCGTTTCATAGATTATTCTTCCGCAGCGCCCGTATTCTTGCTCTACTTGGGCCAGACTTTCAGGAACGTTGGGACCTGGACGGTTGGCACCATGATCTGCCTTTTTGATTAAAAACTTTGGCCGACAAGTTGTTTGCGTTAGTAGCTGCGGATCGATATTGACTGCTTTAGCAATTTTAGGAGCTAGGGGCAGCAATTCATTAAAGTCTTCCTGGGTAATCTTTCGGTCGGCCGTCCTGGGGTAAGATACGACGTTATTTTGATACATTTTTTGATAGGTTTTAAGGACCTGCTGAGACTGGAAGCCCTGCTTTCCAACAACTACCGAAAGGTGACTGAGATCAAGCATTTGGGGTGGAGCCTGGTGTTTTAAAGTTTCACTGGTTATTTGAATTTTAGAAAGCGTTAAAGCAGTTGCTGCCTGCTTGGCAAGGGCTTGCTGCTCATAGTGTTGACCAGCCGGATTTTTGAAAACATGGTTAGCTGCATCTTTAAAACGAACCTCGTAGAATGGCTTTTTGACATAATTTTGCCGGGCTTCAAGCTGGTAATTGATTAAACCAATGATTACCGACTTAAGGCGTCCTAGAGCTTGCCTTCTGACGTTGTAATCTGCTGTTCGTTCGGCGATCAATGCAATTCTAGAAAGCTGCATTGATAAGTAATCAAACCGTTCCCGGGCTAAGCCTTTTTGGTATTGACCATACGTTGCTTTATTGCTGACATCAGTAAGCGCGGTCAAAGCCTTCTTCAAAGATTTGGGCGACTCATCCACATAGCGGGCACGTAAGACGGTCTTATGCCAACCAATATAATCGATTATTTCTTGGCCCAGAACGTCACCTTCTCCCGATGGATCATCATCAGTTGCGATAATAATAGCGTCGTGGCCAAGGGCAGCCTTTTTAATCCGGTCAAGTGTCTCTTTAGCGTCTTTTTTGGGACGTTTTTCCCAGGTAAAATCTGTAGAATTCCACGGAAAATTGGCTAAATCAGTCCAGTCCTTATATTGGGCCACCTTGTCTGGCGCCACCATTTCATGAGGCTCCTTTAGCTCCAATAAGTGACCATGTGCTGCGACAATATCGTAGTTATCTGTTCCGGAGCCACCGGGTATTAAATTAATAAAGCCGCTAAAACCGCCTAAAGTATTCGCAAATTTTTGTGCTGCTGGTGACTTTTCAGCTAGGATTAAATATTTCAAATTTCTATCTCCGTTTTAAGTAAAAAAAAGACCCAACTTTTGTTGGATCTTATAATAAAGTTTTGGAGCTAACTAAAGCTCAAGCCCATCGTCACTCTCAAGCCCCTGCTGCTCTTTTTCCTGTTGTTCAGCGTATTTTTTTGCAAGTTCAGCTTGGCTGTCGGTTGGTTTTGACTGCTGTTCTTTCTTAGCAGTGTCATATTCTTTTTGCAATTTATCCCAGTCAAGTTGACTGTTTTTGAAGTCTTTTTTAGCTTCCTCTTCATTTTTTTTAGCAAATTGCAGACTTAAAATTCGCTTTTTTAGCTCTTTTTCTACATAATCAGCGATCAAATTTCTAAATGGTTGAGGATCATTATTGGGCTGTTGAGAAGCAGCTAATGCTTTCATGTATTGCTTTCGTGCTGGTTTAGATGGATTAACGTTAATCACTGGATAACCATTTTCGGTTAAGACTAAGTTCATTACCAATCGAGCCGTACGGCCGTTGCCGTCTTTAAACGGGTGGATAGTAACAAATTTTTGGTGCAAGTCGGTCGCATACTGTACCGGGTGCAGCTTGTCTTGTGCTTCATTACTCCATGCTTGTAACTGTTGCATTTTCTCGGGTATTTCATAAAAGTGGGCGTAAGGCCGCGATTCTGAACCATAAGGGTAAACATCAATGTTGCGATACTTACCGGCTTCTTCTTGAGGCTGAATTGTTGCTAAAGTTGCAATGCGGTTCAAATTTCTAATATCTTCATTCCTGATTGGTTGCTTTTTGGTCGCCAGGTCCTGCATGTAACTGTATGCTTCGTTTAAGTTAATAATCTCCAGCGTTTCCTTAATGGTCTTACCATGAATGGTTGCGCCTAGCCCGCCATTAAGAATCTCGGCAGTTTCAGCTTCGGTCATCGTATTGCCTTCAATTGCGGCCGAAGACCACACGTGCTCAATCCTAATAGTTTGTTCGAGCTGCTTAACTTCAAGCGGGGATAATGGTCTGTAGGTATCCATCTTATTTTTTAAGTTTGTAATTGCAGCTAATTTTTGGTCATATTCCATTGTGATACCTTCTTAATTTAAATTAATATTTTTGGCCAACTAAAGCTCAAGTCCATCGTCACGATTAAGACTAGACTGCTTATTTTGTTTGTCCTGCTTAGAAGATTTAATTAACTCTTTAAATTCGGCAATAGTTTCTTTTTCTTCGGCAGCCGATAATTCCTGATTCTTATGTTTCGCCCGCGCCTGCAAGTTTGGCTCCATACCGGAAATACCATTTTGATACGTCCAGTCCTTGAGGTCGGTCATATCATTTGAAAAGTAATAATCAGCCAGCTTTTGCTGCCACGTTGGCCACTTGTCAAGCGGCACGTTAATCAGACCGGCTCCGTTATCAATCATTATCTTGTTAGCCGCAATTGTGGCAGTGCGCTTGTTGCCGTCGTAGAACATTTGTTGGCGCATATTATGATACATCAGAGTTAGTGCCTTATCGGTGGCGGAGCGATCACTGGCTAGCAGCTGCTTTAAATATTCCTGTTCTTGGTCTTCTTCAACCATAGGCGTTTCAAACTCGCCCCGGTAAGTTTCCACACCGCCTGAACCATTGCGCAAATATCCTGGAAAGGCCGCCGTATCGCGTGCAACAATCGCATTAATCTGCTTTTCCATGTTTAAGTCCAGGGGCTTTTTTTCATTGATAGCAAACTGCCAGCCCCGCTTTAGTTGAACAATGATATTAATATCATCAATTGGAACTCCGTCAACACCCAGACCATCAATGATTGTCTGGGTTTGCGGCATGGTGGTAGTCAGGCCTTCAAAGCGTGAGTTAGTGAAGACCAATTTGGTTAAATTGGTTTTGGCAAAGCGTCTATTTTCTTCAGGCGTTAGCCTAAATTTGTCTTCATACTTCAATTGATTTATCCTGCTTTCTAATCTAATTCAAGGCCTTCATCTTGATCAAACTCCTGCTGCTCTTTGCCATACCTATTAGCTAATATAGTAAAAGCATTCTCTCGGCTAGGCATATTTTGAATCTTAATTAATTGCGCAATTCGTCCCACATCGGCGTTATTTTGTGCTTGAATCATCTCTTCATTTTTTCGTGGGTAGTCAATCACTTGGCCATGGTTTGCTGCATAGGCAGAAAGAAAAACTTTACAGCTCCGGCCGTTGCCCTCTCTAAACGGGTGCATAAAATTGATTTCATCTAATAGTTTAGCGTAATCCTCAGCTGCTAAAGCCCTCTTTTCGGGCTGATTATGCATGATGTTATTAATATTGGTTTCCGCATACCCAAATCTTGAATGGTCAAAAAAATCATAGCCGTTTTTTTGGAAATTACCCGGTCGGTATTTTCCGGCCCAATCATATAAACGGCCAAACATGATTTTATGAACCTTTTTTATATCCTGAATATTTTTAATTTGGGGCTTGGAGTGGAGAAAAATTGCTGCTCTCCGCGTTGCTTTCAAATACTCTACTTGTTCAAGCTTTTGCTGATCCCGAATATGATATTTGTTTTTCAAAACGCCGTTAGGGTACAGCGTATCTTGTATCCAGTCACTCATTGTTACTATCCCAAATTGCAGCAATTTCCTTAACTTCTTCTGGATCAGGGTTTACAACTCCGTCCAGGACGGCTTGAATATTCTCCTTAGTGGGGTTCCAGCCCTCTAAATGACTAGCTTCTACTACTCCCCGGATTTCAAAATACATTTCTTTATCTGGTATAAAGACGCCCTGAATGGTCTGCGCGTCATCATCAATTTCTAAATTATATGATTGTGGTTTTAACATGTTTAATAAATCACCCGCTCTTTTATCTAAACCGACCGCAAAGGCGTCAAGAATTCTGATTGACCAAGCTTCAATAGGCCTAGCAATTGCTTTTCTTAGTGTACTTTCTGAAACGTGACTCTTTTCGGCAACTTCCCTTACCGAAACGTGTTTATTATTCAGTAGTTTTGTAATTGTTGCGCTCATTTTAAAATGCTCATTTCTAAAAATATTTCCTAAATATATTATACCATATTTGGAAATATATATTCCATTTATGGAAGTGTCTTAATGCGAAACGTATATCTGTTGAAGTTCTAGACCTTCATCTTGAACTGGATTTTGCTGTTTAGCATACATAGCGGCTAGCTGTTTTTGGGTCATGGTTCTTGTTCTAATCGACAACTTTTGAGGATCCTTAACCCCAATAAATAATTGCATATTGCTACAATATCGTAGCTATTTTTCTCAGAACACCAGAGAATTAAATTAATGAAACTGCTAAAATTGCCTAAAGTTTCGGTAAATTGTCTCAAAATAGAGCATTTTTTATGCCAAGCAAAAAACCTAACTTTTGTTAGGTTTCAATCGTTGATATTCTGTTTATACAATAAATGATAATACTTAGCCTACATGTCCACCAAAAATTGTTGCTAATCCTATGCCCAATCCCTTGTCTGCAGGGAATTGTGGATCAAGTAATAATCGATAAATCTTTCTTCCGTTATCTGATAACTCTTGTCGAATAGCAAGAGGAGTTAGTTCCATTTTGAGAGAATTAACTATAGCAGGAAAATATTCTTTTTTCTAAACGCTTTTTTATATTAAGAAATATTTTTCTTTCTTTTGTCGTAATGAGGCCTTGTAAACAATAATTTATTTCATTAAATAAAATAGTTTAACTTTTTCTTTGTTCATATAATCCACTTTCATCAGTTATGCCCAAATCCAAAACCCTTACTCATAGCATGTCCCCAACCTTGTTTCATTACATGTAAAACTGTTTGTGTGGGAGATCTAATTACAACATATTTATATTGTCCAGTATTGCTTTGTATAAGTACCCCATTAGAACCAGTGGTACTATCAACTACATGCCAAGTTACTTTATTTTTAGGAAAATATCCTGTACTTGCTGTATGTGCCATCGAGCGTAATAATGGGTTAACGGCTTCATCAGGAACTTGTCCAGCTTTAATATCCTGTTTTACTTTAACTTCTTTATTAGAAGCTTGTGCTGTGTTTATAGCAGCCTGTTTTGCTTCTGCTCCTTTATTAGAGGCTTGTACTGTGTTATCAGGAACTTGTTTAGCTTCATTTTACAATTCACCAATTTGTTTTTTTATAGATAAAATTATGATTTTATATATGCACTCTACAATACTATTACATTTAATCACATTTATAATGTCATCCTCTTTCTCCAATCTATTATTTACCTATCCTGATAATCCGCTAAATTAATTACCTGATCATACTTGTCCAAATCAGCAATTTGATAATGATGAATTACCTCTACGAAGGTTAAATTTGAATGCAATAATATCTGATGAATTGCGGCTGAAGTCGCTTGATCAAGTGAAGCATTGATTTCATCAAGTAAAAGAATTGGACGTTTTGATAAAATTGCTCTTGCTAATTCGATTCTCGCTAACTGCCCACCAGATAGCTTGTCGGCATTATCCCCTAATTGATAACTAAAATCTTTTTCTTCCACCATTGTATTTAACTCTAATTGCTCACAAACTTGTTCAACTTCGTTTACAGGTAATTTTTCACCTAATGTTAAATTAAACCAAAGTGTATCAGCAAAAATAACCGGTGCTTGACTGGAATATGCAAATAGATTAGATATTTGATTGGCCTTGACTTTTTGATTATCAATCAAAATATTTGATGCTTTTCCAAATTTATTAGACATCATAAAATACAACAAAGTAGACTTACCACTGCCAGAAGGTCCAATAACCGCTATCTTTTCTCCAGGATTAATAATTAAATTAAGCCCACTGAGAAGTTGCTTTTTATCCCTTACCAAACAGATATTTTGCCAATTTACTTGTTTATTGAAAGTATATTTGTCAGACGACCCTTTGTCGGCTGACAGATCCAAATAATAATTAACCTTTTTTACAATATCTTTAGTCGTTGATAAGTGATTGCGCTCTTCCAAAATTTGCATAAGCGGATTTATAAACGAATTTGATAATTGAACAATTGCAAATAGGACACCCATAGTTGTTTGCCCGTGTAACACCATTAGCCCACCTAAATAGGCTGGAATAACAAATGTACCATAAATTCCTACAAAGCCTACAACTGTATGAATATTATTACTCAACAAATTCATCTTACACAGAGCTTGTTCTAATTTTGAAATTTTTGGTAGATTTTCATCAACAGCATTAGCTTGCTTGTGATATAACTTTAATGAATCCGTTCCTGCTAAAATGTTTTTTACTTGACTGACATACCTGCTATTAGCTTCGGTCCACTGATTTGAAGCTTTACGTATTGGCTTTTGTAATAAAGCTGAAACCAATATTGGAAGAGTAGAACCTATTAGGAAAAATACCGTCAAAATCATATTAATATATATTGCATAAATTAATGAAAACGCCACTGTCACAAAATAAAAGACAATATTAATTTCAGCATTAAATCGATTAGTTTCTAATAATTTAAAATCATTGGTTAAAAAGCCTAAAGCCGAAGCATTATCTTCTTTAGACGTTTCTAACATTCCCGCGAGAATTTTAGTTCGCAAAAGGGTATTGACTTCCTTAACAGCATCATTTTTTAAATAATTGTAGCCTAACTCAGCCACTAAAACGATTAAAAACAAAATTAGAGCAACTAAAAACATGCGGGGTAATTCATGCAAATTTCTATCTGCTAATGCATTTGTCATGGTTTCTAACACATAAGCCATAACAATATTCTGCGTACTAGCAATTATGCCAAGTATTACAAGTGCTATAAGTTTCCATTTAGTATAATATCTAGCAATCATAATTTCTCCTTGCCTAATATTAAAAATAATTCGAAAAATGCAATTTTAAGTTGAACACCTTATTTGCTTTGATAGATGCAATCTAATCTTTTCACATATAATTCATCGGGTGTGTGGTAGGCTAAGATCTTGCGGCTTAAGCATTCAGGCAAGTCAGTTGCCTTAATCTGTAATAAACCACGTTCCACATAATGGTAAAGCGTCTTGGTGCAGACCGTTTCATTCCGGACAAATGTGCCGCTGGCTAAGGCTCGACCTGCGCAGGGCATCAAGGGACCAGCGCTGCTTGGCATCATAGCGGTGCCGTTTACCGTGATAGAGTGCAATCTGACCGCGTTCAAGCTCGTATTTCACGGTTGTGGGCGAACAAATTAAGACTAGCGGCAATTTGGCGCAGGGACTGACCTTGTCTGTGCAAGACTTGGATAAGCACGCGGTCTTGCAAAGCAAGATGTTGGCCCTTTTGGTGACTAGATATGGTAGAATTAAGCGAGTTCATTGGAAACTTCTTTCTAGAATTGATTGGGTTAATTACATTCTATCAGAGAAGTCCAATGGACTTTTTTATTTTTTAATCAGCGCAAGTGTTCAACTTCATTTTACAATTTACCCCATTATTAACCTCCAATAATGTAGTATATCCAATATTGTGATATGTATTGAATTAAAAGTCAATATTTTTTTAATTTAATTATTATAAATAAAAAATATTGGTACAGGCAAGGCAAAGTTAAACAAAATAGATTAAAGCTCTAACTCTTCTTCTTTCCCTTGTCCTCTTTTATATTGTTTATATATTGTTGTCAATTATAGTTGAGAAAGTGGTTGTGATGTCGTATGCTTCTCATTATTCTTTTCAATTTCCTTCTCTTCGATAAAATTTACCATGCGATCGGCAGCCTTAGTGGTATTCGATAGAATTTTCGATTGCACTTCTGGATCTAATTGATCAAGCTTTTTTCCGTTGTCTGTCCAGCCAGCAATGTAATCTACGGTGTAATCTCGAGTATCAATGCCATAGTTTTTGGCCTTTGTGCTGCGCGTGTACCTGCAAGTTTGGCCCCATGCCCGAAATTCCATTTTGATACGCCCAGTCCTTGAGGTCGGTCATATCATTTGAAAAGTAATAATCTGCAGCGTAAGATGTGAACTTCTAAAATAAGGCCGCAGAATTCAGCCATAATAAAACCCCGAAATCGTCTAAATTTCGAGGTTGATATTATTCTTCGCCGTTTTAAATTGCTTTAACCTATTCTGCTGCTTCTTTTTCTAAGGCCTTAGCCTCATACAGCTTCTCGTACAAGTCCACCATCTCACCGGCCAAATCCCTGAACGTGATTGCATTCATCAGGTGGTCCTGGGAGTGGACAACCAGCAAGGTTACCGTGGTGTGGTCACCCTGGGCCTCCTTGGTCAGCATCCCGGTCTGGGAGTTATGCGCCTCGGTCAGCGACTCATCCGCTTCCTTGAGCTTGGCCCGGGCACCCGCAATATCGCCGGCCTTTGCACAGCGGATTGCTTCAAAGGCGAGGCTCTTGGCGTTGCCGCCGTTGGCAATCAGCCCCATCGCGGCCATCAAAGTTTCTTGTTCTTTTTCTTCGGATACTTCTTTTTCAGCCATTTCTCTACCTCGCCTTAGCCGTTAATCAGGTCTTCAGCCTGCTTTAAGACCTTCTTGCCGTCCATCAAGCCGTAAGCACGCATGTCAATTACGCCCAGCGGAATATCCTTGCCATCCTTGCCCTGGCCTTTGACCTTTTTCTTAAAGTCATTTTCCATGTAGCGCACCTGCGGCCCCAACAAAACGCAGTCCAAATCGTCCTGCTCAATGTGGCTATCTGCTTCGGCTGCGGGAACGGCGAAAATATTGGCGTCGATGCCCTCTTCTTCGGCCGCTTTTTGCATCTTGGTAACCAGTAATGAAGTGCTCATGCCAGCGCTGCAATTCAGCATAATTGTTAGTTTTGCCATTGTAATCTACTCCTCTAAAAATTATAACAACGTTTTATATTATTATAACACTTATTGCGGTAGCGCTTTCCATGAATGTGCTTAATTCTGTCTAGACCAAAGAAAAATTGTGTTTTACGCCAAAGCAACCGGAGTGCGACCAACACACCATAGTCAAAAAAGGGCATCAGACTAACAAGCCTGGTGCCCCATCATTCACTTATAAAACGCGCCATATAGCAGGACGGCCCGCAAATCCACAACAATCGTGCCGCCCCCGTGTCTAAAACGCGTGAAGCCAAATGCCAATCATTCCTGCAATTACCAAGAACACGCCAATCAATAGCGAGGTCCACATGGCAATCGGCATGAAGCCGTTATCCGTGCCCTGGTGCAATACGCCTTTGATATAAACTACGCTGGTTACCAACTGATATATTCCGATGACAATCAGCAAAACTGAAACTATCAGGTAAAACAGGTTGCTGCCAAAAAAGTTTGCCATGTTCTAGCCCTCCTTTAAAAACAAGCGTTAAAGCGCTTTATTGATATTTATTACAGTATATCATAACACCCTTTATCATTAAAGAGAATTCACTAAGATGATTTTGCAAAGTTTTTTAGACGAAATGGCGTGCAAAACTGCGTAATCCTTTTCACAACTTCAGATAAAAATGCCAATCTTACCTAAAAAATAGCCCCGAAAGTTGTCTAACTTTCGGGACTCATTTCAATATTATAGTATCCTTTTTAAAATTACAATAGTTGTATTTCTGAGGGGTGACAAAGATTGTCTCAATTATGGAGGGGTTCAGACCACATGACAGAATATTATCTGAATTGAACAGGATTTGGATAATCACAAATTTAACAACCAATGCCATGAAATCCAAAATTTTGTATTTCTTAATGGTACGCTCGCTGAAAATATCCTTAACCCCATACTTAATTTTCACCTTTTGATCATAGTATGTATCATCCTCACCGGTCACCGACAAGCCCATATTTTTTAGCGCATAACGTAATCGTATTTTTGAGACAATAGCAACTTGCCTGCATCGTGCAGTGACATCAATTCCCGGTATTCTTTTCTGGTCATAGCAAGTACCGCTCACTCATAACTCTAAGTACATCACCGCTCAAAATCACCTTTATAAACACCATTATCCACTGTGGCACCAACTTTGACCAGACAACCCCCCCTGCAGCTTAATACTGCAGGAGAATTCTTAAATCAAACTATTTAGCTTTTAGTCAAGCGCGTGTTCGACCAGATTTTCCTGAAACTTGACGAGCAAGCAAATGCAGCTAATTGTGAGTGCCAGGATTCCGCTACCGGAAAAAACGTTCAGGCCGATGTTCTTAACTAACTCAATCAGCGGGTTGATGATCAGCGGGCTAATGACGCCGCCGATTGAGTAGATAGCGACATACACGCCCAGTGCCATCGAGACGCTACTGTCGTCAACCACCAGCGAGATCAGGTACGGGAACTGTCCCATCGCGATGCTCATCGCGGCCCCGACCAGGAAGCTGCCAAGAAAGACGACTAGCAGTGAATGGGAGAGGCCAATCAACAGGTAGGCCAAGCCATAGAGTAAAAATGATAAAGCGATTGATGAAAACTTGAACCGCCTGCCAATTAGGCCTACAATCAGGCCGCACAGCATCCCACCGATTAGCGAAACGGTTGACGTCAGTGCAGCCTGGGAAGTGGCGCCTAGGCCTTGCTGCACGACGAACAGCGAAATGTTATTGTTCAGGACGTTGTTCAGCAACATGGTCAAAAAGGCCCACAGCGCGCAGTAAAAGACGTACTTATTCAGGTGAATCTTGTGATTTTGCCCGCTTCTTGCGTCCGGATTAATGTCCCTGGGTTTCAGGGGCACTAAGAGCACGACCACAAGCAGAATGAATAATGAGAAAAGGTAGATCCAGTAATTATTGACCCATGTGCTGGCAGCTGCCAGCTGCCCACCACCCATGATGAAGATGACACCGCCAATGTTGATGAACGTGGTCGACAGGCCCATCGTCGCCTCGCGCTCTTTTTTGGGCAAAATCTGCGAAATCAGCACCTGCGTCAGGTTGGTACAGGCACCTTGACCGAGTCCAACCAGGCACGAACAAAAGATTAGGAACATGAAGGACGTGTGGAACACCAGCGGCAAGAGGCCGCCAACCGTTACCAGCAGAATTGAAGCAACGGTCAAAGTCTTCAGGTTGATTCTGGTAGCAGTCAGCTTCCCGATGATAATCCCCGCAAACATCATGAAAAGATTAGGCAGAGAAGTCAACATTTGTACGCTAGTAGCGCTCAAAGTAAATGTTCTGGCAATTGCCGCGTACGATGGCGTGATGGCCAGAGCGGCCATGCCAATCATGCTGACCGCAAGGACACCAATTCGCGTTTTGGCAACGTAAGCTTTATCAATAGTATCCATTGTAATTATTTTCCCCCCTTGCATATGCTGCTAACGGCATTGCGACCGGAAAAGACAGCGTAACCGGCGGTGCTGCCCGGCGGGGTAACCGCATAGGTATCGCCAACCAGCATTCCAGCTGCGCTTACTACCTTGTCATTATAGTCCGTTAAAACCACATCGCTGCCCTGCTTAGCAAATTCTTCACTAATTGCGTAACCAATCCCTTGGGGTGCGCCCGTAACAACTGCAACTTTTCCCTCTAACAATTTGTTTATCCTACTAATTTAAACTTTTAATTGCTTCCTCAGCAGCAATCCAACCCGACACGAAGGCAAAGCCATTGGCAATACCCTCGTAGCTAGGGTAGCCGTCTGAATATAAACCATTAGCATTATTGCCGACAATATACAGATCCTTGAGCGGCGTGCCATCCTCAGTGACCGGTTGGCAGTTGCGGTCAACGTTAATGCCATCCATTGTTCCCAAGATTGCACAGTGTTCAATGATAGCGTAATACGGACCTTCATGGACTCCAAACAGTAATTCGTCCGCTGGCTTTAAAAATGTTTCATCATTGTTCTCTTCAACCGCCCGGTTATATACATCAATGTTTCTTCTCAATGATGCAAGTGGCAGATGCAGCTTCTGGGCTAACTCTTCTAGTGTCTTTGCCTTAACTACTTCTCCCGTCTTGACTGCTTCGTCAAAGTCCGCTTGAATATGCGATAACGGTCCAACAGTTGTTCTCGGGGTCTCTCCTACGTTACAAAATTGGCGCTCAAACGTGTCTTCAAGGTTAATCTCAGTCTGACTGAACGTGTCAAGCGTCTTCTGGTCAACCACAACGTAGTACTTGCCATGCACGTTGTGGGCTGCATTGCCCCACATGGCGAAGTCGTAGACCACATCCTCATTGACAAAGCGATTGGCAGTCTGGTCAAGCCAGAGAAGCGGCAGATTGGTCAAGGTCTCAACGGCACTGTCCCGCTTCAATGGGTTGATGTTCCTGCTTGGTGCGCAGCCATGAGCAAACAAAGCCGGGCTATGCCGCCAGTCTGCACCAAGCTTATGGGTCAGTCTGATGCCCGTACCGTCCGACTTGTGCTCACCCAGGTTAAGCAGCTCAGCAGCATCTGAATATCTTGATTTAAGCATTTGCTCATTACCGCAGTAGCCACCATCGGCAAAAATAACCTTTTGAGCCTTAATCCTAATGCGGTGTCCATCCTTGCCTTCAGCAATTACGGCCTTTAATCCATCTGCATAATCCAGGTCCACCGCCGCAGTTTCAAGTAAGACCTTGTTGTTAGCAGCTTCAAACTTAGCCGGCAACTTGTCCCAGTTGACTATTTTTTCGCCAAAGTTATCAAATTTGTGGTAGACAAGTGGATCGTTCATGTGGGCCTTCTGCTCACTCTGCTCTACCGTCACTGGTAGACCCATTTCTACAAGTCGACTGATGTTTGCCCCTGACCGCTTCAAGAAACGCGCCAATAATTCACCGTTGACAAAGAAATGATTATAATCGGTCAAACCAGTGAAAGCTTCCCGGTAACCGTATTTAACCTTGCGTTCCTTTTGTTCGTCCGAATTAATGGCAAAAACACCATGGGCGCCAAACTTACCGGCACCTCCAACTTTATTACCCTTTTCTAGCAATACGAATGGGACTTTTCTTTGGTATAGCTCGAAACTAGCAGAGATGCCGGATGAACCAGATCCCACAACGACAACTTGGGTTGAAATAGAATCCATGTTTATTTACTTCCTTTCTTGATTGTAATTTAACTTACAAATAAATTTTAATCTAGCTTGCTTGTAATCGCTAACACATAAAAGTTGCCGTCAATAACTTTAAGTTGTTGCCCACTTAAGGACTTTTTTTAATTGGTCAGAAACACCCGCATTTAGTGCAAGAACAACAGTGAACGCACCCTGTAGATGAGCCGGTGAGCAGCGGTAAATATTCATGCACTTGGCGGGCAAGACAAAGGATTCCGGAACCATGGCCAGCCCACCGTTATAGTTGACATTGAGGCAGGCCGCGGAAAAACTGTTAATTTGATCAATCTGCTGATAGCCCCAGCCATCACCGTTATATATCTCCAGTATTGCCCGCTGAATATTCATGATGCCTGTCGACTGCCAGTTCTGCATGTAAATTGTGCTCTTTTGAGCAAGTGCCCGTGCATTGCCGTTATACTCCTCAAGTTCGTCTCGATTCAACAAGAGATCAAAGCTAATCGTTCGCAGTGGCAAACATTCCACCTTCCTGTTGCCCGCAAAGGCCAGCTCAAAGCCGACCAGCAGGTCATAATTACCATTAATCAGCCGTCTGATGCCTGTTTCGAAGTCTTCTTCGTCAAAGCTAAACTGGTAATTCTGCGGGAGCTTTGCGGCAAACACCACCGCCTCATTTTCGAAACCAGGTAGGAAGTGAATGCGCAGAAGCTGCTTGGGGTCAAAGTTAGGGTGATGCCAGATTTCGCTATACAGGTTAATTATCTCTACCGCGCGCCTGTAAAACTCTTCGCCCACCGGCGTTAGCTTTAATTCTCCTACTGAACGGTTAATCAGCTTCTGACCCAGCTCGACCTCAAGTTTTTTAATTGCGGAGCTGACTGCAGTCTCAGAAACGTAATTGCGCTTAGCGGCCGAGATAAAGCCATGCGTCTGCACCACATCAATAAAATATTTTACTGGCATTAGGTTATAGTTCATTTTTTTATCCATTTCATAATCAAATTATTGCTTTCACATTTAATATTATAAGAAAAGCGCAACAAGTCAAAGCCAAAATTAAAAAGCGCCGGTAAAGACGCGATTTTTATCCTCAACTATTGGTAATTCACTCCAAAATAAAGTAAAATGTTTAGTGATTAAAAAGGAGCATCCAAATGGCAAAACTCGAAAAGCCCGTTGTGATTGGCATTACTGGTGGTTCAGGCAGTGGTAAAACGACTATTGCGCGTAAAATCGTCGAGCAAATGCGGGAAAATGAACACGTCTTGATTATGACTCAGGATTCATACTATAAAGATAATACAGGCATCCCCATGGACGTTCGGCTGAACATCAACTACGACCACCCCGATGCGTTTGACGTCCCGCTGCTGAAAAAGCAGCTGGCCGCACTGCTGCGCTACGAACCCATTGAAATGCCTATATACGACTTTAAGGCCCACACGCGCAGCAATAAGACCCTTCACGTTGAGCCCGCCGACATCATCATTCTCGAGGGCATCCTGGTTCTGGCCAGCGCGGAAATTCGTGATTTGATGGATATTAAGGTCTATGTCGATACCGACGATGACATCCGCTTCATTAGGCGACTCGAGCGCGACATGGACGAGCGTGGCCGCTCGAGCGCGTCAGTCATTGACCAGTACCTTAGTACGGTCAAGCCCATGTACCACCAGTTCGTTGAACCGACCAAGCGCTACGCGGACATTATCGTACCCGAGGGCGGTGAAAACAACGTGGCTATCGACATGTTGACGACCAAGGTTCATTCTATTCTCGGCAAAAGCATTAAATAAAAAAGAGTCTGGGAAAAAACTCTAATCTAACTAAAAAGGCTGACAAATCACGTTAATCAAACGTTGATTTATCGGTCTTTTTAAATTGTGAAATTTTTTAATTTAACTTCAAGGGCACTTTTTTCCCAGACTCTTTTTTACTAGTTATTTTAACTAATCATGATCAACACGAGGCTGCAAAGTCCGATCAAACAAATTAGTAATCAGCTTGGCAAAGACACCATCAAAGATAAGACATGAAAGTACAGTTGTGATAAACATGGCAATTTGCAGTTGGACGCTGTACTTACCCCAGCCATATAAGAAATAGGTCGGTATAAAACTACCAAGACTGGCAAAAAAGGCCCCTGTAAGAACACTTCGCCAAGAAAAATTACGGTAGTTTTCTTTTTTCGGAAAGAAGCCAATCTCATTGGTAGCGCCCTGAATGAAGCCCTGCAGAACCGTAATTGCCCCCCACTGACCCCCAATTGCCATTTCTACAATTGCAGCCAGGGCTTCACCAATCATTCCTGACCCTGTTGTTGGCACAAAGTACATAGCTAGCGGTCCTGCCAGCAACCAGAGGCCACAAAAGACGGTGTCGGTAAGTGGCGCATAACCTGTTGAAACTAACGCCAACTTAACTATATTAAAGGCCCAGTTAAAGCCGTAGGTGTAAACCACACCCATGATTATGCCAATCAGTGCAATCAGAATAATCGACTTGACGTTCCACTTCGATGATCTTGTAAACATAAAAAATACTCCTAACTAATCTTAAGTCAGTAGGAGTACGATCATATCTACTTCAATAACACTTCCCTAGCGCAGGTATTATCCCGTTCAGGTTCGGAGGGTATTTCTCAGCTAATGCGGCACCCCTAGTGACTCTCATTATTTTACTCTTAACAGTTTAACACATTCGACGTTATCTGTCCCGGGGACTTTTCGCCCAGGCGCTTTTTGTTCAATCTGAACCGTTTGCCCATTGCTTTTTAATGATTCTTTTCATGCGTAGCTTCATCTGCATGTCTTTTACCAAAAAGAGCGCCATTAAAACTTGCTAAAGCTGGCCAGTCTTTCTGGAGTCATGTCCCGGATAATCGCAACGGCCAAATCAACGGACGCCTTGAAGTCATGGTAGGCGCTGAAGCAGTACGGTGAATGCTCATAGCGGACCGGGATGCCAATCACGATGGTCGGTGCCCCGTTCTCGTAGTAAATCGCAGCACCGTCCTGACCGCCACCGGTCCGAACGGAGCGCGTGTACGGAATGTGGTTTTTATCGGCTAATGCGCAAGCATACTCCTGGAACTTGGGGTTCGGCAAGAAGGTCGTGTCCATGTCGCGCAGCATTGGACCGCGCTTTAAGCCGGTCTGGGAGAGCCAGTCCGGCGTGAACGTGTCATCGGCGGGACAAGACTCGAGGACAATGGCCAGGTCGGGCTTAACCGCACGGGCAGTAACATAGGCGCCACGCAGGCCCACTTCTTCCTGGCTGGAGAGTGCACTGACAACGTTAAGATTAGTCTCCTCGCCCTGCAGGTTGTCCAAGACATCGACCATGGCAGCAGCACCGAAGCGGTCGTCAAAGTCCTTGCCGAAGAACAGACCGGACTTGTCGTTATATTCGCACTTAACGTCCACAAAAATCGGACAGCCTGTATCAATTCGGTAATCATTGATAGTTTCCGCGCGTGAAGTCGAACCAACATCGATCGACATGTCGGCAACATCGGGCACGTTGTTTTTTTCGGCCGCAGTCATGAAGTGTGGCGGCTTGGTGGCAACAACGCCCGGCACGTATTCACCGTCTCTGTTCCTAATCTTGACGCGCAGAGCCGGGATATTGTACTTGACCCACCCACCGAGCGGAACAAACTTGATCATCCCGTTGGGGCGCACCGCCTGCGTAATGAAGCCAACGGCGTCTGAGTGCGCATCGAGCTGAATCACCGGCCGGCCCGCCTTGTTTTCCTTCTTGGCAGCGTACACGTTGAGCATGCCATCAACGTTGACGTCGGCGATCTCCTTGACGTTTTCGATAAACATTTTAACGAATTCTTCCTCAAAGCCCGAGGTGGCATTTGCATCCGAGAATGCTTTGAGCATTTTGATTTCTTGTTCTTTTTCCATTGTAGTGACCTTTCGCTTGAATAATATCTCCCTTCATTGTAGCAAAAACTTTAAGACCTGCGTGCGCAATTTAAGCTTATTTTCAGCAAAATCGTCAGCGTGCCCGTTAAGGAGCCCGCTTGTGCCGCCGCAAGCGCCAAGTTTATCCGAAAATCGTCATACGCAGTACCTTTTTAGCAGAAAAATGATATAATCGAGATTATTAGGAATTTTGTGTTACTTAAAATGAAGGGTAGATAAATGCCGAAGAGCGACGATATTAACAGTATTATTGATCATAAATTGTTTACCGAAGAGGACATTCACGCGCTGTGCATTAAGCTGGGCAAGCAATTGACTGCTGACTATGCAGGCAAGAAGCCGTTAGTTGTTGGTGCCCTCAAAGGGGCCATCTTCTTTCTAACCGACCTGGTGCGGGAAATGGACGTCAAGGAAGAAATTGATTTTATAGATGTTTCCAGCTACGGCGACGGTTTTGAATCGTCCGGCGAAGTCAAACTCATCTCTGACCTTGCCAGCGACGTTAAGAACCGCGACGTTCTAATCGTTGAAGACATTGTTGACACTGGACTAACCTTGAAGTACATGAAGGACCTGCTCAAAAAGCGCGGTGCCCGCAGCGTGAAGTGCTGCGTTCTGCTCAACAAGGAGGCCAACCGCAACACCGACGTCGAGATTGAATACTACGGTTCAAAGGTGGGCAATGAATTTGTCGTCGGCTACGGGCTGGACTTCATGGGTTTCTACCGCAACCTCCGTTACATTGGCGTGGTCAAACCCGAAATAATCAAGCGTGCCAACAACAAGCAAGGATAAGCAAAAAAGGAATTACCTGGATGGTAATTCCTTTTTATTGTGTGCGGCCTTATTCCGTTTCCCGCTCTTCTTGCGGCTTAACAACAAACCAGCGCATGAACCCCTGCTCGGTACTGTCCAGCGTGAACCTGAACCCCTCCAGTTCCACCGACTCATTCTTTTTCAGGTCGGGGTAGTGCTCCATCATGTAGCCGCCAATCGTGATGATGTCGCTGTTCTGAAAGCTCTTGAGGTCCCGGTGGAAGTAGCGGGCAAAGTCGTAGAGCGTGGTCTTGCCCGAGACGCGAATGTTGCCACCTTCATCTTTGATGATGTAGTCGTCTGAAACATCGTCAATCTCGTCCTTAACCGTGCCAAAAAGCTCTTCGTAAATATCTTTATCGGTCACCATGCCGCTGGTACCTCCGTATTCATCCACCACCAAAACAATCGGCGTGTGCTTCTTGATCATCAGGTGCAATATATCCTGAATCTGCATCGACTCCGGTACCGTGATCATCGTGCGGATAATGCGCGTCACCGGAACGCTTGCATCAACCTGGCTTTGCTGAACAACGTCAAAAGCATAGATGTAGCCGACGATATCGTCCTTGTTATTGTCACGGACAACCGGCAGGCGGCTGGAACCTTCATCAAGGTACATCTTCAGGGCCTGCCTGATTGTGTCGGTTGCATTGATGACAATCAGCCTGGTCCGGTCGGTCATGATGTCCTTGGCTACCTTGTCGTTGAGCTCAAAGGCGCGCTTCATGTAGGTCAGGTCGTTTTGATCGAGTGCGCCGCCGTGCACCGCTTTGCGGGAGAGTTTAATGATTTCGGACTGCGAGTATACCTGGTTTTCTTCTTCCGCGGGTTCGAAGCCCAGTAAAGAGAGCAGGCCGCTCGAGCTCGTATTAAGCAGCCAAACAAATGGGTATACCAGGGTATGAAAAAGCTGCAGCGGCGTGACCATTTTCAGTAGCATTTTAACCGGCATGTCAATTGCAATATTCTTGGGCACTATCTCGGTCACTACCACTTCCAGGTAGGTCAACATGATTACGCCCAAAACAGCACTGACGGACCTAAGCAGTGCATGATTCAGCTGCATCAAATGCAGGACCCGCTCAAAGAGCGCCGCAAAGGTATCCGCTGAAAACCAGCCCAGGACAACGCCGACCAGCGTCGTACCAACCTGGGTGGTCGACAGATACTCGTTGAGGTTGCGTGCCATATGCAGTGCGCACTTGACCTTGCGCCGGTTGCCCGTGTTGTTGTTCAGCATGTCCTCAAGCTGGCTGGGCCGCGTCTGCACCAGGGCAAATTCTGCGGCCACAAAGAAGGCCGCGAAAACAAAAATTACCAAAGTTGCTATTAAATTAGTAACTATTTGGGGAGTACTCAAATTTATATCACCTTTAAAAAAATCAATTTACTCTATCCTAGCATTGACTACGCTCCGTGGTCCGGCAAGCATGTCTATTTAACCAATTTATAAATTTTTTCGAACGGCAGCCGCCCCGGAATATATTTCGGATTATTGACCTCGGCCGCCTTGTCTGGATAACCCAAGCCGATTGCCATACCCACAAGCTCATCTTCGGGAATATGTCCGTATTTGCGGACCAGTTCCGGATATGACACCATCGAGTGTGCCGGCATGACCGCTAACCCTTCGTCAATTGCCAAAAGCATGATGCTCTGCGAAAAGATTCCCAAGTCGTAGACCGACCAAGCCGGTGAAGACTGTGGAATCGTCAGAAATACAATGTCCGGCGCATTAAACATGGAGTTATTTGCGGTGGTAAACAATTCCATCTTGTTATAGAAAAAATAAGGCTGAAACGCGCCTACCGCAGCCATATTCTGACTAGGATAAGGGTCCCAGTTGAGCGCTAGCATTGTCGCGAAGTTCTCGTGGGGCTTAATCTTATTGTCGATCTTCTGTTTTACGGCATTTTTCAGGTTGCTGAGGGCCTTGCCTGTTACCATGTACGCCTTCCAGGGCTGCGAATTGAGCAGGGACGGAGATTGCTGAGCTCGTTTGATAATCTCGGCCAGAAGTTTTTCGTTAACTTTGCGGCTGGTAAACTTGCGGGTCACACGTTCATGTCTGTATACGTCATTAAATTCCATTCTTCAAATTCTCATATTCAAAACTGTGTATAAGAAGATACTATACACCACAAAAATGATTTTTAAAAATATGCGCTCTACTTTCGGGCCAAAAGTTCAGCGTCCGGAGCAAATGTGCTACAAAAAAGCGCTGCCTTGCCCCTCTTACTAATAATATAATGGATAAACCCAAACATTGCAAAATAAGCGGTCAGCTGGCCCTTCCTTCTGGCTTTGCGTCCATATAGCTGCAATAAAAAAGTTTAATTAGCAAGCTAATCAAACCTTAAATTCAAACTTTATACTGCCGGCGCAATTCACGCTCCTGGTCGCGCTTCTTAATCGTTTCGCGCTTATCATACTTCTTCTTGCCCAGGCCTACGCCAATCAAAACCTTGGCAAAGCCGTGCTTGAGGTAAACCCTGAGAGGAACAAGCGCAATTCCCCGTTCTGCCTGCTGCTTAGCCAGCCGCAAAATTTCCCGTTTGTGCAGCAGGAGGCGGCGCTGGCGCAGCGGTTCGTGGTTATAGCGGTTGCCCTGCTTATATTCGCTGATGTGCACATTTTCCAAAAAAGCAGAACCGTTAATAATCTGCACGTAGCCGTCCCGCAAGTTGATGCGGCGAGCACGGACAGACTTAATCTCAGTACCGGTCAACGCGATACCGGCCTCAAAAGTTTCCTTGATAAAGTAATCATGGTGGGCTTTTTTATTTTGAGCAACTAAGTTTTCGTTCTTTTCTTTCTTCACTTTTCTACCCTAATGCTTGTATCTGCTAATGTGCGGGTGGTTGCCGTTGTGGCGGAACTTGCCGTTATTGCCGCCATTTCCGCCGCGTCGACCGTGATCGTTGTGAAAGCCGCGGTTGCCGCGCCTGCGGTTGCCTGCAGCACGATTGTTGTGCGGATTTTTAGGAGCGTTGGGGTCGTAGACCTCAAAGTCCAGCTGGTGCTGCTCGACGTTTGCATTCGTCAGCGTCACCTTAATCGGCATCCCCACGCGGTACTGCTTGTGCGTGCCCCGACCGGTCAGGGTCATATTCTTTTCGTTAAAGCTATAGAAGTCATCGGTCAAATTTGAGATGTGGATGAGTCCTTCCACCGTGTTCGGCAGCTGGATAAACATCCCAAAACTGAGCACCGACGAAACGATTGCATCAAAGTGCTGGCCGACCTGGTCTTCCATGTATTCCGTCATCTTCAGGTCGTTCACCTCGCGCTCGGTGTCAACCGAAACGCGTTCCTGCGTTGAAGTCTGATCGGCAACGTCAGGCAGGTAGCTCTTGAAGTGGTCCTGCACCTCTTTGCCCGTGCCCTCAGCACTGTATGCATGAATCATCCGGTGCACCATCAAATCGGAATAACGCCTGATGGGCGAGGTGAAGTGCGTATAAAACTTGGCGGCTAACCCAAAGTGGCCGAGCGGCTCTTCCGAGTAGTGCGCCTGCTTCAGACTCCGCAGCATCATCATCTGCACGACGGCTTCCTCGGGCGTGCCCGTTGTCTTAGCCACCACCTTTTGCAGGTCCGCAGGCTTAACGTGGTTGGGGTCAGCCGTTATATGCAGTCCGAAGGCACTGCAAAATTCAAAGAAGCTCTTGATGCGCTCGCCGTCCGGCGTCTCGTGCACCCGGTAAAGAAACGGCACGTGCTTCCGGTAAAAGTCCTCCGCTACCGTCTCGTTAGCCATCAGCATGAAGGATTCGATCATCTTCTCGGCCGTTCCCCGGTCATGCAGAACGATGTCGGTCGGCTTGCCCTTGTCATCAACAATAATCTTTGCTTCCGGCTCCTCAAAGTCGATTGCCCCACGGTGGTGCCGCTGCTGGTAAAGGGCATTGTGCAATTCCGCCATATCTTGTAGCATTGGTGCTAGCTTGACGTACTTGTCCGCCAAATGCTCATGGTTGTCCGGATCGAGGACCTTGTTGACATTATTGTAGGTCATCCGGCCGTGCGAACGCATCACCGAAGGGTGAATACGGTAGTTTACCCGCTCGCCTGCCGGCGTGATCTCCATGTCGCACGACAAAACCAACCGGTCCTCGCCCTCATTGAGCGAGCAGATGCCATTAGAAAGCCTGAACGGCAGCATCGGAATCACCCGGTCAACCAGGTAGGTACTGTTGCCGCGGGTAAAGGCCTCTTGGTCGAGTGGCGTCTTTTCCTTGACGTAGTGCGCAACGTCGGCAATATGCACACCGAGGTGAAAGTTGCCGTTGGGCAATTTCCACAATACAACCGCATCATCGAAGTCCTTGGAGTCGTCGCCGTCAATCGTCACGGCCGGCTGGTCCCTGATGTCCTCGCGGTCTGCCATTTCCTTTTCCGTCACGTGGTCGGGAATGGCGTTGGCCTGTGCCAGCGCATCCTCATCCCACTCGGTACGCACGTCATGGCTCGAAACAATGGCCATGACGTCAACGCCGGGCATATTCTTATTGCCAATCACGCTTGTAACAACCCCAGTCAGTGAATCGGGGTTGTTTTTGGTTGGATATTCCTTAATGGAAACCTTGGCAATATCGCCTTTTTGCGGCCGCAAACCATCCTGGCCGACGTACACGCGGTAGTCAGCCAGCTTCTTGTTCGTGCTTACAACGTAGCCGATAAAGTGGCTGATTTTGACCTGGGCGTCCGTCAGTGGGTGAAATTCGCCCACCACAGCGGTAACGCCGCGTTCAAGGATCTTTTCAATCTGGCCTTCAGGACCCTTGCCGTTCCAAGTGTTGCCCCCAGCCGTAATCTTGACCTGCACCTGGTCGCCATCCAGTGCGCACGCGGTCGCCTCCTTAGCGATGAAGACATCGTCTGCCTCCTCGTCATCATCAAGCTTAACAAAGCCGAAGCCCTTGCTGTTGGACTTAAATGAACCGGTGACCACAGTGTTTTCCTGGGCCAGTTGGTAACGACCGTTGCCGTCGGTAATAATCTGCTTTTTCTGTTCCAAAAAAGACAGTGCCTTGACCATATCGGAAAAATTGCCGAGGCGGTCGCGCCGCAACAGCCGGTCAATTTCTTCTACTTGATACTGTTTCTTGGGGTGATGGCGAAAGATTTCTAAAACACTAGCTAAAATATGCTCATTTTGTGCCATGCACTTAATCTCCGTTCCTTAAAAATAAAAAATCCCCCCATCGCTTGATCGGGAGGAACCAACGCTTATTTTGAAGACAAATAAGCTAATACAATTGCAAAAGCGAAAAAGAGAACCAGCAGGACCGCCGTCACCTTTTCCATAAATGCCTCAAAACCGCGTTTTTTTGTTTGACCACTAAACACTGCTCCGCCGGATAGGGCATTCAATGCATCTTGCTGTTTTTGCGGCTGCATCATCGTTGCAACAACGATTAAAATTGAAACAATAATTAGTAGCGTCATAAATAAGTTATACAATACGCTGCCTCCAATATTTAAATACGATTACTGATAAATTCTAGCACAAAATGTAATTTAATTCGAGTTTTATTTTTCTAGTTCAGGCGCGTCGGTCCTAAAATCCTTCTGCGTGCTCTTATTGTGATTCTTATGCCACAAGGACGTCTTGTTCTTGGCGTAAAGATTCTTTAGCGCCGCAGCACTATTGTAGTCATAATCGTGCGGATCGACCTTCTTAAACCACTTCGGCTTGTAAAAGCGCAGGAGGTTGCCCGCAATCACCCGGTCAGACAAGGAGAGCTGCGTGGTGACCTTGTTCGACAGGCCAACCAGCCGCACCTGCAGCTTTTTAGGGGGATCAACAATCTCCTGGCCGGACCGAACATCGTAGTAGGTGCTGCCCACCTTGGCGTATTGCGGCGTAATGAAGTCGCCATTGCGCTGCGCCACCAGCTGCGGGGCGTCTTTGCTCAGCAGGTCGTGACCAAACTGAATCGTTTTCCGGCTATTAATTCCGAGCAGGTTGAGCAAGGTTGGCAACACGTCAATTTCGCCGCCGTACGTCTTCTTAACGCCCCCCTTTAGTCCCTTCATGTGGAACATCAGGGGAACCCGCTGAAACTTCAGGTTATCAAAATCAGTGAACTCGTCCTGTCCGAGCAGCTGGGCGCTTGCCTTGTGGTGGTTGCCGGAAATCCCGTAGTGGTCGCCGTAAAGGACAAGCAGCGTGTTTTTAGCAAGACCGGTCTTCTTCATCCAGGCGAGAAGCTGACCGATTGCTTGGTCGAGGTAGCGTGCAGTCTGGACGTAGCCGTCGACCGTCTCATCGCCGGTATCCGTTCGCTCGATTGATTGGTTGGGCTTGTCCAGGTCATAGGGGTAGTGGTTGGTTACCGTGATCAGCTTCAGGTAGAACGGCTGCGGCAGGCGCTCGATGTACTTGATCGACTGGGAAAAGAAAATCTTGTCCTTGAGACCGTAGCCGATGTAGTACTTGGGCTTGTTCTCATAGTAGGACAGCGGCATGAAGTACTGGTAGCCGAACTGCTTGTAGGCATTGTTGCGGTTCCAGAAGGACCCGGCCCCGCCGTGCATTACCGCCGTAGTATAACCGCCCTGCTGGTGCAGAATTGCCGGGGCGCTTTCGAACGTATTCGACGTCCCGTAACTGGACATCGCTGATCCGGACTGGAGGCCGTACAGTGAATTTTCCAGCATCATCTCGGCATCCGAGGTCTTGCCCTGGCCCACCTGGTTGTAAAAGTTGGCAAAACTCAGGGTGCTTTTAGAATGAAAGAGCTTGTTCAAATTGGGCGTCACCGCCTTGCCCTTCCACTTGTAGCCAATCAAAAACTGCTGAAAGCTTTCCAGGTGAATGACCATGACGTTCTTGCCCTTGGCCACGCCCGTGTACTGCGGGTTCGGCTTAACGTAGTTGAACTTCAAATACTTTTTAACCGATCCCAGGTCGGACACGTTGGCTTTGGCCATCTGCTCGCTGGTCTGGGCCGTTTTGAAGCCGTCATAGACCGCATACTCATTGATGCCCAGGTACTTCACGATATAGCTGTTGTCAAAGGTCCTGGTCAACAGACCGGGACGGTCCGCCTGCGCCATCATCAGGTTGACCCCAATCAAGGCGGCCGCCAGTCCCTCTACGAGCACAGTAAACCGCGGCTTTAAAGGCCGCAAGTCGTATCGAATCACCCGTGCGCACATCAAGCCGAAAACAACCGCAACGTCTAGAAAGGCCAAAAAATCGCTGGCACGGGTAATGCCCACAATGCTTTTGCCCAAATTATCGGCAGTTGATCCCGACGTCTTGATGATCGAGAGCGACAAAAAATTAGAGAACTCGCGGTAATACAAAATATTGGAAAACAGCCACAGGGTGAGCACCAGGTCAATTGTGATAATAATCCAGTACGACTTGCGCCCCTTAAAGAAGAGGCCGAGCCCAAGCAGCAATATTCCCGCGGGCAGCGGGTTGACCAGCAGCAGAAAGTTCTGCATCGAGCCTTCCGCACCCAGGTTAAACTTGGTTATGTATATCAGGTATGTCTTTAACCAAAATAATATTAGAACAAAGGTAAAAAAACCAAGTTTGGTCTTAGTCAACCACTGCATAAAATACTTGGTGCGTGTCATCCCATTCTCCTCTCACTAAGCTAATATATTACCCTTAACTGGACCAAAGCCTAGTGATTTTAGCAAAAATTAATTATTTTTGGAGCTAAAAATTTGGGGCGGTTTGACCATCCAGCCGAAAATGCCCAGGATCATGCCCAGGAAATAGGTCACAAAGCGCCATAAAAACATGCCCAAAACCAGGCTTCCCCGGGTGGAAATAAAAGTCGCGAAGAGCGTTTGAAAGCTGTACTCGGCACCGCCTGACGCGCCCGGAAGCGGCACAATTGACATGAACATGATGATCATCACGTTCATCTGCGTGACGCTCGCCCAGTCGGCCGCAACGTTCAGCGTCACTAGAATCGCATAGGGAATGGAATAGAAGCACAGTAGCTGCAGCACCGTCAGGAGGCCGCTCAGTGCCAACTTCTTTTTCTCCCGCTTGAGCTTTTGACTCTCCCCGTAAAAAGTATCAATCTTCGCCACCGTATTTTTGCGCCACTTCTCCACCCGGTTCGGACTAATCACCCGGGCCAGCCGGTCCATCAGCCGGTTGGCGGTCTTCTTCGTCCAATCGTGGGCAAACAAGACCGCCAGCAAAAAAACGATCGAGCTGACGTGGATTGCGAAGCCGCACGCAATGAAAAAGGCCAGCCCGGCAAATTTGGCTGCCACCATGTGAAAGCCGGTAACGATCGTCACCACGTAGGCAAAAAAAACGACGACCTGGTAAATGATGAACTTCATTAACAGAATGGACGTCGCGCGTCCACCTTCGATGCCCATCTGCACCATGGCGGCCAACTGTGACGGCTGACCACCGGTCGACATCGGCGTGATCGCATTGAAGAGGGCCTGAATCAGCGGGATGCGCAAAAAAGCCCACCTCGACCGGTGTGGCTCGTTTTTGCGCTGGGCGAGGACCGCTATGATGCTGGCTTCGAAGACGTACGATAAAAGCATCAAGAGCATGGTCACGATTAAGACAGCCACATTGATGTTGCGGGCGGCCCCAACCAATTGCCTAACCGGCGTCTTTTTCAGGTCAAGGTACAAAACGCCGCAGCTGATTGCCAAAACAACCAGAACGCCCCAAAAATGTTTTTTATTCATCAGCGTATTTGTCCTAAATTGCGCCCGATTTCATACTGTTCGTGGTAAAAGTCACTCCAAATCCGGACCAAGTTGTCTTCTGAATACTTTTCACTCGCCTGCCGAGATAAGTCCCTGAACTTATTCAAAAGCACAGGGTCACCGGCCGCCTGGCGCAGCCGTGCGTTCATTTCCGCAAAATCGCTGCCCTTCATGTAGTACCCGCTAATAATTGCCTCATACAGGTCAAGGTCGCGGAGCAGCACCGGCGTACCACAGCTGAAGGCCTCGAGAACGGACATGGGAAAAAGCTCATCAAAAGATGGAAGCACGAAGAGGTCGGCAACGTTGAGGTAATCAACCAGCCGGCTGCGGTCGATGATTCCCGTGAACTGCAGGTTTTGTGGCGGGTTATCGACTAGTTCCTTGAAGTGGTCGTAGCCGTCGGTAATTTTGCCGAACGAAAAGCCACCCGCCCAGATGAACTGCATGTCCGGATTGGCCCTCGCCATTTTGGCAAAGTCGTCCACACCCTTGCGGGCCTGCACCTGACCGTCGCCAAAGACAACAAACTTATCCAGCGGAATGCCCAACTGGTGCCGAAACGCATTTTTTTGTTCCTGGCACTCGGGGTAAAATTCATCCCTGGCCACAAAGTTGGGAATGTACCTCACGTTTTTGCGCTTGATGCCATACTTGACAAGCTTATCGATGAAGATTGGGTTAACAACAACAATCTGGTCCATGCGCTTATAGAAGTCGACGACGTAGCGGTAAAAGATCTTCTTGGCGCCTTTTGGGAGTTTAACCGAACCCTCCAGCGTTTCCGGCAAAAAGTGGACGTAGCCGATTTTGCGGCCGCGCGCCGGTGAGAAGCTATTGGCAAAGTAAGTCGGGTTGATCGTATGATAATGGGTCAAATCGCTCACACCGTACTTGTTGTTGGTTACGTAAAATTCGTCAACCAGGTGCGTCCTGAGCAGGGTGATTAGTTCCTGGTAGGCCGATCCTACGCCCTGGCCCTTGACTGATGTAGCTTGTGAGAACATGTTGATCCTAATCATTTGTTTCCTCTTTAGAACTTTCTTGGTAATTCGCAATTACTTCTTCGTAAAACCGGTGCACTTCGCTGCCAAAACGCCGTGCGGAAATCTGGTCCAGCTTCGCCGTCAGCTTATCTTCGGGAATGGCCTGGCGTCCCTGCCGCAGGTAGAACAAAATCTGATCGCGCATTTCACTGGGGCGGGTAAAGACCGTGCCCAAAGACGCATCATTAAAGACGCCCTCCGTGTAGTCCGTGTCGTAAACGACACACCTGGTACCAGCAGCCAGTGCCTCGATGTAAGTCAGCCCTTGTGTTTCGGTGTCGCTGGCGGAAACAAACAGGTCAGCCATCTGGTAAAACGAGCCCACATCACTATGCGGAACGTCCCCGGTGAAAATCACGTTGTCCTCGAGCGTCAGCCGCTCCACCTGCTCCTGCAAGACTTCGACGCCGGGACCGTCCCCGGCAATTACCAGCTGTACGTAGGGGAACTCATCGACAATTTCCGGCATGACGTTCAAAATGCGGTTGATCTTCTTCTCTTCGGCAATCCGACTGAGGGTCAATAAAACCGGGGCATCCGGTGATATGCCGAGTTCGCTGCGGACATCGTGCGTTGCGGGCTTTTTAAGGCTGGCAACGTCCACACCGGTCGGAATAACCTTCATTGGAATTGTCACCTTGTAGCGCCTTAATAACGCCTGTACGCGCGTGCTTGGAGCAATGACGCCGTCCATATTTTTAAGAAAAACACTCGTAAACTGCTTCACGTGGTACGGGCGGAGCAAGTGTCCGTTTAAGACGTAATGCAGGTAATCCTCATACATCGTATGGTACGTGTGGATTGCGGGGATTTTTAGCTGGTGCGCAACATACTTGCCCATCATCCCGAGCGCAAACTCGGTCTGCGTGTGAACGACGTCCAGCTTGACCTCGCGCGCAATTTTGGTCGCTTCAAAGAAGCCTCTAAAGGCTACGCGCCGGTCGGTAAAGGAGATGAACGGCACGCTGCTGAAGCGGAAGACGTTGGCCTCAACCATCCCCTTCTCAAGGTGCGGGTCGGTCGTCGTGAAGATAAAAACGTTGTGCCCCTGCTCTTCGAGCGCCTCCTTCAGCGTCTTAACCGATGACGCCACACCACTCAGCTGGGGAAAATATGTATCGGTAAAAATACCAATATTCATGTAGACACCTCCATCTAGAAGTATTATAAAGATTTGGTCCTGCTTGTGCAATTTTTGGAAAGAAAAACCTGCTTTTTATAACAAAAAAGCAGCTCCTGCTTGGAGCTGCTAACTGATAGCGGTGATCGGGGTCGAACCGATACGTCCTAAACGGACACCAGATTTTGAGTCTGGCGCGTCTGCCAATTCCGCCACACCGCCATAATATCTTGTTAAGAATAGTTCAATGAGTGAACCACCTAAGGCGGGGATCGGATTTGAACCGACGATTAAGGTTTTGCAGACCTCTGCCTTACCACTTGGCTACACCGCCATCGAATAATATTTTATTAATAGATTGGGATAGCTGGATTCGAACCAGCGCATAATAGAGTCAAAGTCTAGTGCCTTACCGCTTGGCTATATCCCAATGCTAGGGCGGAATATGGGATTCGAACCCATGTATGCCGGATCCACAAACCGGTGTGTTAACCCCTTCACCAATTCCGCCATGAAGGTTAAACAGGGATAGTAGGAATTGAACCCACACTAGCGGTTTTGGAGACCGATGTACTACCTTTATACTATATCCCTATTATGGAGGAGGGTGGATTCGAACCGCCGAACTCAGAGAGAGCGGTTTTACAGACCGCCGCGTTTAGCCACTTCGCTACTCCTCCAGGCTGATGGCGCGGGACGGAATCGAACCGCCGACACAAGGAGCTTCAATCCTTTGCTCTACCGACTGAGCTACCGAGCCATCTTACGGTCCATATCGGATTTGAACCGATGATCTCCTCCGTGACAGGGAGGCGAGATAAACCACTGCTCCAATGGACCATATTGCGGGAGGTGGATTTGAACCACCGGCCTTCGGGTTATGAGCCCGACGAGCTACCAGACTGCTCCATCCCGCGCTAATATTAAAGGAGGATGTGGGATTTGAACCCACGCACGGCAGAACCGTCTAACGGTTTTCAAAACCGTCCCCTTAAGCCACTTGGGTAATCCTCCAAAATGTAAATATACCAATAACGGTAATGACCCGTACGGGATTTGAACCCATGTTACCGCCGTGAAAGGGCGATGTCTTAACCACTTGACCAACGGGTCATATTGCTGCTACATTGACAACACGCTTAATTATAATACCTAATTCACCCGTAAAAGTCAACAACTTTTTCGCGCTTGATAAATTTATTCGTGCGTGCATACTCAATCACAACGCTATTCATAATACAGGATTACAAGTCAACTTGCAAGTCCTTTAAATAAAAAAAGCCAATTTATCTTATCTTCATTAAGTAGCACCAAACAGCACCCGCTGCTGGCCACCATAACACTTCTCCCCCGCACCATTTAGCAATTGCCGCTTAGCGGCAAAGTCAGGCAACTTTGACACACTCATTTAGCAATGATTTTTAACTTACTAACATGGTGCCCGGCATTTTGGATGCATTTTGCTTGGTTCTAGTTATAGAAGCGATTTGTCAGATAATCCCAATTATATGCATCGTGAACCAATCTTAACGACTTGCCATCAATATTGACCGCATCGTCACAAATGCTGTTGGCTTCACCAGCAGTCTTGTCTGTGCTGATTTTACCCACGCCATCAGCTGCTGCCTTGTCAATATTAGCCTTGATTGTAGCCTTCTCACTGTCTGCGAACTTGCTGCCGTCCTTGTGCTTGACTTCGTCTTCATCGACTCTGTTCTTAGCGCTCGCAGCCGCGTCCTGGATAACAGCTTTGGCAATATTCTGCTCCGCCTTTAGCTTCGCAGCTTCAAACTCAGCCATCGAGTTGCTATCAGAAACTTTTTGGCTAAACGTGCCCGTTAACACTAGAAGTAATTGCCTCTGAACCGTAACTACCTTGAAGTTTACTAATGGCTTCTTGCCATTCCTTTTCCAGTTCCTTGTTGACCTGATCAATTGTAACAATAGCAGTGGCATATGCCTGCATAGTTTATTTCTATTACTTTAATTTAGTTGTAGAATAGAGGTCACGGTCCACATTATTGGTTATATATATTTAGCTATAACATCTGATATAAAGTCATTATCATCATTCGCCAGATGCATTCAATTGATCTTGAATGGTAATGATTTTAAACAAATCCTAACAGCACCAAACAATTTGCTTGCTTGATATCCAACCAAATATTATAAATTTTTTCTTGCGACAGTAGTGGCAAGAGCACGTAAAAGTGCTCTATAAGAAATCCTGTTGATAGATATCTTAGTCTAGCTTCTATGATATGCTACCAGCAGGATTTTTTGGGCACAATAAAAGAGGCCCTCAACCCTCTTGCCATATATCTTTTGACACTACTCTTCAGATCTATTTAGGAGTTTACTAATGACCTCTCAACTTGATTATATTAAACTTTTACTCAACATTAAAGACCCTAACCTGAAAATTAACCAGGTGGTCAAGATCCTGCCAACACGCTATAAGCAGGCCATCATGACCTACTTCAGACATTACCCCGGCTTGTACGCCGCCGCGTCAAAACGGTTTCCATGGACCTCAACTACTATTATGCGGGCATGGCCAAGGAACTTTTCCCGAATGCTCGGGTGATTCTGGACCGCTTCCACGTCGTCCAGATGCTCAACCGCTCATTTAACGCCTGCCGCATTCAGATCATGAAGCAGTATCCCAGGCTAGTCGCAATTATCGCCTGCTCAAATATTTCTGAAGACTCTATCTCAAGCCCTTTGACCAGCTAGAAAAATTAGGCTGGCAGATGAGGACTACGCGCAAAACTTTCAAGGACAATCTATCTAACCTGCTTAACGCAGCCAAGTACAAAGAATCTAACGGCTGCCTAGAAGGGGTCAACCGCAAGATCAAACAGATTGAACGCACTGCATACGGCTACCGCAGCTTCAGTCACCTGATGCTCGATCAAAAATATTATCAAACTCTATCAACAGGATGTTTGCCAAAGAGACAAAAAAGCCTTCAATCGTGACAATTGAAGGCTTTTATAAACGGAGACTGAGAGATTTGAACTCTCGCACCGGAATAACCCGATCTACACCCTTAGCAGGGGCGCCTCTTCAGCCACTTGAGTAAGTCTCCATAATGGGCCTAAATGGACTTGAACCATCGACCTCACGCTTATCAGGCGTGCGCTCTAACCAGCTGAGCTATAGGCCCCAAAAAGCGGGTAACGAGAATCGGACTCGCGACTAAAGCTTGGAAGGCTTTCGTTTTACCACTAAACCATACCCGCACAAAATTATTTTGTTAATGGCGCGGGACGGAATCGAACCGCCGACACAAGGAGCTTCAATCCTTTGCTCTACCGACTGAGCTACCGAGCCATCTTACGGTCCATATCGGATTTGAACCGATGATCTCCTCCGTGACAGGGAGGCGAGATAAACCACTGCTCCAATGGACCATATTGCGGGAGGTGGATTTGAACCACCGGCCTTCGGGTTATGAGCCCGACGAGCTACCAGACTGCTCCATCCCGCGATGTTAATATAAAAGTACAAAACCCATCAAATGGACCTTGTAGGACTCGAACCTACGACAGGACGGTTATGAGCCGTCTGCTCTAACCAACTGAGCTAAAGGTCCAAGCTCTAGCAAATAGCGGCGGGGGGGATCGAACCCTCGACCTCCCGGGTATGAACCGGACGCTCTAGCCAGCTGAGCTACACCGCCAATAAAGTAACCACAAAAAGATTACTAATCGGGAAGACAGGATTCGAACCTGCGACCCCCTGGTCCCAAACCAGGTGCTCTACCAAACTGAGCCACTTCCCGTTATATGCACCCTGAAGGATTTGAACCTTCAACCTTCTGATTCGTAGTCAGACACTCTATCCAGTTGCGCTAAGGGTGCGTCATTAAGTGCCGAGGACCGGAGTCGAACCGGTACGGTTGAAACCAACCGCGGGATTTTAAGTCCCGTGCGTCTGCCAATTCCGCCACCCCGGCAAGTAATGAAAGCGGAAGACGGGATTCGAACCCGCGACCCCCACCATGGCAAGGTGATGTTCTACCACTGAACTACTTCCGCATAAATATGTAATGCCGATTATACGATTTGAACGTACGACCCCCTGTTTACAAGACAGATGCTCTACCAACTGAGCTAAATCGGCATAATGTAAATATGGTACAATACTGGCGAATACGGGTGGTGGGACTTGAACCCACACGTCCGAGAACACTAGAACCTAAATCTAGCGCGTCTGCCAATTCCGCCACACCCGCAAAATGGGGCCATGAGTCGTGACGGGCTTGAACCGTCGACCCTCTGATTAAAAGTCAGATGCTCTACCGACTGAGCTAACGACTCGGTATGGAGGATACAGGGCTCGAACCTGTGACCTCCTGCTTGTAAGGCAGATGCTCTCCCAGCTGAGCTAATCCTCCATAAAGCACGGCAGCGTCCTACCCTCGCAGGCAGTCTCCCACCAACTACTCTCGGCG